>JAICFW010000079.1 GCA_025923455.1 Nitrososphaeraceae archaeon | reverse complement strand
TTTTTTTGATTTTAAAAGCAACTTCTTTGACGCACTAATAATGATCTGATTCTAATACAATGCAGTATCATATAGATTGGATGTAATTTTTGATCAGTTTTGAAACTTTTTAGTCTGATAATTGTCCTTTGTTAAGGGCCTATTCAATTACTGAAGATTGCTATTACACTTTTAGCATCAATTGTTCTGACATATCGTAATTTCATTTAAAATTATTATTCCAATTCCATCAGGAATTCTAAACTAAAAAGTAGTAATCCCTTTGTATTTGTAATAACCAGATGATACTACAGTTAATCTGTTTCCATGCCATAGCTTGGGTATATGCATACGGAAAAAGGCCTCGTTAGGGAAAGTTCAATGAAAGCCTATTCAGCATTCCGAGAGGAAACAATAGGATATGAAATAAGAGGAATATACGCAGATCCAGAAAAGCTTATAGTATCATCCTCTCTCTGTGGGGTAAAGTAATAGTTGAAACAACAGGTTAAATGGATGCTAGGCCTTTGTATTCTAATAGGAGCGACGTTATCCATTATTTCTTGTGCAACTCTTTACGTAAATACAAAGGAAATGTCGAAACATGATACGACAGGACTCAACCTGATTGATTCGACAAAAGACAGAAACAAGACTGATGGAAACCTAAGAAATCCAATTACACAGAAATCGAGTGCGTTTCAAGAGGGCGATAACATAGGAAGTATCGCGAGTGTGCCCGATAAATGCTTAGGTTCAGCACTCTGTCCAGACTAGTGCGTAGCTCTGGAATCCAAATAATATTGCTCATTCACGTCGAGTCTGCCTGCCACAATTTATACAATGTTGTTTCGCCAGTGTTGCTGAGTCGCGCTTGTAACGTCTCGCACACAGTTCTAGAATAAGAGTTCTTATCTAGAGTATCAGTTTAAAAGCCATTTGCCTCTCTCGATTTGTGCTTGTGCTAGGTTCCTGTAAATTGATCCCAAATAATGATCAGAAAGCAATTCCCTCGTGAGACTTCTTATTGTTCGCTTACTGTGGTAATCTAATAATTGATGTATCATTTTGAAATATGCCCATTTATACCCTTTAACAGACTTTCAATTTTTAATTTCTATGATGTTTTCATGTGGCTCATCCCCTTAAAGAGAATGGCGATTAAATAAGCTAATATAAGAAAATTTCATATAGGGGACATCAGCAAAAATTATAGATGGCAGGGAACATCGGATCCTTTTCTTTCGATGTGACACAGAGATTACTCTCTATATTATACCGTGACGGTCCAACAAAAAAGACCGCCTTAGCCACGAAAAGTCGTTTAAACTACAATGTATGTTTGAGGTACATTCAGATGCTGAAAGTACTTGGATGGTTAGAAGTTAGTTCTGATGTTGCCATTTCTGAGACCGGAAGACTTGTTTTGAAAAGGTTAATGAACGAAGGTGAGTCTACAGGTCCTAAGAACATTATTAGCCCACATCAACCTGTAAATTCATACAAAAAGTTCATTAACAACGTTTCTAATGAACAGACAATAACATCTAGCACAAAGGCACATCAACTGCCTGTCCACAATCCCAATATCCTGTTGGTTGATGATGAACCTGATGTGTTACTTACATATGAATCATTTTTGGCTTACACTGGATTTAAGGTAAGAACATTTACAGATTCTTTTCAGGCACTGAAGGCTTTCGCATCAAACCCTGGTCTTTATGATTTAATTATCCTCGATATCAGGATGGAAAATTTAAACGGACTTCAGTTATATCAAGCTTTAAAAGCAATGAATCCATCCTCTAAAATTATATTTGTTTCTGCTCTTGATGCAGCGAAGGAATTAACTGCAATCTTTCCTGATATAGGTTCAGAGGATGTTATAAAGAAACCCATTGACAAGGAAAATTTTATCAGGACAGTACGAGCGGCACTTGATGCATGAAGGCGAGAAAATTATACTCTGATCAGTATTTCAAAAATAAGCATTACTTAATAGTAATCAAAAACTAAAATAATAAATGAACGGTTATTTTGGTAAAACTGCGGTCAGGAATAATTCGAGTAATATAAATTCATTAAGCAGCAAAACCGCCATCAATTTGACGTACCCGACCTCTGACAAATTATTTCGTGATCCAATAAATCCATACCCTAAGTTACTAGATCAAAATAATGGAAATCACGTCTTACTCGATGGTAATTCTGAAAATTTTTGTGTTAGCCTAATCGATATTGTAGGTTCAACTAAGTTAGTATCGACAATCAATTCTTCTAAAAAAATTAGAGATTTTTATGGGATTTTCATCAACAGTGTAGCAAGTATACTTAAGAAGTATGACGCAAAGATCATCAAGACCGTGGGCGATGGAATAATTTCTTATTTTCCAGAAACAAAGGACACAACTAACTTAACCGCTTTTGAAAATGTTGTTAATTGCAGCTTTGCCCAGATGGATGAGCGGTCAACTATAAATAATCAGCTCCGAGAAAAGAATTTACCCACGATTAGCTATCGAGTTAGTATTGACTACGGAAAAGTAGAGAGAGCTCAATTTAAGGGATTTGATGCGGAAGACCTATTTGGATCAACAGTTAATTTTTGTTCCAAGATAAATTTGTTTGCACCACCTAATAGTATCATAATAGGAAGTGATCTTTACCAAATTATGAGATCATTAAAGATTAGTAATCCGTATAAGGTTCAAGAGATGAATAGCTATTATTGTGGAGCAGGAAAGTTTTCTTATCCGCTATATTTACTCTCACGAGTAAACCTATCAAATTTCACCCATACTAATCCATTAAATAGATCTACGGCTGAAACGAAAAAATATGTCTTTGATGTGAAGTCCTCCGGAACTCAAAAAATTTTACTTATAGATGATAAAAAAGATGATCTAATGGTGCTAGAGCATTTCCTAAAGCTGGAAGGTTTTGAAGTGAGATCATTTTCGAATCCACGGCAAGCACTGTTACATTATGCTAATACAGATCCTTCATTTTATGATCTAATAATCAGTGATATAAGAATGCCGGAAATCAATGGTTTCCAACTTTACTATAAGCTTAAATCAATAAAGCATGATATTAAGATACTTTTCGCCACTTGTCTCAACATTGCCGAAGAACTTTTAGTTTTACTCCCTGAAGTTAAACCCGAACAAATAATTCAAAAGCCAGTTGGGAAAGAAAGATTTATTGAAATAGTGAAAAAGCAAATTCTATAACGGAAAATTTTGCGTTCATATTAGATCTTTGATTATGGTTATGTTCGGAGGAGCTATAGGAGTATTTCCTGAACCTATATTTGATCTCAATTCAACACATTATCGAGAAGCTTAAACACAATGTTTGAACTCGTGGTCCTAGGTGTCCTAATATGGCCATTTTCGAAGAGGAGATTTAGTTGCAGGAATCCAAGATTACTAAAACACTATCGATTACGATATGTCATCTCTGGGTGTATTTTCAACCTTATATTTGTAAGGAGAACTTCCATTAGGAAAGGAAATTAGTAACATAGTTTGTTATTAGGATAGTAACTGCATGTTCTTGTCATTACCAAAAATCTACAAGATTGGAATTCTCTCTGTGATATCGATAGTCATATTCTCATTCACTGTATCTTACTCTATCCAGATTGTAACAGAAGAGAATATTAAGAGTAGTCTCGTGTCAGAACAAATTGATAGGCAGCGAATTGCATCAAAGAGTCTTTCCCAACATATAGGTTCAGATCTTACCTTGGTTACAGCCGTACTTGATGGTTTAGCCGACTCTGCTTACCTCCAGGATGCTCGCATGGATTCAGAAAAAACTAACAGTCTAATTATACAGAAATACCACACAATAGATGATATTATAGATAGAATTTTTATATTAGACAAAAATGATACCGTAACTACCGATCTATCTAACCAAGGAACGGATCAATACCTAGGATCAGATTTTTCTCAGAAAGAGTGGGTAAAAGAAGCTAAGAATGAACTAAACCCAGTGTTCTCTAAAGGTTTTGAAAGGCATGGAACCTACACAATCTACATTGCGGTTCCTATTATAAACAAAGAAAACAGTGAGTACTTGGGTTTGATAGGCGCATCGATACCCACCGAAAAGTTTTTTTCCAGATATGGAAATGTTCATGATATTAATTCACAATTCTTAGTAGTATATGATAGGAATGCAACGATACTAGCTGTAGGTGCTGATAAGACGCTCCTGGGGAAGAATTTTTTTGGGCAAACAGTACAGAATTTTATTACTCAAAACGAGATCTTGAACAACCTGACACGAACTCTTCTAAGCGGTGAGGCAAATTATGGGGTATACGATTATGGTAGAACTGAAAGAATTAATACAGGACAGCCCGTACTAATACGGAATACACCAACCTATTTTCTACAAGTGGTAACCCCGACCAAGGAAATTTTTTCAAAGATTGGTGAGACCCTTTTCACTGAAAGAATTAAGAGTTATTCGCTATTAGCAGCAGTTTTTGCTTGCGTTGTATTATTAATAATATTTCTACTTAAATGGAGTAACACGATGGAAAAAGAAGTGATCAAAAGAACTGAGGCGCTGAATAAATCTAATGTTAAGCTGGGCATAATATCTAATGAGCTTAAAAATTCAAATCGTTCATTGCAGGAAGCTAATAGTCAATTAAGAGAAAATGACAAGTTACAGAAAGAGTTCATAAACATGGCCGCGCATGAATTGCGAACGCCAATTCAACCTATCCTTGGCCTCACAGATGTTTTACTTGATGGTGTATCAGATTCGCACCAATCAAAGCTTCTCAATGTTATAATGAGAAATGCCAGAAGACTTCAAAGACTTTCTGGCGATATTTTGGATGTTTCGAAGATTGAAAGCAGTTCGTTGAAACTTTCTAGATCCCGAATTGAACTCAATGAGAAAATCCAGACCGTAGTAAATGATATTGAAAACAGAAGTATCTCAGAAAGAAACAAGAATGTTAGAATTATTTTCCAACCTAAAGAGTCAGTTACTGTACATGTAGATAGGGATAGAATTTATCAGGTACTTTCCAATTTGCTAAGTAATGCCTTAAAGTTTACTAAAAATGGAAGAGTAACGATAAATATCGACCACAGTAACAAGAATGAAGTTGTTGTTACAATACGAGATACCGGAACCGGTATTCCTCCAAAATTAATGCCAAATCTTTTCTCAAAGTTCGTTACTACATCAAACAACGGCACCGGATTGGGACTTTTTATTTCTAAAGGTATTATAGAGGCGCATGGGGGAAGAATTTGGGCCGAAAACAACCCAGATGGTATCGGTGCAAGTTTTTCATTTAGTTTACCGATTAATTCACTGAATTGATAGACAACACATAGTCATATATTCATACATTCATAATAGTGGTAATTTATCAGTCGTTACTAAAAAGAGTATTATAACCGTGCTTAAGTTCATAATATTTTAACCGATATTTTTTCGTATAAAATTGACATTTATAGCAACGTATAGTTCCATATTAGTAATTAAATTTGACTTTAGAGCGTATGATAAGATTATAAAAAATTTAACCCTATTTGCGGTAACATAACTCAATGCTTGATTCTAGTCTGGACATAGCGCTGAACCTAGGCATTTACCAGGTATACTAGCAATAATTCCCGTTTTATCATCATCTGGCACAGAGCCTGTCTGCGTATTTGATGTTGTTGAATTTCCACGTGTGTTGTTTATTCCGGCGCTGGTAGCATTTGTTATATTGTTCGAAATTAGTTCGTTTCCATAACTACTGCCTGCACTACCAAACGTAGAAATCATGCCTGCCAGAAGAGAAACGATTAGAATGACTGAACCCATTTTTTTGACTCTCGTTTGTTTGGTAACTGAGGATCACTGGTTATAGTACTGACGTTCATTATGAATATAGATAAGTTAAGCGGTATGCTTGATTCCAATACAACCATCTCGATAATTTTCTGAAAATGATTCTGACAATTTATCATAATTAAATTTATTTTTCTTGCAATCTTTAATAGCTATGCGCAAAAGTTAGCATTTTCTATATTCAATAAAGTATTATTTAAGTATTTTTATACGTAAGCTCTTTACTAGTCAAGTCTTATATAAGAAGGGAAAAATGGCTCGCTCTATGCTATCGATCTTAATTATGACAGCATAGGCTTCATCCAAGAAAATCAAGATTTTGCAGATTCATGATGGAACATTCAATGTCAAAATTCAGACTTTCGGCGCCGAAAAAATTATTTGGAAATGTAATCACCTATGGTTAATTTGACAAGCAGATCTGGACGGATTCTTAGTGACTAGTATTACCAATATTACCAATGAAAACTTTATTTGCCATCCAACGTATACCTTATTTATTTGGTAAATTGTTTTTTATACAATGAAGCTTTTTGGTAAAGTTAAAAAATATGTTCTCTCTACGCTGCAGTTAAACGATCTTGGCTATAAACTCTTTATTAGCGGTGATAACTTAGGAGCGCTCAAATGTTACGATGAATCATTAAGTATCAGTCCTTCTGGCGCAACTTTTGTGTCCAAAGCTCAGGTATTAGCCAGAATGAACAAATACAAAGAATCCATAGATGCATGTGATAAAGCTATAGAGCTTGAATCAGGAGATGTCATAGCATTAGTTGAAAAGGCAAGAGCACTAGCTGAATTAGGAAAACAAAATGAATCCATAGATACATATGACTTGGCTCTAGAAATGGAACCTAGAAACGTTCAAACCTTAACGGCCAAAGCATCAACACTGAAATCAATGGGGAGACACAAGGAAGCCAAAGATTGTAATGATCTCGCATATGCGATGGATCAGAACTTTTTCTTAGAAATGGCAATAGCTTCTGCTCAGCATGGAATTGGGGATGTTCAAGACGCAGTTTATTGGCTAGACAGATTTATTGATAATAATCCTGAAAGCGTGATTGCTTACCTGAACAAGGCCCTTGCTGTGGAGAGATTGGGTAACAAAGAGGAGGGGTTGAACTTGTTGGATAGTGCTCTTGCTCTTGGTACCAACAACAAAGATCTTTTCATAAATAGAAAGTATACTATAACCCTTGACCAAAGTCAACTTAGAGAGTTAGATTCTGGTAATATCTCTTTTGATCAGATTCTAAGTAGGAAATCATTGGATTTCCAAATTCATTTCCATAAAGGCCGCATCTTTAATGAACTAGGAAGATATGAAGAGGCCATCAATTCCTTCGATTTTGCCACGGAAGTGGATCCGTCCCTGGCAGAGGCATATTACAATAAGGGGGTAGCGTACGGGCATTTACAGAGATTTGATGCAGCTCTTTTTTGTTTTGACAAAGTTTTAGAAATTCTATCTAAGCACGTGGATGCTCAAAAAAATAAAGGATATTGTCTTCTAAGACTTAATAGACCTGAGGAAGCGTTACAAATTTTTGATAGGATCCTCGAGACAGATACAAATGATGTTTACGCAATAGTTAACAAGGCTATAGCTTTGAATGACATTGGTAAACATCGTGATTCAATAAAGTGGTTTGATAAAGCCTTAGAAATAGAGCCTACTGCCATCGATATTCTGAACAACAAGGCCCGAGCATTATACGCAATTGGAAAATACCATGAAGTCTTAAAGTGTTATGATAAGGCCTTAGAAATAGATCCGAATGAAATTTTTATACTCATGAACAAAAGTCAAGTATTCTATAATTTAGGACAATACCAAGAATCAATAAACAATATCGAAAGGGCCCTTGCAATAAATCCGGACAACCCAAAATTACTAGAAATAAAAAAGAAAATCCAAGAGTCTTTGAAATAAGCAGACATTTTACGGTAGTCCAGAAACAGGGATGATTTTGATAGAGACTAGAAATTTCTAATTTGATTAATCCAAAAAAAATACATCGAGCACGACCGGTCAGAATTGTGTTCCTAATATTAGGAAACCTTAAATATTATTTCTTCATATATTATATGTGATAGGCCCTAACGAAAAGGGAGTCATCACGAGAACACAAGCCGTTTGTAGGGGTTCACCTAAATCTTTTAACATCTCTGAACAAGTAATTTGTAGCCTTTCTGCCAAAACAATTCAATCGCTCGACAAACTCCAAAAATATGAAATTCCATCTGGAGTAATTGAAAGAATAAAACCCAAGGAACTATTTAACAAGATGACAGATGCTCAAATCAAGGACATTGTTAATGAATTCAAAAAATTCATGGCAATTGTAGTCATTAACCTTGAAACTGACAAGAGAGTAGAAATGGTAAGTGAATTGGTGGATGAAGTGTGGCACACATTCATTTTGTTCACAAACGAATACAGAAAATTCTGTGATACATTGGTTGGAGAGTATATTCATCATGAACCCAATGTCGATTCACGTTATGGAATTGACCCCCTTTTCCCATATAAAAAAAAGCAAAGTACCGAATTTTTTTATCAAGAATATGAAAGGTACTTTGGGCGCTTACCCGAAATTTGGGAGTTAAGAAAAAACACCACTTACGAGACAAAATCCGAACAAGGAGGAGAGTTGAAAATGGTCCTAGCTGTAGTATACACATCTCTTGCCTTTCTTATTCCTACATTCCTGATATGGCAATTCTACCAAAACATGTTACATGCACTAGTAGAGGCAATAGTACTTGGAATAGCCTTTGTTGTCGCTAGTGTTATTGCAGGCCTAAAAATTAAAGATGAAATAATCACAGATTTTATGTTTAAGGGTAGCGCAATTGTTGGAACAATAATACTGTTACACATTACCATCTTTTGGTACATTTGTTGGGATGATTTTGTCGCATTGTTTTACAATATTTTTGCGGTTACTGCACTATTGGGGGCGTTTCAGGCAGGTGGATACGATAAGAAAGGAACAAGGATTGGAGGGATTGGAGTTGCAGGTTGTGGCTCAATAGGTAGTGATGGTGGTGACGGTGGTGGCGGCTGTTGCGGTGGTGGTGGATGTGGCGGTGGTGGATGTGGCGGTTGAGGAAGAGCCTCGCAGACAAGTCAGGAGATGACCTCTGACATATCTGAAATAACATTCATAACCGAACACTATTTTTTTCTTAAAACCTCGCCGTTAACCCAAATTGAAAATAAGTTGTTCAGGAGGAAGAAACTTGAAAGGCAGGCTAGAAAAGTAATAATGAAATTTTCAAAGCACGACGAACATTCCTTGACTAATTACCTGCCCGAAGAACAAAATGAACTGACGGCTTGGATAGATCTGGCTTTTGCAGAGTGCAGTAAAATGCGTAAACAGAGACAGAAACCCCCATTAAGACAAAAAGCTAAATACCAAGTAGTAGAACCCTAGTATATGCAAGGTTCGAATTTTGATGAACCCTAACGGCAAGTATATCCTGAAAACCAAAAATATTATTAGTTTCGGTGTTTATATTGCTATAAAGTAAGGTTCTCTATTCAAGGAATTTAGAAATTCTAAGTTTGATCAATCTGAAAAATCAGATTGACCCCGACGTATTGTCACTAAATTGATTACAGGTATGAAAGGATTTTTCAATAATGCCATCCTAGCTAGCAATGATTAATAGACTTATAAAGTTGAATTCATGGAGTGTGACCACATGAGATGCGAGAATGCTGTCATGAATCAGATCCTCAAAGCATACAAACCAATGTGGTCGCTTAATCATG
>JAICFW010000078.1 GCA_025923455.1 Nitrososphaeraceae archaeon | reverse complement strand
GAAATAGAATGAATATTTAGATTTAATTAAAATAAAAAAAGAGGTTTGTAGTTCTTTACCCAGCTGCGTGACTTTGGTCCTATTGGGGATTACATCCGCCGCTTGGCTGACTAACGAAGCAGTTGTTCTTTATTAGTTCATTTCCGTTTATGTTGAGTGGCAATCCATCAGCATTGTTTATGTCGACATCATTCTTCAGTACATTGTTGTACAGTATTGTGTTCTTTGTACTTTGGGCATCGAGGAATATACCATTTCTGCTTCCACCAATTGAATTGGCATCTACTTGCGATTTGTCTGTATTGACAAGCGTTACGCCTGCTAGATCGTTACCTGTCATCATGTTGGCATGTACCTGAGCTCCTATTGATGAGTGAGATGCCACGCCGATTGTATTTGGTCCAATAAAGTTCTGTTCAACAGTACTTCCAATAGAACCAGTCATGAAGACAGCAATTTTGTTTCCATCAAATGTTACTCTGTGGATATTAGTATTTTCAGAACCAGTGATCAAAACTCCTGCTTGGAAATTACGAATAGCTCCAGAACCCTGTATAACCACACTGTTTGAATGTGGCACTGCTATTCCTACTTTAGAACTGTTATCTCCTGGTCCAGTGATAGAATATCCATTCAAGTTAATCGTTGTGTTATCTCCTCCCACAATCAATCCATCTCCTGTGCAGACGAGATTTGCAGTTAATGTCACGTTACCATGAACTACTTGACCGCATGCTGGACTTGATAATGGTAAGCCTTGTGCTAGTGCTGTTTGCATTGAACTTTGCATATTTACGCCACTGATAGTCGCTAGTGCTACCAATATTGTTGCTAATGTGTATGACATTGTTTGTTGCATCCATAATAGGGCTACATTACTAACTATATAAGTCGAACTCATCTTTCTATTGTAACTAAGTTGCAGTATAAGTAGTTCTTCTACTAGATACAATAAATATTAAATTCTTTCATAATAGTATACTTTTACTAAACTTTTTAGTAAACTCAATTTCGAGCTCAATTTGAAACTCGCTCATCATATTGAGAGTTACCAAATATTCAGAATTGTTCCCGGGTCTGAATTCAATGAAATACCTCACTACCACCATAAGTTCATAACATATCAATTAATACCCGACGCATCTCAATTAATGGCCTATCCTGAGTGATTCGGCACATTTCTCAAGACAAAGTGACTTGAATTCCACTAAATAAGCGATTTAAAATGGAGTTTTAAATACTGATTTCGAATCCAAATTTCTGAGATTTGAGCTACCTCAATATCTGAATGAGAAAAAACAAATCAACAAGAAATATAAACAATTTTTATCCCAAAAGTAAACGTGAAACTGGCCATTGTTGGTGCGGGAGTTGCGGGTTCTTACCTTGGAAATCGCCTTCAAGCAGAAGGTCACCAAGTAGAAGTTTTCGAGGCATCGAAAAAGGATTCACATTGGCCAGTATGTGCCTGGGGCGCCTCAAAAAACATGCTTGAAATATTTTCCAAGAATGCGGGGCTAGACTTTGAAAATTATGTTCTTCATCGTGGAAATAAATTGAGAATGGACCTCCCTGATAATAAGATAGAATATCTTGAACTCAAGGGTTTAGTCACGTATGATAAGTACCATTGGGAGCAAGATCTATGTGAAGGATTAGAGATAAACTACGGTTTTCGTTGTACGCCAGAATCAGCTTTTCTTTCAAAATATGACTATGTTATAGATTGTACTGGGCTTCACAGATCTCTACTTCCAAGATCCACAGAAGACTTCATAATACCATCATACGAATATCTCGTAGAAAACGTCGATGAGGTTGAAGAGTTTTACGTCATGGGATACAAAGGGGCTCGTGGCTATTTCTGGTTTTTTCCATTGGGGAATGGACGAGCCTATATAGGGGCAGGTGATATCGATAGAAGATATTTTGGGATATCCGAGTTCTTTGAAAAAAATCCTAACGCCAAGGTATTGAAAAAAATTGGCAGGCCCATAAGGCTATCTCCACCCAAGCGAATGCTGCCTTTCAGCTACGACAACATAATAGGAGTCGGTGAATCAATAGGCTGCGTCTTTCCCATGCTCGGCGAAGGAATCATTCCTTCTCTTATTTGCTGCAATATATTTATCGAAGTTTTGAATAAGGATTCAAAGTTTGACACGAAACTCTATGAGAAAAGAATTCTGAAAAAATTTGGATATTACGACGATGTTTATAGAATTGTCAGGATGAAGATGGATGGCAAACTCAGTTCTATAAAGCATTTCAAACTACTCATGAGTATGTATAGAAATATGAAAAGAGATGAGAAACGATTTGGATTTGGAATTGATTTTGAACAAATGAACAGGTTGTTAAAAGCACTCTAGCATTTTCTAATCAACGTTAATCTCTGCAGGCTTATCAATGGAATCCTCTTTTTACTAGCCTATTGTTCTACTAGTGTATTTGGTTTCAATTTAGGAATCTCAGTTTACCCATCAGCTGATTAAGAGAGAATTTTAACACAATGTATTTGTAAAAGAGAACCGCTTAGTTCCATATGGCTTCATTTAGTTCAGACTGGGTCAGAAGACGCTGGCTTGATTTTCGTAATGGACATAGTATCTACCTAGTTTTTGCAATGACTTTTGCCAATTTTATAACAATCCAGTATCAACTGTTAATAGACAAACTACCGTATTGGGCCGGGATTTTTAATAGCATTTGGATTTTTGCGATATTGTTTATCCTTGCATATGTTCCGGTGAGTATAGTATTAGGATACTGGCATAGGAAAAGTCAATGGAAAGTAGAACAAGATGCCTTGTTTAGGGAAAATAAAGTTGGAGCTATAATGTGGATGTACGTGATTGATCTTATTGAAGGTAAAGTAAGTGAAGAGGACAGGAAATTGATGAGAGAAGCCCTACTTAAGATTACTCGAGGAGAAACGCGATTGTACGGAATCAAGAAATTATCTGACAGTGATGGAAAAGCGGATAATAAAAAGGACAAATAGTCCGGAGAAACTAATAATCAGAGATTAGGTGTTTTTCATCATGCCCAGTTCATAATATTAAGAATATTTTAGATACTTAAGTAACAAAAGATGTTTAAGATGCATTATTTTCATTATAGCCGTGGGCAGTTATTTTGCGATTGTAACATGCAGGAATTCTGAAAATGAAATTGAAAATGCCATAGTATCTTTGCTAAAACAGACAATTGCGCCAAAATACGTTATAGTTGTTGATGATGGCTCAACAGACAGTACACACCGCATTCTAGAAGGGTTAAAATCGAGCAACAATAATCTCTATATAATAACAAATCCTGATTTGGGATATGATATTGGAAGGGTAGTTAAAAACTGGAATAGCGCAATTACTCTGGCCAGAAAACTAAATCTCGAAAACACCGATTATCACCTGATAAGTACGGATGATACACATTATGAAGAATCTTATTCTGAAAAAATAATGCACAAAATGGACTCTGACGACAAAATTGCAATATCCTCTGGCAATTATGATGATTATAGTTACTCTACACCACATGGGGCGGGTAGATTCGTCAGGAACTCATTCTTCGAAGAATTTCTCCATCTTTACCCTGAAAAAATGGGATATGAATCCGTTATACTCCAACTGTCGCTTTATCACGGATTCAGAAATCTTGTCAACAACGACGCCCGATTTTCTCATACCCGAAAATTAGGTGCCGACCATCATTTTTACGAATTTGGGGCAAGTATGAGAACGCTTGGTTATCATCCTCTATTTGTTTTAGGGAGGTTTGTGCAGTGCTTTGCTACTGGTCAGCCAATGGGTAGAATCGGAGCAGTCCAAATGTTGTATCATTATTTGTCATATAAACCAAAACAAGTTGGATACGATAGCATGTATGATCCAGAAATTAGGAAAGCTATAAGAACAAGACAGAAGACGAGAATTATGGAATTATTAAGATTAAGGAATACTAATGCCTAGGAACTCTTATTACTAATAGTTGATTTCAGATTTTTATTGTTTTTCTAAAACATATTCAACATCAAAAGAAACTAACGAGATCAAAGAAATAAGTGGATATTTATATTTTAAATTTGTTATCTTGAATAAATGAAAATAGCCTCGATAGTAGGAGCTCGACCCAATTTTGTAAAATTAGGGCCCATTCATAGATCGCTAAAGGGTTCAGGAATCAAGCATGTAATAATTCACACAGGTCAACATTATGACTATGAAATGTCTGATATTTTCTTTTCAGAATTTACACTTCCCAAACCAGACGTTCACCTTGGCGTCGGGTCGGGTAGTTCTTGTTTCCATATTGGAGAAATAATTAAGCGCCTAGAGAGTCAACTCCTGGAAAAAAAAATTGATCTTGTTCTTGTATATGGTGATACTAATTCAACTTTAGCTGGGGCAATATGTGCAAATAAGTGCAATATTAAATTAGGACATATTGAAGCAGGATTACGTAGTTTCGATGCATCCATGCCAGAGGAAAACAACAGAATTTTAACGGATCATTTGAGCGATTATCTATTTGCACCAACCACGAACGCCATGAATAATCTGAAAAAAGAAAGAATACGAGGTAAAGTATACCATACTGGAGATTTGTCGGTAGAAATTATAAGCAAGACAAAGTCGATATCTAAAAAATCAAAAATACTTGAAATATTAAATCTGAAATCAAAATCATATTTACTACTCACAATGCATAGAGCAGAGAATACCAACTCAAAGTATCTCTTCATTCAACTCCTAGAAACATTTGAAGCACTCAAGGACATTATTATAGTATTTCCTATACACCCTAGAACGAAAAAGATGTTTGAAACTTTTGGGCTTTTGGGTAGACTCTTAGAATGTTCTAATGTCAGAACGTTACTGCCATTAGGATATACTGATTTTATTGCATTGTTACAAAATTCCCTAAAAGTCGTTACTGATTCAGGGGGAATTCAAAAGGAAGCGTACTTGCTAAAAGTGCCCTGTATTACCATGAGAAAAAATACCGAGTGGATTGAAACCCTCAAAGGACAGTGGAATGTTCTTACAGGAGTTAATAGCAAGAAAATTGTCAAGACCATCAAAAAACCTACTCCCGGTTTTAAATACTCAACATCGGCTTTCGGAAGCGGTAAGACATCACAAGTTATCACTGAATTACTTTCAAAAGTCGTCTTGAATTGAAATTAGAACCAGTCATTTATGTTAGACATGAACATCTTAACCGCGCATTACGATAACAATATCTTGTACTATATCGATTTTTGACATTCAACTACTATACCTCAATCGTCTTAAAAGTTGTTTCGTACTCGCGTCCTTTACATTTCGGACATAGTTCAGGTCTACCTCTTACTGCCCAATAAACGATTCCATCAAAGAAAATTAACGCCGTAAGCCAAACTGAATTCCAACAGAAGCATGATACCCAGTAACAAATATTTCTTCACAACTCTTGGATGTTTTGACAGGGATGTTGATTTCTTTCATTTATTTTTAGTCAATTTGACCAAAATAAAAACATACAGCCAAGGTACACAAATTATTATCAATTAAATCAAATATCCCCTTTCATACAACCAATGACATGCGATCACGTTACGCTCCTCGTTTTGGAGCTTCACTTGTCTTAGGTATATTACGTGAATCATGGAATGCACTAACTCAAAGTAATATGGAATTCCCAGAAGTCTTCGAGGATTATGAAAAATACCACTCAGCTGTAAACACCGGTAATTTATCAAGGGCCAGACTAGTGGAGGAATGGATTGAACCTGGTGCAACAATATTGGACGTTGGAGTAGGAGACGGAACTGTTTCAGATTACTTGATAAAAAATAAAAAAGTTAGAGTAACTGGACTGGATATTTCAGCAACAGCATGTGAAAAAGCAAGGCAGCTTGGTATACAAACAGAAATTCGAGATATTACAGGTGGTCTGGGTCTTTCTGATGATACCTTTTATGATTACATACTACTTTTAGAGGTAATTGAACATACGGTATATCCACAAAAAATTTTAAATGATGCAATCAACCATGCTAAAAAAGGGATCATAGTAACTATTCCCAATAGTGGTTACATTAAATGGCGCATTCAGATGTTAAGAGGATATGTTCCGCGGCAATCATTCACACACTTACATTTTTGGTCTGTAAAGGACTTTGAGATCTTTTGTAAATTAGCAAATATAAAGATAATAGAATTTAGGACCTTTCTGCCCAATCATCTAATGAGATTCAAAAATTTACTGGCATGGCAACAATGCTGGTTATTATCACCAAGAGCCGCCGTTACCAAATAGTGAGTCTGTTTTATGCATTTATTCTATTATACTATATCGTAGGTCAGATGGAGTTTTCTCTATCGAGATTAATTTAGAATTATGTTGTTCATCTTTAACCAATTTTGAAGAACTAAATGATGCCTAATTCACTGTAAATCTTGGTCAACTGAGTTGCTACGTTTACTGCATCATGTTCTTTTGGCAGACCATGCAGAATTTCGAGTTTATAATTCACGACATTTAGTCCGCATGATAAGGATTGCAATGCTGTGCTACTCAGATTCTCTAATACAATATCATTGACATATCTAATGTCTACATATGTTCTATACCCTCTTATAAAATCAGGAATGTTGGTGTATCTTATAGGATTCTTGGTCCTATCAATTACCTCTATGTTAAGATTAATCTGATTATTCTTGCAAAGCTCAAGGGCGCGTTGTATGTTTGTTACCTCAGAATTTATTGTAAATGCCTCTTTTAGTTCTCGGTTTGGATTATTCTTTGAACTAAAATGTTCAATATCTATGGGAATTGGAACATGGATGCCATTTCTAACTAGTGGTAACAAATCTGGTGTGGACACACATACTGCATCAGCCAATTTCTGGGCTCTTGCATGACCAATCTTTTTTCTATACAACATCTTAAGCTTTATCGCTGTATCTGATAATAGTGATCGGTGAGGACGCGCTTGTTTTTTTAATCCACGAATGTCAGTTCCATGATAATGTAAAATGATCTTCTTTTGTTTCTGAAACTTCTTGCGAAGCTCAAATACAATGTCTATGTAGCCATGCACATGAATTACATCGACACCTTCCGCTTCTTTGAGGCATGTTTGAGTAAATTTTTCGTAAGTTACCTTGATTAGATAATCTTTATAGAAATCATAGATTCCGTATTTATCTGCAACATCTTTGTTCCAGATAACGCTGGCATCATGTCCTTGCATTCGTTGGTACTTGGAGTAAATGCATGCAACACCTGCTGCATCAAGTATGTGTAGAATGCGCATGGTCTATTGAGACAACATATGGACTAATAATCTATTACTTGGGACTTGACATATTGGACATACTGAGGGAACAAACTTTTCCATTGGTCAATCCTTGAATTACAAAACTCAATTACTGGACTCTCGAACAATTAAATGCAATCCTTTTTTGATACCTATAGTGGGCTTCCAGTTAAATTCTTTCGAAACCTTTCTGATATCAGCAACCATATCAGATACATCTGGCCTGGTCACTTTGAAAAATTCAATTTCTATTTCCATTCCAAATAATCTGGCAAGTCCTTCTGCAACTTGGTTTAAACTGTAGCTTTTTCCATAACCAACGTTGTAGATATTATATCCTTTAGGGAAATCTTGTAAAATCTTCTCAATCAAATGTACAAAATCAGTAACAAAGAGAAAGTCTCTCTTAACTTTCTTTCCAGAAAGCTTTACTTTACCGTTCTTTTTAATTTGTTTAATGATGGATGGAATAAGAGAATGATTTCTACAATTAGGACCGTAGACATAAAATGGACGCAAAGTCACTATATTTATTCCAAAATAATGTGAATAATTTTGACAAATTTTTTCAGCAAATAATTTACTATTGTTGTAGGGAGAATGGGGATTTACAGAGTGTTTTTCGTCTACTGGAAGATACAAAGGTTGACCGTAGACATACGTGCTTACATAGATGAATTTCTTAATATTCCTTGTCTTTGCAAATTCCAGAACATTCAGGGTTCCCACAAAATTTGTATAATAGGTTTCAGAAGGTTCTTTAAATGAATCTGATATAGAGGTCTTTGCTGCAAGATGTACTATTGCATCCACATAATCAATCGTCAATAACTGATCAATATTCGTTACATCAATAGGTTTTCGATTATTTAGTGTAGTAACAACCTGAATCCCATTTTCATTAAGATGTTTGCATAAATGTGTTCCAACAAATCCTTTACTCCCAGTGACCAGTACTTTATTAATTGTCATTTGGAAATATTGTCTAATACAACCATAACTCTGATTTGTAGTTTCTGTACCAATCAATCAATAAAGCAAGACCTTTCTCAAATTCTATCTTTGGCTTGTATTTTAATAGTTTTTTTGCTTTTGAAATGTCTGCTATTAGCCTTTGTACTTCGACAGGTCTGGGTTCAACGTGAATTGCTTGCATCTTATTGTCCTTTGCACCATATTTGATTACCATATCTGCAATCTCTTTTATGGAAATTTCTTTGCCGCTACCAAAGTTTATACCATTCTTTCCTGGATTTCCTTTTGATCTTAGTACGGTGTCATAAGCATCAACAGCATCCTTTACAAACATATAATCTCTTGACTGCTTACCGTTACCGTAAATAATAGGGGGCTTGTTTTGCAATACCCTATTTATGAAAATCGCAATCACGCCTCCGTAGCCTGTATCCTTTTGCCTCGGCCCAAAAAAATTGAAACATCGAATAATGTCTACACCTAAATCATAAGTTTCATTGTAGGTATAGCATAGTCTATCCGCAGCAATTTTGCTTACTCCATATGGATGTTTTGCCGATAACGGGTGTGACTCGTCCATTGGTGCATATTCTGCAGATCCATATACCTCACTTGTTGACGAAAATAATATCTTATCAATATCATTCATCCTAGCAAATTCCAGAATTTTCAGTGTTCCTCCTAGATTAATTTTAAAAGTCTCTTCGGGATTTACAATCGATCGATCAACATGGATTTGGGCTGCTAGATGAAAAATGGCATCAAAATCGTTTGGCAGTTTGGAATATACATCATTTAGCGCTATGTCTCCACGAATAAATTTAAAATTCTTTTTGTGCAAGAGAGTACGAATATTGTTAAGGTTTCCATTCATCAAATTATCTACTCCGTATACCAGATGCTTGTCGAGAACGTACTTCTCAGACAGGTGGCTGCCTAGAAAACCAGCGGCACCAGTTATGAGAATTTTCATAATTCTGACGCCTCTCCAATATTCGGGATGAATTTTTCCATTTAGTCGCAGTAATACGATCTCTTTTAAAAATGTAATATTCTAACTGGGACAAATTTAAAGAATCCCATATCTTGTAATCAATTATTGATAGTTCGGTAAATTCTAATAATTCCAAAAACAAATCATATTGGAAATTTGCATCATAAAGTAGACTTTTTTAGTACGTATCTGGTGCCACAATAATAGGATGATTAAATGAGGATTCTTCACCTTTCTGATGATGGACTTCCGGACTGGAGGGTTGAAAAATCTGCAATAACGGCAAAAAAAGCCGGACATGAACTATTTTTTGCTGGACGTTTGACCAACAACACCAAATCTACCGTTTTTTCTGAAGTTCATCAAGTCAAGTGGACGGCACGAGGGATGGTGGGCATTCCTTACTACTACCATTGTGTCAAAAAACAGATTCAAGAGTTAGTGAGACAAATTAGACCAGAAATAGTACACGCTCATAATATTGGTTCTGCTAAAATCTCACTTGATCTAGGCCTTCCTGTAGTCTTTGACGATCATGAGTATTTTGCGATGCTCTCGCGAGTCAATGCAGAGAATCTCAAAATTCAAAATTTTCAGAATTCAGAATCCGGATTCGTCAAGTTCAAAAAAAACTTGAAGTTGTCATTCATTTCTCGACAAAGCATTTCTAACTGGACAAGGTGGGAGCAGGAGTTGGTTCGTTCAGTACCAACTATAACTGTTTCAGAACAGATTGCACAAGAGCTACACAAGTTTGCTGAGGAGAGAACGAAAAATATAACCGTCGTACCTAACTTTCCTCTACAAGAAGAGCAAGCATCATTCAAAGAACCACAACAACATGCGGAACCTACTTGCGTCTATGCAGGAGGAGATAGTAAGCATAAAAAAGTTACTAATCGGGATATCTCTGGATTAACCAATTTATTTATGGACAAGGATGTAGGTAATTTGACAATCATAGGGTGGGAGATACCAGAGAATGGTAAAAAATTCAAGGCTACCGGCTTCCTTCCAAGAGACAAAATGTTTTCCGAGATGATTCAACATTCAATAGGGTTGATACCTTGGAAGAAACATTGGTCCCATCCATTTTTGAACCCTAACAAGGCCTACGAATATGCCCATGCAGGATTATTTGTGATGCTAACTTCCGACATGAAATCTGTTATTACTATTTTAGGAGATAACTGCTTGCCATTTGATGATTATGATGACTTGGCTTCAAAATTATTGTATTTTAAATCACACACTGATGAATTATACAAGAAAAGATTGCAAACATTCAACTTTGCTAGGACAAATCTAATCTGGGAAAAAAATGAAAAAAAGATTTTGGATGCGTACAAACTAAGTTGATTTCTTTTATATCATTACAGGTCATCTCGATTAGCTGCTCCTATTTAAAGTAAAGAATCTAAACAGAAAAAATACATGAGCTCTAAGGTTACAAGGAAGATTTTGGGCTTAGTTCAAACGTAATGAACATTTTATACCATATTTCAAGACTTAACAATTGTAACATTTTACTTATGTATCTGAGATCACCAGTCTCCTCTATCCTTCTAATAGAACGGTCATAGAAATCGCTGCTTATGATTTTGTCACGAAAAACACTAGCATTAGACAAGGTAGATATCACAATTTCCTTCGCACTACTTGTCCAAAGTTTTTTCAAATCCATTCCAAAACCTATTTTTGTATCTGATACATTCTTACTGTCGAGTCCTGATAGTATCTCTCTTAAGGGAATTTTTCCCATGTTACTTTCCTTGTTAAATTTGACTAATGGTGGAATTCTTAATGACATGTCAATAATTTTATTATCCAAGATGGGTGAAATTCCCGTTACTCCAAGATAATTAAAAAACTTGTAATTTGTAGGAACAAAATCATAAATTAGTTTACCATTGTAGTCAGCTAAGAAAACCTGGTCTAATGGATCCAAATCATTGTCAAAATACGTTCTTAATAGTGAATATATTGAGGACCAATCAAACTTAATATTTTTTCCAAAAATTTTTTCTTGATCCGGAACCCAATCTCTCTCATGGCATTCTAAATAATGAATCGTACGCTGTTTCCAATCGTCGCCCTCATCAAATAATTTTAGAAATTTAGTATATCTAAAAGTATAGCCACCAAATAATTCGTCTCCTCCATCACCTGTAAATAAAATATCAGAATATTTTTTAGACTTTTCTATAAAGTAGTATTGATATAAATTCCATCTTGGTTCCTTAACAATACTGATTAAAAAAGGTAAATCTTTAAGAGGATTATCTACCGTAACGTTATAGAAATCTGTATCTTTTGACTCAGCAATTTTCTTGGCATATGTTGCTTCACTTACTTCATCAAAACTAACAGAAATACATTTGATATTTAGACTTGGATATTCATCCCTTAATAATGCTAACATTAGATTTGAATCAACACCAGTACTTAACGCAAGGGAAATTGTCTTTGGATTACGCTTTGAAATCGCAGTGCTTATTATTTTTCTGAGTTCCTTCTCTATGTCTTTTGATGATGGATAGGTTCCATTTCTCTTGACCTTGACGTGTTCGGGAACAAGTTTGGGCACAGATGGTCCGACTTCTATGGTGGGATCATACCGCAAGGTGAGCGTGTTGCGAATATCAATCAACTAAAAAGTATGATATTTCCCTACAATAAATTACTTGGGATACCATGGTAAAATCTTCATAATTCAACTAGCACTGTGATATTATAACTCTACCAAGGTCATCTGGCAGCGGCAAATCCGTCGACGAATTAACTAAGCACTAGGAGATCCTGAATTAGTAGGAAATCCAAACAGAGCAATTAGCCATCATATCGATACTCTATTTTTTATATTTAAGAGAGCACCTAACAATCCGAGGCCCATTTGAACAAGAAATCAAGTTGAAAAAACGTCCTTTGCTTTAAAGAGTTATCAAAAGATAGCATCTTTAAACCCATATCCAAAAATTTTTCAATAACATCACGTCATACGAAATAAGCAAAACAGGCAAAATCAAGATATGAATAAGGTTCCCAAACTGCAAATAGCCAACAGTATAACAAATGGTAAAAAATATCCCTATCTGATTGTATTTTCAATAGCTATCTTTCTAAGACTTGCACCTGAAATACTTGCCTTTCCTTATCCTATTGGATACGATGTAATAAATTACTATTTGCCAGTCATTAAGAACTTTGAAGATTACTGGCCGACAATTTCAAATCAATTTCCGTTTTATGTATCATTACTATCTGCAATATCAGAAGTATTCCATGTTGAGCCAAGATTAGTTATTTCCGCTTCAATAATACTTGTCTTTGGATTTTTCTCACTCGCTATTTTTTCAATTGGCAGGAATCTTTTACGTCTTGATAATTTACAAAGTATTTTTTTGTCAATATTTGTAATGTTTCAGATGGCGGTGCTGAGAACCTCTTGGGATCTTCATAAAGACATGTTTGCCTTAACCCTTACTTTTTTTTCCTTATTACTAATTTCAAAAATTCCAAATATATCCAAGAAGTTGATTGCAGTAACAGCTACTCTGAGTATTGTATCAGTTCTTGCGGACAGAATGATAGGTTTGCTTTTGTCCATAACTCTCGTTGGTTCTTCTTTTGTGAAATGGGATAGAGATTTAGCTATTGCTGTGGGAATTGTAATTGTGATATTTGGTATGTCACTTCAAGCAAATCATGACAATATCGGATACAACCTAAAAATGGTAGGATCTAATAACTCAATTAATGTAATTTATAATCCGATAAATCTAATTGTTCTGTTTTTAGTAACCAATGCGTTTTTGTTACCTTCAGGAATACTAGGTTTTATCAAATCAAAATTGATTATCTTCAAAATTCCTCTATTAATTTCAGCAATTGGTTCATTTACATGGATAATCTTTCCAAACACATCTGCGTTTCTCCCAGATAGATGGATTGTCATATTCAGCATTTTTCTTTCATTGTTCTCAGGATATGGATTTATTACATTAATTGAAAATAGACGCATTGCACTTTCTAGCAGGAAATTAAATAATTATTTGATTATTATCATTCCATTCATATTCTTGGGTTCAGCTTTTGCGGTAAGTCCAAATAATTCCTACGTCAACATATACGGAGCGTTTCATCAATTTGTAGGTCCCTATGGTCCGTTAACTATGCAGTATAATTCAATATCTTTACCTGAATCAAGATCATTACTGTATGCAATTGATTGGATAAATAACGATACTAATACTGGGGAAGATTCAGTAATAATGGGTAGCAAACATTTGAGAGGGTGGATGGAGCTTGAGCTAAAAGAAAGAACATTTCTATTTGCTGATAATAATACCAAACTTTTAGCCTCAAACAAATATGGTGAATTGTACTTGTTAGAATTAATTTCGAGGCAGTCAACTGAAATACCTGAGAATTATCTGCAGGAGTTAGCTTACAAAAGTACAGATTTTTCCATTTATCGACTGAAGCTGATTAAATAAAATCAATTCAAATGAATCATGTGCAAATAATATGAACTCTGTAATATGATTATTGAATTGAATATTCCAATTTTTGGATGTTAGCTCTGGTATTTCTCTTCCATTTTCATGAATTTTGATAATTCAACAAGCTCATTGAATTCGTTAAAGTCAAGCATTGTATCCCTGGAATTTTTTGT
The DNA here is from genome assembly GCA_025923455.1 of Nitrososphaeraceae archaeon. Taxonomy (GTDB): domain Archaea; phylum Thermoproteota; class Nitrososphaeria; order Nitrososphaerales; family Nitrososphaeraceae; genus TA-21. The sequence continues at coordinate 4,899 of JAICFW010000078.1, read as the reverse complement.
CGAGCCATTTTTCTTGAGGTCCGTTAATATTCTCTTCATGGCAAATGCAGATCCGTATAATCCAGAAAGCGGAAACACCACCATGCTATAGCCCATAGATTTAAGCTCATTTGCAGAAAAAGTCGGAGTTATCCCATTTTCTATCATGTTGGCCAACAGAGGTGCATCGATTTTCTTTGGAATTTCTCGAAGCTCTTCTTCTGACTGTGGGGCCTCCACAAAGACAACATCCGCTCCTTCTTTGTAATACATTTTGCCTCTTTCTATTGCTTCGTCAAGACCTAATGGAGCTCGGGCATCTGTTCTTGCTACAATTGTGAACTCACTATTGGCGGATGATGCAATTGCTGCTCGAAGTTTTTGTATGTAATCATCAGAAGAAATTACTTCTTTGCCTCGCATATGGCCACACCTTTTTGGCCAAACTTGGTCCTCAAGGAAAATTCCAGCTCCGCCATATGCAACTAAATCGCCTACTAGTTTCCAAACAGTAAGCGGGTTACCATATCCAGTGTCTACATCGACTATTACTGGAACACCAACTGCCCTGATTATCCTTCTTGCATTCTCAATATTTTCACCTGCATTCAAAAACCCAAAATCTGGCAATCCCAACAGGGAAGCAGCGGACCCATATCCTGTTTGAAACATTGCCTCAAATTCAACATGTTGTGCGATTCTGGCACTTAACGCATCAAATACGCCAGGAAGAACAATAATGTCATCTCTTTTTTTTATTTTTTCCTTGAATGTCTTTCGCTTATGTAAATTCATGACTTTGTGAAAGCTACAGATTTATTTATTCATTCATTCATTCATTCTAATAATTGTTCGTTGTCCCGTTCAGTTATTTCATATGAACCATCTGGTAGGGTATTTAGTTTGATTTTGCAATTTCTACATTCATAGTAGTCAATGTCGTGATTGTGAACTATGGAACCATTTAGCCATACCATCAATGTACCGCATTGCGGGCAATTCATTGTCATTATATTGGATTAATCAATTTCACTATTATTTAATTGAATAGAAGTTATGTAATGTCAGTCAGTTGGCTACGGTATTGCCAAATTTCTCCATTATAATACCGATACATCTTGTTGTCCTTTTGAGCAAGTCTATGCGAACAAACTCATTTGGAGAATGAATTCTGCTGTATTTGTAAGTGCAACCAAAGCTTACACATGGACATCCCAGAATATTATTGAAATACCACATGGGTCCTGTTCCAGCAGAAGAAACACTCTTGACAACTTGTCCATATTCCTCGATAGCAGAGGCTACGACCAATTTTACAAAGTTGTCATTTAACGGTATTCTACAAGCAGGCTCGCCACTTAAAAATTTCAACTGTATGTCTTTGAATCCATTATTATCAAGGTGTTCCCTTAACAGTTGGAATTGTTTCTGAGGCATCATGTCAGGTACTAATCTAAAGTCAAGCTTTGCCATTGCAATACTAGGCAAGACAGTCTTCGAACCCTCTCCAATGTAGCCTGAGAACAACCCACTAATATTAGACGTCACACCTCCGACGTTAGCCTTTTTCGTTTCTTCTATATCATTTTCATTGAATACATGGGTTAATCCATAATTCTTTTTAAAACTTGGCAGGTCAAATTCCTCCTGTCTGATACACTCAAGTTCTTCATGCGAAAAATCTCGAATATCGTTATTCCAATTCTTGATCTTAATTTTACCATTCTCATCACGGATTGTTTTAAGAGCGTGAACAAGACGCCAGGCAGGATTTTCAACCAACGCCGCCAAACTGGAATGAAGATCCGCGTTTGCACACTTTGCATGTAATTCCACGCAAAGTAGTCCTTTCATTCCAAGACTGATAATCGGTCTTTCGTGTTCGTCTATGTAGCCAAATTCCCAAATAGTGGCATCGCAAGAAAATTTTTCTCGATACTTCCATAGATACTGTTCAAGATGAGAGCTACCTATTTCCTCTTCACCTTCAACTAGGAACTTCACATTACAAGGAACATCCCCTGTTTCGTTGAGAAAATATGCTACTGCCTTGATACGCGTTATCAATTCTCCTTTATCATCGGAAGCGCCTCTTCCATAGATAAAATTCCCATCAATTTTACCACTAAAAGGATCATCATGCCAAAGCTCGATGGGTTCAGCAGGTTGTACATCGTAATGGTTATAAAATAGAATTGTCTTTCCATTTGGATTACTTTTGGATTTTACTTCCCCATATACAATTGGAGAAACTTGTTTTGAATTACCATCTAATTTTAGTAACTCTGAAGATATTCCAGAATCAGACATGATTTTGCCAACTAACTCTGCACATTTTGTCATAGTCAATTGTTTCTTTGCAGAGACGCTTGGGACCCGAATTAGTTGTTGCAGCTGCGATGTGAGTGTCTCAATATCAGAATCAACCCTTGATGCAATTAGTGTCAAATCAGCATAAAATCAAATGAACATGAAATTAAATATTCTGTTTAGAAAATCACATACGACAATGTTAAAAAAATCTCCGAGATTTCTTGATCACTTTAGAAAACTCCTTAAGAACGCTACTGTCAATATGCAAAAAATGAAATATGAAATGATTAACGCCGATGTTTATGTATTGAGTGATTCCTTCAACTACATCGTCAATAGTTCCTACAGTCAATCCACCAGCAATTGATTTTTTGAATTCTGCTGCAGTCATCTTTTGCTTTCCCATTTTCTTCATGACTTTCTTCAACTGCGCATGTTCTTGTATGATTAAGCACGGAAGTACTATGGAATACTCTATCTTCCTCTTCTGGGAATTGTAATTGTTTAGAATGTTTATTTTTCTTTCCATCTCTTCTGGCGACCCAAAATAAAGGTTATATCTATCTGAATACTTTGCTGCAACTTTCAGTAGATATTTTTCACCAGAACCTCCCACCATAACCGTAGGATGAGGTTTCTGAACAGGCTTTGGAAAACTTGTCGCATCGTTAACAGAATAATATTTGCCCTGGAAGTTTGCAATATTTTGGGTCCACAATTTTTTTATTATTTGAATCGATTCTTTCAATTGCATTATGCGTTCTACGTCTGATGAATATTGATATCCATAGGCAATATATTCTTCTTTGAACCATCCTGCTCCAATTCCCAATTCTGCACGTCCATTGGTAATGACGTCTAGTGTCGCTACCATTTTTGCAAGGAGAGCCGGATTTCTGTAAGAGTTACATGTTACTATCTGGCCAATCTTCATTCTTTTTAGCTCTGTAGATATAGCTGATAACAGTGTAAAGCATTCAAAAAAGTTTCCGGTTTTAGGATATCGGTAATGTGGTATAAAATGATCGTATGCGTAAGCAGAGTCAAAGCCATTTTTCTCTGCCTCAATAGCGATGTGTCGAGAAAACTTGAATTGTGCCACGGATGAGTTTCTTGGTAAATCATTTCTCCATCCTTGTGGGATTACAATGCCGAATTTGATTTTTGACAAAGTTTACTTGAATAAGAATCTGTACTTTATAATAATATTTAGTCACAGAAATGCTAGTAGATATGACTGTAACTTAAATTTCAGTTAATAATAATAATCAGAGAATTCATGATTGATCAAGCTAATATTACAAAAGAATTATTGTTTCGCTTTGAAAGGATCATGACTTGGTGTTTGTCCACTATTGCCATTCTCATTTCCCTCTTGTCCGTTATCTACGACTTGACTCACAATTCGGTCCTGTCCATTTTGGTAACTGTGCCATTGAATATCTATTTTATTGTCTTCATCTGGAACGTAGGTTACTTTACCTGAATTAGGATCAAATTTGTCTAAACGTCCTTCAGTTGGAGGAGTTACTATTTCAAATTGTACTGGATCTTTGTTCATATCCTTTGCTTTCAAAGTTATGTCAATCTCCTGACTTGAATCTACTGATATGCTCCTAGTCTGTTCTTTTAGGGTGTTTTGATTAACCGTATCCGTGTTTACTTCCACAGTAGCCACATTACTCTCAGCGCCGTTGTCATCAACTGCCTTATAAGTAAAGCTGTCGGTAACCGGATTATCATTCACTATGAGTTCAGGGCTGTATGGTATTCCTTTATTGGCTCCTATTTTTTGTGGTGAATCAAATTTAGAACCGTCATCACTTTTTGAATAGAATATATAGTTATTACCTGGAGTAGTACCTTCCCACGCAACATGTGTGGTGTTACCATTTATTGTTACCTGGGGGTTGGCTGAGCCACCTGGGTCATTACTCAAATTCTCAACGCCGCTGAAACTGGAGCCATAATCTGCACTTTTTCTCATAAATATATCCTGATTGCCGTTATCGGATTGACCCTGCCAAACTACGTAGATGTTGTTACCCGATGATGCCACTTCAGGATTGAATACGGGTGAGCGACTTTTTCCGCTAATGCTAAGTGGTGAAGAAAAGGTGTTTCCACCATCGGTACTACGAGAAAAGAATATGTATCTGTCTTCTTCTTCACCTGCACTCCATACTGCGTATCTATAGTCTGATAGATTTGCTTCATTGGTAACCTGATCAAAAGCCTGAGGTGCCTGATTTGTCTGGTTATTTTCAGTTACTTCTACACTTACAGTAGCGGTATTGCTCTCCACATCATTATCATCAATTACATTGAATGAAAAACTGTCATTGCCAGTATAGTTCATTTCTGGAGAATACGTCACGGTACCTTTTGAACTATCAAAATTATTCAAAGTCGCATCTGCAGGGTTTGATACTATTTCAAATCGTATTGGATCGTTATCAGTATCCTGTCCAGTGAGGGTAATATTCAATTGATTATTTGTGCTACCAGATAAGTTTTGATCAAAAGCAGTCGGCGCATTGTTGGACGATTCATTAGCCATAACGGATGATTCATTAGCCATTACAGCTGATTCTTTGGTTAGTATAT
>JAICFW010000077.1 GCA_025923455.1 Nitrososphaeraceae archaeon | reverse complement strand
TGCCTCCGCTTTAATTAAAAATGGTACTTACGATCATCCGTGGATTGGCATACAGGGAGTTGATATAACCCCCACAATCGCCGAAGCTATGAATCTCAATCTTAATCAGTCCAGGGGATTTCTGGTAACAGAGGTAAATGACAACGGTCCAGCAGACATGGCCGGAATACAGGGTGGTAACGATAATGCTACCTTGGATGGGCGAAGTGATCTAAAGTTGGGAGGAGATATAATCACAGCGATTGATGGAAAACCCGTTACGAAAATTGATGATCTCATCAAATATCTTGAGCGTCAGTCAAAGGTGGGCGATCAAGTCTCTTTGGAAATAATACGCGATGGTGCATCCATAGATAAAGTTGTTGTGCTAGGAAAAAGACCTGCCTCGGATACTATATTTCAGACTGGTAACAAGCAATTATCATTAGGGATAACCGGCGTAAATGTTACTCCTATGATTGCGGAAGCGATGAACCTGACTGAATCAAAAGGATTTTTGGTGGCCACTGTCAGAGCAAACGGACCTGCCGACAAAGCTGGAATTCAAGGGGGATTCAAAATTGAAACTCTGAACAATACTCAATACACTCTTGGCGGTGATGTGATAGTCCAAATTGACAATAAAACTATCGATACTATAGAAAATATCAAAGATCACATTAACGCCAAAAAAGAAGGTGATGTGGTTAGCGTAAAAATCCTTCGAAATGGTGAAATTAGATTTTTCAATGTAACATTAGAAATGATTGACATGCCAAAGGATTTAGCGCCCTTCAGTGAACTCAACCCTTTTGATAGAAATGACCGACAAGGGCCCTTACAGGATTTCAAAGACCAATGCCTGGAGAGATTCAGTGAAACTATATGCGATTTTCTTCCGCCCTAGTTTTTCCGAGATGAAGGAATTCATGATCTATTCTGGAAACCTCATATAAATAGTAGTGAGCATTATGGGTGATATAGAAAACGAACTTGATTCAGTACTCGATCGCTACCAGAAAAAACAAGTGGAAACTAGAAACAAGGAATTAAAAGACCAGCAAGCCTACGTGAGGACTGAGAATGAATTCAAAGATTCGTTTAATACTATTGTTAAACCATCAATGACAGAAATGGCAAGGTATCTTGATATGAGGGGTAAAGAATTTAGAGGTTCTTATGTAAAAATTAGTCCACATTTAGCAAAAATAGCGCTTATCATTAACGCCTATAGATTACAGCAAGGAAGCAAATGGGCCGAAATTGAATTTTCCAGACATGGCGATAAGCTGAAAATAGTAACGAAAAATGATAGCGGCGTGACTTCTGATGCACTATTCGATAAATCAGTTTTAAAGCCACATTTTGTAAGAAGAATGTTGATAGACTTTGTGAAATCGTACTATAGCACCTGACGAATAAGAGAATTGAGGAAAATACATCAAAAGGTTGTTGTGTGCGTCCTTAGCAATTCATGAATCTTTTGACCCCTATCAGTTTTTCGTTCTATTGGTTACTTATGATGTAATGGGGATTTAGTTGGTTTTTCTGAAGGCCGTGCGTATATGTCGAATTACCAACACTGCCAAAATGCTTTAATCCTTTAATCTTGTAATCATGATGGTCAAAAGATCCAACAAGCTTTATTTTAGGTCTTGAAATCTGTTTTCTTAAGCATATACAATTTAAAACCCTAGATTTGTTGTATGACTAGTTTTCAACATGCCTTGGTAGCTCAGCCTGGTAGAGCGTTGCCTTGGTAAGGCAAAGGTCCCGGGTCCAAATCCCGGCCAAGGCTTTATTTTTTAATATTCACATTGATTTCAAGATATCGATAGATGAAGAATAATTTCATGTTCTAGTCAGAAATGGTAAAACAATTTCCGAACTACATCTAGACATTAACTTACGAATATAGCCTGCCGATGTAACTATGACTTTTCTTGTTTATGCGAATGTAGATTCCTTAGTTTTTCATGTAATTGGTTTATTGATAATGTGAGTCCAATTTCCTTTGCGTATGGCTGTCCTTTTGCAAATGCTTTTGCGATATTACTTACAAACTCCATGCTTATTTTTGGTGGTAACGGCGCCTCAAATGGATCTACATGAGCATCCACAATAACAGGTACATCGTCTTCCTTCATGGCGTCATGGATTACAGGCTCTACTTCTTTAATTTTTGTTATTGAATATCCTTTCCCACCACAGGCCTCTGCAATTTTGACGAAATCTATTTGTGAAAATTCTATTCCATATTCGGGATTACCAAGAAAAGCCATCTGCTCCCATCTTATCATCCCCAAGATCTTATTATTCAATATAATTACCTTGATAGGTAGATGATATTGAACGGCAGTAGCGAATTCACTCATAAGCATTGTAAAACCTCCATCTCCGACGAACGCAATACTTTGTCTATCTGGATATGCAATCTTGGCTGCAATGGCATAAGGTACCCCGCATCCCATAGTTGCTAGACTTCCAGATCCTGAAAATTTCATTCCGTTTTTTATTTTCAAAAATCTAGCTGCCCAACATGTATTAATTCCACTATCGACTGATATTATCGCGTTATCATCTAACTCGTTTGATACTGCAGCAGCGATAACCTGAGGCTTTATGGGTTCATCTACTCTACTACTTTGCTCCACTAGTATATCATTCCATTTTTTCATATCGTCTTGTTTCGATCTTAGAAATTCTTTGCTTGTGTTGTTGTTATACTTATCTGACCTTCGATCGTAGAGTAACGGAATTAGATCCGACAACACTTGTTTTGTATCCCCTATTAGGCCAATTTCCACTGGATACCTTAATCCGATTTTTTCAGGTTTGATATCAATTTGAATACCGATAGCCTGTCCCGGTCTTGGCAGATATTCAATATAAGGGAAGGATGTTCCTATCATAAATAACGTATCACTTTCAGACATTGCGTCACTTGATGGTTCGGTACCGAGAAAACCAATTCCGCCCAAGCTATATGGATGATCATCAGGAACGACTGCTTTTCCTAACATTGCCTTGATGATTGGAGCATTTAATTTCTGTGCAACAGCGATTACTTCTTCTGAGGCATTTAATGCCCCTTGACCCACCAAAATCACAATCTTATTTCCTTTATTCAGAATTTCGGCAGCCTTTTCTGTTTGTTTCTTGTCTGCTGACGCCGGTGTTACGGAAATATCTGAAGTATGACCTGGAACTTTGTGTCTCGAGTAGTGGCCCTCAAGCTTTTGTTCCTGAACATCATTGGGTATGTTAAGATGACTGACCCCTCTACGAACATAAGCAGTTCTACATGCTATGTCTACTGCCATTTCTGCCTGTCGCGGTGAGCCTATCATGCTGTTATAAACCGAAACATCAGAAAAAAGATTCATCAAATTTACATCCTGTTGAAAGCTTGAATTCATCAAATCCATAGATGTTCCTCCTGTAATAACAATAACAGGTGTGTTATCCGCTTTGGCATCGTACAGGCCGTTCAGAAGGTGTATTGCACCCGGTCCTGCTATCGCAGTACATACTCCAAGTTTGCCTGTATACTTTGCATATCCTGCGGCCATTAGGGCAGCAGATTCCTCGTGTCTTACGAGAACGAATTTTATCCTGTCTTTCCTTACTCTCAAAGCTTCTATGAATCCGTTTATACTATCTCCTGGAATTCCAAAAACAACATCGACCTTCCAATCAATGAGTGCCTCGGCAACGATATCTCCAGTCTTGAGATCTTCATATTCACTCATATGGTAATATTGGTTCTCATTTCTAATAAATCTAAATCCATACGGCATTCAATAACTAAGTGCTCCTTCCTGCCTGTGTTCAAAATATCTGATTTTCTCAATGGCCATCTGGTTGATGAGAATGAGCCTTACAATCTGCGTCAAATTCCATATGTTTTTATCAAACTTTCTGATTACATTATATATCCAATGAGGGTATTCTTTGGTTCTATTTGGGGTATCTGAATGGCTCTTAAAATGAGGTATCTTGAACTCAACCGGAAAATAAGGGATGTAAGGATGTTAGCTATACAAGGTATAGCAGAAGCAGGTTCGGGACATCCAGGTGCATCTTTTTCGGCCGCTGAGATCATGGGCGTTCTATATTTCCACAAAATGAAACATAACTCAAGCAGACCTTTATGGGAAGAAAGGGATTATTTTGTAAATTCCAAAGCACATTCTGCCCCAGGGTTTTATGCAGCATTAGCGACCGCCGGGTACATAGATACGAAAGAAATAAAAACACTCAGAAAGCTTGGCTCACGATTACAAGGTCATCCAGTAAGATATTCAGAACGGCAAAAGGATCACAGTTTTCCCGGAATAGAATACTCGGGTGGCTCTGAGGGAATAGGCTTGTCAGTCTCGATTGGTATTGCACTTGCAAAGAAGAGAGATGGACAAAAAAATAGAGTTTATACTTTGATAGGTGATGGAGAATCAAATGAGGGCCAAATTTGGGAAGCCGCAATGGCTGCCTCAAAATTTAAGCTAGATAACTTGGTAGCTATCCTGGATAGGAACAAAATCCAGCAAGATGGGTTTACAGAAGAGATAATGCCACTAGATCCTGTTAGAGACAAGTGGGCTGCATTTAATTGGAATGTAGTAGAGGTAAATGGACATAAGATTGAGCAGATAATAGATGCCTTGAGCAGAGTTGAAAGAGTTGAAGATAAACCATCAATAATAATTGCGAATACGACCAAGGGGAAAGGGATCAAACATATGGCGAACAATCCACAATGGCATGGCAAAGCTCCTCCAAAAAAACATGTTCCAATTTTATTAGAAGAACTACAAAGCGAGATCTTGATTGCACCATCAATTATTGCAGGTGAACCAGAGAACTACGAAGAAAAGGTAAGAAGAGCTGAGCGAGCAGGCGCTGACCTTATTCACTTAGATATTATGGACGGTAAATTTGTACCGACAACTTCATTTTTTGCAGATACTATAAAGCATCTGAGAAAAATTTCAAGCATTCCTTTTGATGCGCACTTGATGATAGAAAAACCAATTAATCATGTAGAAGATTACATTGATGCAGGATGTGATATTATTACAGTTCATGTTGAGGCTTGCAGTGAAGCGGAGTTTGTTGAGATTAACAAAATGATACTAAAAGCAGGAATCAGTCCTGGGATCGCGATAAATCCCGAAACTCAGTTTCCATCTTGGATAATTGAGCATCTTGATAACATAGATATTATGATAATAATGTCCGTGAATCCTGGTTTTGCAGGTCAAAAATTTATTCCGGATACATTGGACAAGATGGCAGAAATAGTCAAGACGTTGAAAAGTAACAACTATAAAGGATTTATCGAAGCTGATGGTGGTATTGATGCAACAACCCTCCAACAGGTTTTTGACGCTGGTGCCAGAATCATGGTAGCTGGCAATGCGGTCTACGGCTCACCTGATATCAATTCCAATATTATCCAGCTTAGACACAAGGCCAATGTTGCAATTGAAACAAAGTTATTGGAATTAGCAACAATCAATGACATGAGATCTGATTGGATTAAATCTCGTAAAAACATGCTTATACCTTTAGCAAAGGAACTTAGCATCGAGGAGGATTTACATGCAATTAAGTGACAAGAACATTATTTCCGATATGAGAACTGCATACGGAAAAACGTTGGTGGAGCTAGGCCTAAAGTACCCAAACATTATTTGCGTCGGAGCCGATACTACTGATTCCCTAAAAACAAAAATGTTTGGAGACAAATTTCCGAATAGGCTCTACAATGTGGGAATTGCAGAAGCCAATCTTGTTTCTATAGCTGCTGGATTGGCAATTGCGGGTAAGGTGGTTTTTGCTAGTACCTACGCTGCTTTTTTGCCTGGCAGATGCCTTGATCAGATTAGGAATGCAATCTGTTATCCCTTTCTTGACGTAAAACTAGTAGTATCACATGCCGGACTTACCGTTGGTCCTGATGGTGCCTCACATCAACAAATAGAGGACATTTCTATAATGCGATCACTTCCAAACATGAGAGTGCTTGTTCCATCAGATTCTGTAAGTGTACGCAATTTGATTCCGCTACTGAGTAATACTCCCGGGCCATTTTTCATGCGGTTAGCTCGTCCCTCAAACTCTAATATTTATGATGATACTTTCGAACAATTCGATATTGGTAAAGGTAACGTTATTAAAGATGGTTCAGACATTACGATGATTTCCTGCGGTTTAATGGTTTCGAAAGCGATAGATGCAGCACTAACACTTGAAAAAGAATATGCAGTGTCATGTAGGGTGATAGATATGTATTCTATCAAGCCAATTGATGTTGAACTGGTATATCATGCAGCAGTAGATACCGGTGCAATTGTTACTATTGAAGAGCATAGTATTATAGGCGGACTGGGAAGTGCCGTCTGTGAGGTTACTGCCGAAAATCATCCCGTTCCTGTGAACAGAATGGGTGTAGGAGATACTTTTGGAGAATCCGCTCGAGAAACCGAGATAGAGTCACTGTTAAGTAAGTATGGTTTGAGCTCTGATCATGTCATAGAATCTGTTCTTAAGACAAGGAAAAGAATGAAGAAATGAAAATTTTTCTTGACACTGCAAGTATTGAATCCATAAAGAAATTTGTTGATATGGGAATAGTAGATGGAATTACAACAAATCCTACACTGATTTCTAGGGAGAAAGGTCACCCAGAGGACATAATGCGAGAAATAGCAAAAATTGTAAAAGGACCAGTAAATTTAGAAGTTGTTGCAACAAAAACTGAGGAAATGGTTGAGGAAGGACTACGATTAAAAAAATTTGGCGAAAATGTTATTGTAAAGGTCCCCATGACCAGCGATGGACTAAAGGCAGTAAGAAAACTGGCTGAGAATAAAATAAAGACAAATGTTACCTTGATTTTTTCATCAAATCAAGCACTATTGGCTGCAAAGGCCGGAGCATCATACGTTAGTCCATTCATTGGAAGACTCGATGATGCTGGTCAAGAAGGAATGACAGTGATTAAGGAAATTGTCCAAATCTTTGGCAATTATGGTTACTCATCAGAGGTGCTGGTTGCTAGTGTAAGACATCCCATTCATGTTATTGAGGCTGGAAAGTTGGGTGCGCATATTGTTACTCTCCCCCCAGATATACTAGGTAAAATGATGAACCATCCACTTACTGATAAGGGACTGGCTCTTTTTCTTTCAGATTGGGAAAAGGTAAAAAAAGAACATAAATACACAATTTAGATTTTATTCTGAATTGTAGTTTTTCAAAGTAACGGGATTAATATATTATACCTGTAATAGTGAGAGAACTCTTTTTGGGATTTCATCTAACTTGCTCACAACCAAAGTTCTTTCATACTCAAGGTATTTCAAATTTAAACCAATGTTGATTGCGTTATTGACTGTCTTCCCCACACCTACTGCAACCATATGAATTCCATTCATCTTGTAGGTCTTAATTGTAGATCGAACTGCGTTATAGTCAGAAGGCTCACCATCAGTTAAAGTTATCATTATGTCTGGTTTATATGTTTTCATTAATGGTAACAAGATGTTATAGATTTCTGCGAGCGGTGTTCCCCCGCTTGCCTTGATTTGAACCAGATTACGTGCATTCATTGAAGTCCATTTGACATCTGGATGCTTTATTACCCAACAGGTCACTTTCTTATTTTTGGTACTAAATGCATAAGCAGAAAATTTAACATTCAAAAATTTTAAAGCTTCACAGAGTGCAACAGTGGCTTTTTTATACTCCAACTCATATTCATCAATACTACTAGAATGATCCAGTAAAAGTGCAATTTTGGTGTCTATTGTATTTTTGAAATCCACGAGAAATGGCTTTGGTTGAGACTCTATTATTGATTCTACATCAAGCTCGTCTCCAGTAATATCATGTAATTCTCTCCATCCTCTTTTCCAGGATCTGATGACTGATTTCAACTTTGTAATCAAATCATTATCATAAATTATGCTTTCGTCTATATCGACATTATCTGGAACCTCCACTCCAAATTGTTCCATTGCAGCGTAACCCTTGCTGTCAGTTATTTTACTTTCCTTTACCAGACTTTCATATTCTTTAAATATCTGGGTAGCGGCGATTATGTCATCTGAAGATTTCTCCGTGACTTTATTTCTGATTTTTATCACTTTCTCTATTTCTTTAAGTAGAATACTTTCAGTCATCGATAGACCAATTTTACTTTTGAGGGTAACAAAAGGGATTGTAAAAAGAGAATCAATTTGAAGCGTTTTAATTATTTTGGGAATTTGGTGTTCTATCCATTCAGTTTTGTGGTTTTTCTTTATTGATTCATCAATTAATTCTCTGGCAACGTTAACGGCATCTTGAATTCTATCTAATTCTGACCCGAATAATTCACCCTTGACGTAACCTGTTAAAAGGTATTGAGAGAATGCTTCAACGATCTTGTGTTTACCGTATAATGAGTTTAGTAAAGGACGTGACAGCCATGATATACCTTCATTAAATATTATCTCATTTTCCATACCTCTCCATTCTCTTAACCCCAAAATTTCTATCCGCTTCATTTCAATTGAGTTTAGAATGAATCCAAAAGCGTGGTCGTTACTAAGAACTCTTGTTGAGCTTGATAATCGCATTGATTCATACCACAACGAGACACGCCATTGACGATATTTTTGAAATTCTGTTCCACTATAATATCTTAGTGAGGGCATGAAAATTGTATTTTTTTCTAAATTAGTCGTGGGGATTTTGTCTTCTATCAACAAAATAATTGCTTTATTGTTTCCAGACCATCTTCTAGATAGAAACGTTCCTAGATTTATCAAAACATCATTTCGTAACGAAAAATTTTGAACGTGGGAAAATGACATCTTCTCACGAAAAAATTGATGTTATCATGTCCATTACTTTTCTATATTCAACTTCTCCCCACTGATCATAAACATTAGCATATACTACTTCAGCTGCTTTTATGGGCGATACTTGGTTTGATATCAACCTTGCAAATGCTATTGACTCTCTGATACTAGGGCTATAGTATAGTTCCTCTAGTGAGGCAGCCTCTCTTAGGCTGTTGGCAAGTTTAAGTGCATTGTCAATATCTCCTTCCTGAGCTGAATCAACGTTTACGTGGTATTTGATGATCTGCTTTTCAATTTCCTTCGGAGGATACTCAAGTCTCAATCTTACTGGAAATCTGCTTAATATTTGTGGTGGTAGCTCCTTTGTGCCTTCGTGTGAAAGTGGGTTGATTGTAGCAAATACAAACCAATTATCCATTGCATTGATTAGTTGACCGTCAGCTTCTTTCAGGACAATTTGTCTTCTATCATCCAGTGCTTCATCGAGACGCAAAAGTACATCAGCTTCTGCAGCATTGAGCTCGTCGAGATATAATATTCCACCGTCTCTCATGGATTTTATTAGTATGCCCTCTACAAATGTAACTTCTCCTTGGTTCATGGTTTTAGTCCCCACGAGATGCGACTCACGTGTTCTCAAGCTAAAATTAATCGAATACAATCGCTTTCCCATATCCGAGGCAAATTTTCTAACTAAGCTAGTTTTACCTGTACCTTTTGGTCCTATTATAAGTACAAAAAGGGATGAATCATATGCTTTTTTGATTACCTCAAACGAACTATTCCAATCAAAATAGTTAGAGTCAGCAGAGTTTTTTGTCATTCATTATCTATTTTTAGAACATGTAAATAAAAACTAACTGTTGATTTTTAATTTGACCTTAGAATAGATTTTTTGTCATTCAGGTAATCCGTAATCAGAATCTTGTCAATTTCTGCCGGGTTTATATAATAAGATCTGCCCTTCACATATTTTTCCAACTCATTTACATAACTCAACAGCGAGTCCTCCTCACTAACCATTATGGTGTCAATATCAATGCCTAGTTTATGACATTTTCGTGCTTCCAGTATTGTCTTTTCGCCGATGTACTGATCAACCTGTCTATATCTATAACAGAGGTAAACTAATTTCCCTGATTTAGTATCAAGTGTCAACTCCTGTTTTTGCTTTACCGAATCCAATGCTTCATTATCAGGGGCATAAAATTGGGAATAGGGCCTTTCGCATAATATTTTACTCTTTTCTTGCTCAGTATCTATAAAACATGCGCTGGGATGACCATCTGTTACAAGCACAATTTTTCTGTTGGTACTAGTTTCATTTTGTAGAATTTTCTTCGCCAGTCTAAAAGCAGCCTGATAATTGGTATAATGCATAAAACCCACACCTGATTCAAATGTCTTGAGGTATGGTATGTCATATGGTGATACTTTTGAAGCCAAAGCCCCAAAACCAACTATGTGGATTGAATCTGAGGGGAAAAATTTTTGATTCAATAAATACAAGCTCCATAATGCCTTTTTAGCTGCCTCTATTCTACTCATGTCGCCGAACATTGTTGAATACCTCATTGTAGAGCTCAGATCAATACAGTATACAACTGCAATGCTCACGTCTCTTTTTGTTTCATAGACTTCCAAATCTCCTAGTTGAAGATCGATTGGTAGTTGGATTGATGATCTAGAACTATATCTTCTTTGAATCGCATTCAATATTGATCTTGGAACATTCACTAATCTTAGGTCATCAGACGGTTCGTATTTTTTCGTAGAATCTAGATTTAGAGACCCACTACCGCTGAATGTGGTCTCATGCAGTCCAATAGTACCTTTGTTAAGAGCTCTTATTACATCCTCTAACAATTTTCCTCCAACCGCAAAAAATCCTTTCTTACTTAACCATTTTCTCGAATCTTTGATATACCCCATTTGCCTGAGTTGAGCTATAATCGACGATTCTGTCCTATTGGATTCAACGTCATCTGACTCACCTTGAATGCTTTCTTTTTCCTTTTTCAAATTCTGTAGTTCTTGCTCTATTTCTTCTAGTTTTGGCTGGTCTTCTTTCATTATCTCTTTGCCCAATACTTCCAGAAAATCTTGGAGTAAACTCTTTGGAATTGATTTTGTTGGAGCCTTATCTTCCTTGTCTTCCGGAAAGTCAATGATATTATAATAAGTAAATCTCTTGATGTTGTTGCTATGCGTGGGCATAAATTCCTTCCTTTCTGTCCAATATCGGTGGATCAGTAAACCTAAGACCCTCCAGAACCAATTCAGTTACTGATGATAGATACTCTGGATCTTCCATATCTTTCGAAGTATCAACATTTATTGCATTCTCCAGTAAAGATTCTTCAAAATGTTTTTGATCTTGTGAAATATTATTAATCACAATATCCATTATTTCTCTTAATGAGCTAAACTTATTTACTTGTGACTGATAACTTTTCGGATTCTTGGCACTACCGGAGATGTCTTGTGAAACATGAAAAGCCTTGTTAATTTTGAATTCATTCTTTAGATTCATTAGTCTATCAGGAGGAACATTAGTTACATATTGAGCACTCACTTTCTTGATAGCATCTGATATGATGGCATCCAAGATATTCATTCTGTTTTCATGACTGTCATCAATTTCTGAGAGTTCAAATTTTGAAGTTTGACGAATTGAATAAATGTCACTAAACCGAGGAACAGCTTTGACGTTGTTAATGATTCCTCTCACTCGTTCGGCCTCTGAGATCAAGATTTCTAGTGAATGAATAGACATTCTCACACTTACTCCCTTTTCCTGGTTTATTTCAGGATGATCTCTAGCAATCCTGGTAATTTCTGCCAAGGTTCTCAAGATAAAAATTGGCAACACTACATTGCGTGAATTGGAGATTTTTGCCTCTTGAACCATTATCATCATTTCATCGTAAACCTTTTTCGGATATCTTGTAATAATGTGGCTCTTCATCCTATCATAAAGTGGTTCTATGATTTTGCCCGAATGAGTATAGTCAATCGGATTTGCTGTTGATATTATTCTAGTATTTGGTTTGAATATCACGGGATAGGAACCGGTAGTATAGATTCCTTCTTGTAAGACACTCAGTAATGCCACTTGCTTTCTAGGATCCAGCACGGGTAATTCATCTATACAAAACACACCGTGTCTGGCAAGAAGTAATTGACCCGGTGAATATGACCCCATATTGTATATCTCTACTCCTCTCTTTGCTATTTTTATAGCATCTATCTGACCAACAAGGTCCTTTACAGAAATATCTGGTGTAGCAAGAAGATATTTGTAACGACTGGGTCCGTCAATCCAGACTATTTTGGTATCAAGTCTGTTATTCCTTATCTTATCCTCAGTTTCGGTAGAAACATAAAATTCTGGTCTTGACCGAGTGATCTCCTTATCGTCTAATAACGACACAAGCTCATTCTCTGGAATTAGAATCGGTATGTCGTTTGTAATAGATCCTTCGACTACAGGAATTGGCGAAAGTAAATTTTTAGCAACTGTCTCTGCAATCTTGGTCTTTGCCTGGCCAATTTGACCCACAAGTAAAATGTCATGTGAAGAAAGTATTGCTCTGTTAAGGGAAGGAACAATGTCATCATCATAACCGATGATTCCTGAATAAGGAAACTGCTGTGATTTCAGTTTAGTTATTAAGTTTCCCCTAAGTTGATCGTTTACAGACACATGTTTGTAATTGATTGATAGTAAATCTTCAAGTGTTTTTATTTCCTTGTAGTTTTCAGGTAGACCAAGAACTGATTGCTTATAGTCGGGGTCTGAATTATAACTTTCATGAACAATAACTTTAAAATCTTCAGAAATCAATTATTCATCAGATCGTTCTTCCAACAAATTTAAAGCTTTCAAAGCATATTTTGTTTTCGTCATAACGTCCTTGTTCTAAACTACTTTGCGATGTATTTGTCAGCATGGTTTTTATTTCGGAAAATGATGGACGTAAATATTGTCGATATCTGAGTATAGGCATATCTTAAGAATAGCAGGAAAAGACATAGAGGGCAGTAAGAAAATGATTATAGCCCTGAGTCATATTAAGGGATTGGGCTATAATTTGTCCCAGGTAATACTACAATCGTTAAATATCAATTCTAACATGAGAATAGGATTCTTAACTGAAAAAGAGGTGAGCGACATAGAAGCTGCAATAAAAAATCCTTCTTTGATAGGCATTCCAAATTGGTATCTAAATAGAAGAAAGGACAGTGATACGGGCACAGATAAGCACTTGCTAACCTCGGATCTTGATTTTACTATTTCTAACGATATTGAGAGAGAAAAGACAGTCTATAGTTGGAGAGGCTATAGGCACATGTTTGGGCTTCGAGTCAGAGGTCAGTGCACTCGAACAACTGGTAGAAAAGGAGGTGCTGTTGGAGTAAAGAAGGTAACATTGAGACCTACAGCTGGTGGCCCTGGCGCTCCTGCAGAAGCAAAGGAAGGTGGCGGGGGTGCACCTGCAGCTGGAACTGCAACTCCAGAGGCTTCTGCTCCGAAAAGCAGTGCACCTAAATCTCCTGAAACCAAAGAATAGTGAGGAAGAATGGGAGATCCGAGAAAATCAAGAAAAAGTTTCAGACGACCGAGGAGAATATGGAATTCTGACCAATTAAGTTCAGAATTGTATATTATTGGTTCTTACGGGCTCAGGAATAAGAGAGAACTGTGGAAGGCCCAAACAAAAGTGGCAAATTTTAGGAATCAAGCAAGAACGCTACTGGCGCTGACCCTTGAAGATAGACAGGAAAAAGAATCACTTCTGTTGTCATTCCTAAATAGACTAGGCTTGACCGCTACTGCATCCTTAGATGATATTTTGAACTTGAAGATTGAAGATATACTTGAAAGAAGATTACAAACCATTGTAATGAGAAAAATGGGCATTAAGTCTCCTTTCCAAGCAAGACAGGTTGTAATACACGGACATGTATCTATCGGCAATAGAAAGGTGAACTTACCTGGATATCTAGTAAAGAAAGAAGACGAATCAAAAATCCTAGTTCACGTTGAAGTTCCTAGCAAGACAACGGAAGTCGCCGCCAGCTAATAACTAGAATTTCCTATCCACTAGCAGATATTTCATCTACGATGTCTATGGTATCAATTTTTCCATCTGAATCCATATCAAAGCCCTGAACTACTACAGCCCAGTTGTCATCTTGATTGAATTTCTTTAAAATTTCGTTACCGTGATTTGTTAATGCGATAATGGCCGATTTGGTACCAGCTGATCTCACTCCAGCGATAATTATGATTTTTACGTTTTCAGAGAAAGGATTACTAATTTTTGCAATTAAGCCATGATTGTCGAGTGTATGTGTTCTTCCTTGAGGAGCTATCAGACCAGACCAGAAATTGGATTCATCGAATCGTATCGGCAAGTACCTGTTAAATTCTGAAGTGATAATATTTGTTCCAGGACCGCCTATAGAAATAATATTTTCTGTTCTCGATATTTTTTCTGACTTTGCATCTACATCTAATTTTACTACAAAATTTTGCGGTAAGGTACATAAGCTACCCAAGAAAAACGCAAGTTGCGCCGCATAGTGACCATCCCTTGCAGAGGATCGATAGGGGCCATGTGGATCTGGAGCACCTACTACAATTGTGCCGTTGAACAATCCATCATCAATAAAGTCCTCAAAAAATGTACGAGCATTTCTGTTAACCTTTCCATTTTTCACGGTTTCAAATTTCTTTTCTCCCCAATCCATTTCAATTCCAAAAGCCGCGTATTCTGTCTTGTAAAGTTTTGCGGTTCCACCTCGTACGAATGACGTTTCAACTTGAGCAATTGCTCTAATCATAAGTAGTTTCCTTATGTAATAATATGCACTTTGCTCGTAAATCTTGAGTTCTTTTGCAATCTGGGCCGGATACATGGGCCTATTAGCTAATAGATTGACAATCTTCCATGCTATGGGATTTGAAAGAACACGCATTTCGCTAGGTTTTTCAAGAATTAATATTTCCTTGGCGAATGCATTCTCATTTAGCGTATAGACAAGGCTTTTCCTATCCATCAATTATAGACATGTTAACTGTTATATATTAATCTTGTCCGGTATGTAAACTCGCATAATATGGGTAAAAAGTTCAATGGTGAAAGAGCACGCTCCTCCAATAAGGCGTTATAATTTAATTTGTAGTGGTAACTTGTAATGTTAGTAATTATTTTAAACCAAATAAAATTGTAGAATAGTGTATGTGTTCAATAATTGGATACAAGGGCAATGAACACGCATCTACCTTATTAATAGAAGGTCTCAAAAAGATGGAATATAGAGGATACGATAGTGTAGGCATTGCGACAATTAAGTCAGGTAAGCTCTTGATACGGAAAGGTGTCGGTAAGGTTGCAGAAGTCAACAAGTCATTAAGACTTGATGAATTACCCGGTAAATTAGGAATTGGACATACACGTTGGGCAACGCATGGAGGTATCGTTGACTCTAATGCTCATCCTCATCTTGCATGTAATTCCACAATAGCTGTTGTGCATAATGGCATAATCGAAAATTACCATGAGTTGAAAGATGAACTTTACAGATCTGGTCATAAATTTAATAGTGAAACTGACAGTGAAGTTATTGCTCACCTGTTAGAGGAATACTTCGAAATCACTGGAGACATTCGGTTATCAATGATCTTTACATGCAAACGATTAGTAGGTTCTTTTGCATTTGTTGCTGTATTTAACTCCTCAACATTATGCGGTGCCCGATATGATGAACCACTGATAGTGGGAGTTGGTCACGATGACTATTTTCTGTCCAGCGACATCCTAGGATTCTTAAATCACACAGACCGTGCGATTTTTTTGGATAATCGAGATATTGTTGTAATTAATGATAGTGATATCTCTTTTTTCAATTTTGATGGTGACAGAATTTCAAGAAAAATAACACAAGTTGCATGGGAGTTAGGTGATGCTGATAAAGGAAAATATTCACATTATACCTTGAAGGAAATTCATGAACAGCATCAAACAATAGTAAAGAGCATGGATCAGGACAAGAAAAATTTGGAAAAATTCTGCAAGATCATTACAGATGCCAAAAATGTCTTTATTACTGGAAGTGGAACCAGTTATCATTCAGCATTAATTGCAAAGCAAATCTTTTCGAAATCAAAGATTCACGTTGAACCCATAATGTCAAGTGAATTCCAATATTCAGCTGATTTGCTGGATGAAAATTCAGTTCTATTGGCAATATCTCAAAGTGGTGAAACCGCTGATGTAATGCACTCAGTAAAATCTGCAAAGGAAATGGGTGCCAAAGTTCTGTCAATTGTCAATATTCCAACTTCTTCTCTTGCTCGATTAAGTGATTCTTATCTCGAGGTTAACTGCGGTCCTGAAATAGGTGTTGCTGCAACCAAGAGTTTCACAAGTCAGATTGCACTGTTATATCATGTTGCAGACTTGATAGGAAAGAAATCAAATGGGATATTTGCTAGTAAGGACGTTTTGACCAAAGCCATCAAACAAGTCTTGGAATTGGATTCGCACATTGAAAGTGTTGCAAATCAGATAAAAGGATCAAAGGACATATACATTCTTGGCAGATCTCTACATTTTCCTATATGCCTAGAAGGAGCATTAAAGATTAAGGAATTGTCATATATTCATGCCGAAGGAATGGCTGCAGGTGAATTAAAACATGGCCCTCTCGCACTAATAGACAACAATAGTATAGTAATTGTCATTCATCCAAACGATTCTACTTATGGAGATACTTTATCAAACATACATACTATAAAATCGAGAGGTGCAAAAATAGTTGGAATTTCAAATAAGAAGGACGAAGTATATGATTACCAAATCACCATTCCAACAATAAACGAATCACTCTATCCCCTCATCGAAATAGTGCCGCTGCAGCTTTTGGCTTACTATTTGTCCATTTGCAACAATGCAAATCCTGATTACCCACGTAACCTCGCAAAATCTGTTACAGTAAAATAAGCGTGCCAAAATTTAATTGAATTTGTCCTTGGGACCATCAATCAATCTTTCATACTACAATATTCTCAATATTCTTTTCGTACTCATCTTCTAATTTTCGTAAGAAAATGTCCATATCTAGAGATCTATTTGATTTCAAGAGAAATGTTATTAGGGCGCCGCCTGAACCTACTCCTTCTTTTACTACGCCTTTGTCATACATTAACAATCCATTTTTTGTCGATCTGTCAAGACCCGGATTTACCGATAAAATAGGTACGTTTGGGGAAATAGCCCTGACCAGATAATTCAAATCTGAATTCTCATCTTTAGTAACGTAAGAAGTGGTCCCTATACAGATTTTATCAAAAGGAACATTCAGAGAAGCCATAAATGCAAGAACTGCTGCCATTTGTGTGCCCCCTGCAAGCATTACTCTAGACCCAGATTGGATGACACCTGTTGCCATTCCAGCAACTGCTGGTATCATCGGGTCGCCAAGGAACGACACTATTTTGAATGGATCTTTTAACTCTGATAAATTGTACTTTTTGATAGCCTCTTGCACTACCCTGATTTTCAAATCATGGGGATTTGTTGGCATACTACTACTCATCTTATAGTTTGCATCAATCCCAAATCCTGTCAATACCCCAAGAGCCGTAGTTGTACCACCGGGTATACTCTCGCCTAGAACTACTAAGTCGTTTGACTTGGCTAATTGTTTACCTAACACATTGCCGTACTCAAAAGCTTGATGTGTCTCAAGGAGTTGTAATGCTGCCTCATGTTGAATGTTCTTTCCGTGGTTAATTCCAAATGAAATAAATGGGATTTTAGGGTCGATTTTGGAACCCGAATTTACGACTAAACATGGTATTTTTCCAAGTAACAGAGCAGTTCTTGTCAATAATGCCGGGGTTGGTATTCCATCAGGTGTTGCAGGCACTCCAGAAATAGAAAAACATCTGCCATGAAATAGAAATTCAGAGTCTGCTGGTGGTGTGTACTTTATGAGATCTGGGTTCGCTCCTGCAAAAGTTATATCTGGAACCTGACTTGTTTCTGTATATGAGATAACACACACAAAAAGAGGGTTTGTGGTATGAAACTTATCAATCACATTACTTTTTTGGGAACACTGTATGTCAAATTCTCTAGACATATCCTATTCATCATTTACCATATATTTCAGAAATGCTTCTTTAGATTTGAAATTAAGCATGGGATTGTTTGTTCTTTCATTTAGTATTGTTGATGTTGGTGTGATCCCATAATTATGCCCCGGATACACTACTAATGAACCTTCTAACTTTGAAACTCTGGATAAACTATCGAACATATTATCAGGACTACTTCCAGGAAGATCTACTCTTCCAATATTTCCTACGAATAGTGTATCTCCGGTTAGGATAGACTCTTTATTCACAATTAGGCAAATGCTATCTTCTGAATGACCCGGGGTATGCAATACCTGCAATTCCATTTTTCCAATATTGATAATTTCTCCTTCTCTCACTGATCTGTCCTTTTTAATAGTGGATTTTTCATGCTGGATTATCGGAGCACTTGTAATTTCGGCAACTTGATCATTACCCAGAACGTGATCAAAGTGTGTATGAGTGTTTATGATGTATTTTGCCGAAATCTTATTTTTCTGTAAAAAATCAAATATTTTTTCAAGATCCCATGAAGGATCTATTACAACTCCAACTTTATCATGTTCATCATAAATGATATAACTGAAATTTTGCATGTTTCCTACCGGAATCTGTACTATTCCCAAATTCAGACCACTCCTTGCTCAGCCTCAGTTGGTATTCCAATTTTCTCAAGGTGAAGCTTGCCGACGTATTCTTTATTCATTGTCAACCCTTTTTTAATTCTGTGAAAAGTAACAGTTGCGTCAGCTTTGATACATTTTTCATGAAAAGTTCCATTGTTCGGATCCAGTCCAGAAGGGATGTCGACTGACACGACATAGGTATTTGACGCGTTAATTATTTCAATTACTGAAGAAAAAGGTTCTCTTATTTCCCTCTTTATCCCCGTACCAAAAATACCATCTATAATTATATCAGATTCTGATACCTTGTTCTGGGCCAACTCTATAATATTTGGTCCTGTGAGGATTCTTATTGATTTCATTTTTTGTACAATCGACCAATTGACCAATGTTTCTTCAGTTTTCATGTTCTTCGCATCACCTACAAGTATTATAGTAACTTCAACCCCACTCTGAGATGATAAGTGTCTAGAAGCGACCATTGCATCCCCACCGTTATTCCCAGTCCCACAAAATGAAATTATTTTTTTGCCTGCAAAGGCGGGGCCTTTTTCAGACACAATGAAATCAGCTAACCCATGTCCTGCATTTTCCATCATGAGCACCTTTTTCATACCAAAAATTGAATGCCCGTTATCCTCTATACGATACATTTGTTCAGAAGTAATAGGTTGCTCTTCTACAGTCATGAATTGTTAGATGAATAAACGAGAAATAAAAATTATGAGTTAATTATTTTGGATATATTCAAAAAGGCATGACATAGTCCTTTAGATAACATTTCCTTGTCTGGTTATTTCTCATTTCGTACGTACTGCCATCATAAGTACACTTGATGATCGGCAGATCTTTAATTTTCGAATATCTATCTGCTACTTTATAATATTCTTGTAATTTTCTGTGAGTATAAACTGTTTTTCCTTCTTCTCTCACTCTTCTTTTTTGCATAAATTTAAAGGCCAAGATGACATGGGCTGTCTTGTATACCTGAAACATATCTCTAATTTGAAAACATCTTTGGATTTGATCGGATGGAACATAAAGACTGTCAGACGTACCAGATTTTGCTTCTATAGACAAGAATATCGACTCCTTGTTGTTAACAGCGATAATATCGGGTAAATTTGCGCTAGATCCTCCTAAGCGTCTTGCGTTCCAAACATTGCGGCTTAATTTTTGCACAAGCACATGTTCAAAACTATATCCTCTATTTCTTCTAATCCTATTCAGTCTGGTGTAGACATGTTCTAATTCATATTGGATTTTTCGTTTATTAGCAAGTTCAAGCGTTTCATAAGTCTGAGTCTGGTACACCAAGATATTTTGCATTCCACGTACTAGTATATAATCCAGAAAGAGTGAAACTTTTGAACCAACATGTCTTGAAAAATTATACGAGGATATTTCTGAGGATATCAAATAATTAATAAATATACGGCTAAATCATCATTTTCATGATGCTATCAAATGTTCAATCTGACGTAGAGAAGATCAATAAAAAATTCAAGGACGTAGAAGAGCGAAGAAATGCCATCATAAAGGGAACTAGGGATGCAACAATCCTTTGCAGCAAGGCCATTGTCTCTTTGCACTCTCATAAGAAAAAAGAATCAATCGAATATATTGAAAAAGCCAAAAAATTATTGCAGGAATTTAAGGAGTTGGGAAAGGATGATCTTCAAAAATATCTCTACATTGCAGAGCAGGAATTCGTCGAGGCATTCTGTCTGTTTTCGATTGCAGAAAACTCTGCTATTCCTAGCATGAAATCACTTGATGTTTCCGACATTTCGTATGTTATGGGACTGTTGGATTGTATCGGAGAAATTAAACGAATGATCATAGACAAGATTAGGTCCGAAGGAACTTCAAATGTAAATACCCTATTCGAGTTGATGGATAAAATTTATGGTATTATTTATCCTCTAGCCGTCTACGATAATTTGATGCCCGGTTTAAGGAAGAAATTGGATGTATCGAGAATTCTGATAGAAAATGTTAGAGCAATAATCACCGAGGAACAAAGAAGAACAAGAATGATAGATATAATAGAACAATTTGAAAAGAAAATTATGGCTATTGAAAATTCTAAGTTTGAGTAACGGTTACGCGCATCCCAACTTAATGAATGCATCAGACATGGTTTTACTCAAACTTTTTTGCCATTCGGGAAAGTCTGTTGGATTTGATGGATAATTGTGGTAATGTTTGACCAATTTCCTATTTACCTCTGCTGTGTGTTTCAGATCCTCTGCGAGTCTCTTATTCAGAGCTCCATGAACAAACATATTGAGCTTATCTACCATCCCAAATTCAGGATGTTCTCCGTTAGTAATATTTTCTACATCTAACTTTGAGAGAAAATGTTTCATTCCATAATTAATTTGCTCATTTGATAGTTTCTGGAGCAGTCTCCTAAAAACCTCGAGACCAGCCGTCTTGTATCCGTATGCTTCCACAAAATCCAGATTGTATTGCCAGAGTGATCCTTCGGAATAATCATTGGCCTGAATTGAATCCACCACGTCTTTTCCTGCGATAGTCGCTGCAATAATGGCAGGCCCAATTCCTCCTGCATCCAGGGGCTTTGGCATCCATGCTGAATCGCCTACAAGGATATAACCATTTGCTACCAAACAATCGTTCTGACGTCTCACTGAAACCTGCCATGTTCCCCAACTGTTACCATCATCAGATTCACCATCGGCTATATGTGGATTTTTTATTACTGGATTCAAATTTACATAGTCGTCAATCTTAGTCTTCAAGTCCTTGCGTTCACCCTGTTTTCTATTATGCTCTTCCATTGCTTTTTGTTGAACTCCGAGCCCAATGTTTACTTTATTTTTCCCCTTAGGGAACACCCAGGCATAGCCACCGGGAGCTATATTCTGATCGAGGTGAATAAGACAATAATCAGGATCAAAGTAAGTGTTATCTTCTGCTTGATTTTCAAAATTGTAAATATATCTACCAGTTGCTTCTAAATCATCTCTATTGATCCTTCTTTGAATATGTGTTGTTATTGGGAGATTTGTTCTTAAGACCGAAGTTACCCCTGTGCAGTCAACAACCACCTTGCATGTTTTTTTGAAGGCAGATTTTGTCTGCAGGTCCTCGCCTTCCAAGCCAATTACTTGGTTGTTTTCTGTAATAACATTTCTTAATGCTAAATTATACTTGATTTCAATGCCGACATCTAAGGCATCATTTAGCTGTTTCTGTGGCAGGACCTTCCTATTCAAAATATACCCCTCACCGTCAAATGATATCGAAGTTTCATGATCTGGTGAGAATGCAATTACTCCCTTAACCGGATGTTCAATTTCTGGATTTTGCCACTTTATTCCTATCCTTGATGTCATAAAATCAACACTGTTCTTTCCAACAGCGTCTCCACACACCCATCCCGAAATTGTCTTCTTGCCCAGTTGTGGAGATGGATTCCTATCAACAACCAGGATTTTGAGAGATTGCTTGGAATAAAAAGCGGCAGAACTCGCAACTATCATGCCGGCCAGACCTCCGCCAGCTACTATAATGTCATAATCCCTAACCGTCGATGCCATAAACCAAAAATCAAAAGATATTCAATTGTTAATTAAAGTTCCGAAAACTGTCTGCAGATAAAATGGAGGGAGTGGGATTCGAACCCACGAACCCCTAAGGGACGGGATCCCTCATGGTTGCAAATTGATCTTGAGTCCTGCGCGGTTGGCCATGCTTCGCTATCCCTCCAACAACACAGTCAATCTATACTCCTTATTCACCTTTACTGGTAAAATTCTATTTTCAGTTATGACCGTTTCACAAAATACAGAAACTTTATTATTGGAATAAGCGTGCTATTTGACAAATGGCGATGGAAACTAAAATAAATCAGTTGCATGCGGGGATGCGGGGTATAAATGTAAAGGGTAAGATTGAATCAGTGAAAGAACCTAGGACTGTAAATTTGAGAAATGGTGAAACAGCACAAGTAGCTGACGCGATTCTTTCAGATGAAAGTGGGAGTATTAAACTATCATTGTGGAATGACCAAATAAACATAGTAACCGAGGGGGATGAAGTGTCAATTGAAAATGGGTATACACAATCATTTAGAGG
>JAICFW010000076.1 GCA_025923455.1 Nitrososphaeraceae archaeon | reverse complement strand
AGGATCCTAATTTGAAGCCAAGAATTGTACCGCTACCTAATGGCCCATACTACTTGATAAACGATCCAAACCCACAGGTATTTTACAATCTTCAAGATTTCAAAGGAGAACCTCTGTCAACTACAGTAGGTATTGCATTATGTCGATGCGGCAAGTCTAAAAACAAGCCTTTTTGTGACGGTACACATAGTGTGGTTGGATTTTCTAGTGCGAATAAGGGTTTGGAAGAGAATGAAAATGATGATGCAAAAAAAACAGCTATTAAAGACAAAAGGCGCGACTATCCTGGAAAAAAGATTATCATACATGATAATAGAAAGATTTGTTCGCATGCAGCAGAATGTGTTAAAAACCTTCCTTCTGTATTTAGCGTAGGCTCCAGACCATGGATTAATTCTGATGGTTCAAAACTAAATGAGATAATCGATACTATAAGAAAATGTCCATCAGGTGCTTTGAGTTACTCCATAGATGGCATTGAATACAGGGATCCGGAGGAACAAAGAAATCCAACTATTACGGTTTCAAAAAATGGACCTTATCATATTACGGGAGGGGTTGAATTGATTGGTGAAAACATTCAATTCGGTGAAGGCGCATCAAAAGAACATTATGCATTATGTCGCTGTGGTGCATCAGAAAATAAACCATTTTGTGATGGAGAACACAGGAAGATAAATTTTAATGATGAATAAAATGACTAACAATATGTATGTAGCTCATAGATCCATTCTGATATATACTATTACCGATTAAAAGTAAAGTTTTTTCATACGTTGACTTACATATCCAGTTGCTAGATCTTAAGAAGGAGAAATGAAAGTTTATTGATTGTTCTAATGTAACTTACATTTTTAGTCTCCTACAAAGTAATTGATCAAAAACACTGTATAATCAAAGATGCAAGCATTTTCCAAATAAATTTTTAAGATATTTATAATCAGGAATATAATGCATTTTGGTAGATAATATGCAATGGTGATTGAAATTGGTCCTATTTTACAAGATTTTACTATAATCATGATAGCTGCCTCGATAATGGCAATGGTTTCTTACAAACTCAAGCAACCGATGGTAATAGGATATATTATTGCGGGGATGATTCTCGGACCACAACTCCACTTTTTAGTCTAATAAGTAATTTTGATGTTCTCAATTGTTTGCAGAAATAGGAGTAATCTTGCTACTGTTTGTCGTAGGGATGGAATTTCCTATAGAAAAACTAAGAAAGATAGGAAAAAGGGCTTTAGTTATAGCGTTTAGCGAAGGTCTGGATACCTTTGCAATTGGGTTTTTGGTATGCCAAGCCGTGAACTACTCATTAGCAGATAGTCTTTTCCTGGCGTTGGCCATTTCAGTAACAAGTACTGTAATTGTAATGCGTATCTTAGACGAACTTGGTATGATCAAAGATGAAACCTCAATAATTATTCTTAGTGTCGCAGTGATTGAGGATATTATTATCATATCCATGTTAGCCATTTTACAATCAGTCTCTTCTACTGGGGGGGTCTATAGCATTGATTTGGTTATATCTATTGGGACTGTTCTTGCATTTATTGGAGGTGCCTTGTTCGTAGGATCAAAGACAGTACCAAAATTCGTGAATCTAATTGGTAAAACTAATCAGCATGATGTTCTAGTTGTCGCTATCGTTGGAGTAGCCTTTGGTCTTTCCTTCCTAGCATTTGAAATTGGAATATCGGTTGCTAACGGAGCTTTCTTTGCTGGAGTGCTAATAGCTGAATCAAAAGTTCATTCCGTTACACGGGTCCTAACTTCTCCGCTCAAGGACATGTTTGGCGTTATCTTTTTCGTTTCTATGGGCGCCCTAATGGACATTACTAAAATACCTGCGCTAATTTTACCTGCTTGAATGCTAATAGTGGTGTCCATAGGAGCAAAGTTCCTAACAGTATATTTGTCCTCAAGATCTCAGGGATATGACACTCAAACTTCACTTAAAGCTGCATTTGGCCTTTCATCATCTGGGGGAGAGCTGGTACGTGTAGTAGCTAAAGGTGGCGCCGATTGGGGACCACAAGTTCTTTTGTGTTACCAATGATTGGAACTATCACCATAATCACGACATTTATCACGCCATACCTGATTAAGATGGCATGGAAACTTGTAGATATCAGACAAAGTTCAGATGGAAAATTTTCATTTGGATTGAAAATAAGTAAAAAGTAAATGAGTGATTTTAACTTCTGAGAGTATTACTAACTATCGACAATCTCTTCTATAGTTTCTTCCTTACCATCATGTCTATGCCTTCCTAGTTGTTCTACACAGATAGTAAAACCAACATGTGCACAATCATCTGACTTGCAATAGTTACAGTAAGGTATACCTGAGGACAGCTTTACTTCAACTTCCTTTGACAATAATGTGTCGTAGAGTACTGTATGAACATCATTGATAAATTTAACCAAAACAATAGGATTATCTGATTCGAGAGATTTCTTATCTGGCGAACCCATCCATTGCATGAATGCTTCTGTCCCGTCTTCTATTGTTTCACATTTGTTTACCACCTTATTTTCATCAGGTGGTTCATTTGGATCAGAATTTTGATCTTCATCTGACCTGTGAGGATTTTTGTTCAAATCAATTGCCTTTCTTAGTAGATAGTATCAGAACACTATCACATCGTATTTTAAGATATTGTCTGCCTTATATCGTGAACGCTGCAGCTGCGGTATAGACTGCGAACGGCTTTGGAAACTACTATTTCTGTTAAATTTTCCAGAAAGTGAGGTTGAGCCAGTGGGATTATTTAACTCACAGGACTATATGATTGAGAGAGATGAAGGTTAGAGTTTATTTCTGTAGGGAACCAGATGTTCGATCTGCTTTATTAAATAATAATAAATTGAGCAAACAGGCACTAGATACGATATATGACTTGGTTTGGGAAACTGAATTCAAGAATATTCTCAATGTAGGTCGGATTTGGCTTAAATTCGTTCACGAACAAAGTCCATTTGGAATAAAACTTCGTAGAAAAAGAAGTCATGATAAGATTGCTGCAGGAGATATTATACAAGTAGCCAGTGATTACTATATGGTTCATGATGTGGGAGTCAGGGAATTACAGGTGTTAGAATAAGAACCTTAGTATGACGTCATTTGTGAATTATAAAATTGAATTTTTAGTTTTCTCAGCTAGGTCCAGAGAGGGATAAGCTGGGATCGTAGTTATATCCACCCGATAGTGCAGGAGATGAAAATCCCAGGTAAAGAACTTGTTCTACAGTATTAAATGAAGTACCTGCAAATGCACTAGTTACCTGCTGGACAGTTAAATCATCAATCCAGACTCTAACTTCATCTACTTCTCCAGTAAAGTAGTTTCCTGGTGGAGTAACTCTGGAATTAGCTCCTATTCTAACTGGTTTTGTTCCAGAAGATTCAGGTGAAGCGCCAAGCGTTGATTTTGTACCAACCTGTACTCCATCTACGTATAATGCGATAGTAGAACCGCCAAATGTTACTACAGCATAGTGCCATTTGCCATCGTTATATGAGTTGGGAGAAGTGATGTATTGATCAGCTCCAGTACTTGTTTCAAATCCAGCCT
>JAICFW010000075.1 GCA_025923455.1 Nitrososphaeraceae archaeon | reverse complement strand
TGCTCTCCATCACAAAATGGTTTATTTTCTGATGCACCACAGCGACATAATGCATAATGTTCTTTTGATGCGCCTTCCCCGAATTGAATGTTTTCACCAATCAATTCAACCCCTCCAGTAATATGATAAGGGCCATTTTTTGAAACCGTAATAGTTGGATTTCTTTGTTCCTCCGGGTCCCTGTATTCAATGCCATCTATGGAGTAACTCAAAGCACCTGATGGACATTTTCTTATAGTATCGATTATCTCATTTAGGTTTGAACCATCAGAATTAATCCATGGTCTGGAGCCTACGCTAAACACAGAAGGAAGGTTTTTAACACATTCTGCTGCATGCGAACAAATCTTTCTATTATCATGGACGACAATCTTTTTTCCAGGATAGTCCCGCCTTTTGTCTTTAATAGCTGTTTTTTTTGCATCATCGCCGTTCTCATTCTCTTCCAAAATCTTATTAGCACTAGAAAATCCAACTGCAATATGTGTGCCATCACAAAAAGGCTTGTTCTTAGACTCACCGCATCGACATAGTGCAATGCCTATTGTAGTTGACAGGGGTTCTCCTTTGAAATTTTGAAGATTGTAAACTACCTTCGGATTTGGATCGTTTATCAAGTAGTATGGGCCATCAGGTAGCGGCATAATCCTTGGCTTCAAATTAGGATTCTCGTTAATGTTAGATTTCAATGAATCACCCAAATCTTGTCAGCTGGAATTTTAAAATTACTATCTAATGAAAAGTTGATCAATATAACACCATTTCCATTTTTCACCTGGTTCATGTGATCTTATGAGTGGATGACCAGTAGATTCAAAATGTTTTGTGCCATGTTTATTTACAGAAGAGTCGCAACATCCTACATGACCGCAAGTTAAACAAAGACGGAGGTGCACCCAGTCAGATCCAATTTTTTCGCATTCTTCACATCCTTTTGTATTTCCGTTGATGTTTTGGTTAACTTTATTCATGTGATCGCATGAATCAGCAACTTTTTTGCTCACTTTACATCATATAGTTATAGGTGAGATGATATATAACACTTGTGAGCGTTTATTCAGTATTCTACAAAAAGAGACTCGAATGCCAATCAAAATTATCTGTCAGATGTTTCTTATCTGTAATGCCTTAAAATAATCATATACTAGTAAGTCACTCAACTGGACCAGAAAGAAAAGATCGGCATCATTTCCTAGTCCAAAGCTCGATTATGGTGGAGTCAATATGAATCGATACTAATACAAGTATTATTGAGTCTAATACCACTAATACTTAATAGGATGGTATTTGAATTCATTAGATAGGATGATATTTATAGAAGGTTAACCTGCTAATTATGATTTAAGAGTATAATGCTTCAATTAAAGAGATCTAAAAATAACCCCATCTTAATTCCTGATCCCACTAGTTGGTGGGAAAAGAAGGCAGTTTTTAACTGTGGAATTCTCTATGATGGTAAGGTTATCCATATGTTGTATAGAGCAATCGGGGAATACGAAAATTATGTATCAAGGATAGGTTATGCATCAAGCAGTGATGGTTTTACATTCACTAGAAATAATGAATCAGTTTTATATCCAGAATTGGATTATGAAAAGTTCGGTATTGAAGATCCCCGTTTGATAACTGTTGACAATAAAAATTATGTAACATATGTTGTTCTCTCCGATTATGTGAAAAATAACCCCTCAGTGTCTACTGCACTTGCAAAGACTGAAGATTTTTCACATTATGAAAGACTTGGTATAGTAACGTTACCCGGATCGCAAGACAAAGACGTTGTATTGTTCCCAAGAAATGTAGTAGAAACTGAATTTCAACGATATATGCTTTTACACAGGCCGAGTGCATGGGTAGGACCACAATATGATACAGAAAAACCAAGTATATGGATTGCAGAGGGTGATTCAGTTACCAATTATGATAAACATTCTCTTCTGATCAAACCAGAGGAAACTTGGGAGGCATTGAAAATAGGAGCTGGTGTTCCACCAATTAAGACAGAAAAAGGTTGGCTTGTTATATACCATGGCGTGAATGAGGGACACGTCTACAGTGCTGGTGCAATCTTGCTTGATATTAAGGAACCAACTAAAATACTAGGTAGAACCAGGACTCCTATATTATCTCCAGAAGAACAGTACGAGTTAAAGGGTGACGTGAATAATGTAGTCTTTCCAACAGGTGCATGTATTTTGGATAATAGGTTATTTGTCTACTATGGTGCTGCAGATAAGGTGTGCTGCCTTGCCACGATTGAGCTGAAAGAAATACTTGATTATTTGTTATCCGATATATGTTCAGTGCGAACTGAAAGATAAATCCAATGAAACACTGACAACTAGTATTAGTAATGTGATTCAGTTTTAGGTAACTAAATTTTTCAAGTAGTGGGCTAAGCAAAGATCTTCTGGAACGTAGAGAGACTCTTATACCAGTTCCAATAAAGAGAACTGAACAGTACATTAATTTCTACAATATTTACAACTATATTATACTTACATTATTCTTATCTATACGATGATAGATGAGAATAGGCCAACTCTGACAAAATTTCCTACAACAAACGGTCGAATAGTCAAACTGAGAGAGCTTTCGATTGATGACGCATTCGATATGAGTCGTTTGATGACTTACAATATATCAAAGTCGTTATGGGAAGTTCCATATCCATATGCATTAGAAAATGCATCGAGCTTTATCAATTCAAGTCATATAGAATTTAGATCACTAAAGGTTTTAAATTTTGCGATACTGTACAAGAAGAACCCTGAATATAATGGTTTAGTCGGAATTATAGGTCTCAAAATATACACATTGAAAATAGGAAGGCTAATTTGGGATATTGGATTGGAGAGTCTTTTTGGGGTAATGGTATAGCTTCAGAATCGGTGGAACTAATTATCAATTATGCGTTCTCTGTTCTTAAATTAGAAGAGGTTTATGCACATGTATATTCTCAAAACAAAAGGTCAATTCGAGTTTTAGAAAAGAATATAGCAAGAAGCACGACAGATATCATAATACCACCAAATTTGTTATAAAAAACTGTAAACAAAATTAAAGTTAAGATTCATAATCAATAATATGTATAATCCTAATTTGAGACTTGAAAAACAATTCTTGTGTTTTGTTATTACTATTTGGTACCACATACATCATCATCCGCTATGAAAGGCTGCCCGTAAGAAGTATTAATACTGAAATGGTATCCAGTCCAGTCTGCAGGTTCTAACGGAAATAGACGTTTGCGAGTTTATGCTAATAGGGCGTTACAGTTAAGGTTTAATCTCTAAATCCGTAAACAACCTCCTTATTCATTCAAAATCTCTTACCTTACTTTACGGTGAGAAGTCCCTTCATAAATAGCCTAAATTTCTGCATTCAAAATAAAATGCAGTTGCCAACATGCTCAAAATGTATATATGCTGCACGGATCTCTAAATATTAGATTTGGAAACGAAACGACCAACAGGTGTTACAATAATAGCCATACTTGCAATAATTGGCGGAATACTTCTTTTGTTTGGAGGAATTACACTCGTAACCTTAGCCCCCATTTTAAGTCAGGTTAACATGAATAATAATAACAATATTTCCAACTCTTCAATTTCACTAAATATTAACGGCACTGACGTTACTATTCCAAAAAATACACTCTTCTTATTCGGGGGATTTTTGGGAGTTATTGGAGGAATGCTCATTGTGATTGGAATAGCAAGTTTTGTAGTGGCATGGGGTCTCTTGACAGGTAAAGGATGGGCATGGATAGTCACTATTATAATTGTCATAATATCTATAATCCTGAACATGATACTAATTGTATCTGGTAGTTTTGAAAGTGTTATCGGTCTAATAATAGATGGGATTATTATCTACTATCTGTACAGACCCAGTGTTAAATCATATTTTGGAAGAGTAAAGGGACCAACAGTATAATTTTCATTGATAGTAACATAAATTTCTGACCACACTAGTTTGTCTAATCAAGTAATAGGTTGATTTTCCCTTGTCTTCTGCCAAATATCAGTGATTATCTCATAGATAGTTTCACAAACCGACCCATTAAATTTTTCACTCCACATTCTAGCTACATATTCTCCTGGTGATGTTCTATTTTCCAACCTCTTGTCTAAAATATTAAGAAAGCCTACATTGATTCCCAAGTCGAACAAACCCTTACGTGCAAAATCAAGTTGACTTCTTATGATATCCGTCATATTGAAATGACTTTTTGCACTGAACCCATATTGAACTGATGCCGTTCTCTCCTCTCTCAATGTAGAAAGCGGTCTTAATTCCCTTTCTTCATATATGGCTCGACTCAAATAACCAATAAAAAATTCAGCCATTGCCATCAAGCTTTTTGAAGTGGGTTGCACGGACATGATCCTGGTTTCCACCCGGTAAGTGTCAGGTCCAATACGGATTCGTGCATCGTCATGTCTTTCTTTCTCTAACGTAAAATAATCCTTGGTGGTGTTTTGTT
This sequence comes from Nitrososphaeraceae archaeon, assembly GCA_025923455.1. Lineage (GTDB taxonomy): Archaea > Thermoproteota > Nitrososphaeria > Nitrososphaerales > Nitrososphaeraceae > TA-21. The sequence goes on along the minus strand of JAICFW010000075.1, from coordinate 2,536 downwards.
CACGTGATAAAATATAGTCAATATAATTTTCGAGGCCTTCGAGATATCTTGGGATTGCAGGGAATCCAGAATTTTGTTGTTCTGATTGATCGTACAGATGAATTCTTGGTTCATGTAACGAATATACCTTTCCTGCAAACAATCTACTATTGGCACCAAGTACTATCGCAGAAGGTAATATATTCAAAATATGGTTGAACATTGTTGCAGTATTTTGTGGATTTTTTCCTTGCAAATGAAGGTGAAATCCTTGAATAGCCGTAGCGACATGAGCTGCTCCAAATTTGTTACCATCTATTTCAACATCCGGCAGCTTATTTTGCCAGGATGCCAGCTTATTATATCGAGGTTTGTCCGTTATCCATCCCTCTTTCATGATTTCCGGTGATGGATTGCCACCAAGAAAAACTGGGATGACTTCGTTCCCATTATATGCCCTTTTAAGAGACTTATCCAAATTCTCGATAAATTGTTCAAATACAATATTCAGATATTCAAGATTGTCCATTCCTACAGGGAGAGTCTTAAATTCAAATTGAGAGCGACCATACTCGTAGTCAATTTCACAGGTGCTTCCTTCAAGTTCCTTTATTAATGGCTCTGCATCTACTGGATTGCCATTTTTGTCAAGTAAGCATCCCTCGATTTCGACCCCTACTTTGAAGGTTTCATCGATTTTGTCGCTATCGCGATGAACTTTGTCCCTTAATTCTTGCCTCTGTTTATCAAGTGTACCCGACAACTACTGTATATCTTGTTTCCTTCTGATTTAAGTTATCTTAACTATCCACAAATGCGATTTAATTAATGGTTCTCATTTTAAATTCATATACATAAGTAAAAGAATGACAATATTAGATGAAAGCAGCGAAGCATTTTAATTTCATAAATTCACTGCATTCTTATCTTATAGATTTTGTTGTGACAAATTCCTAAATAATTCTCATAATGGAGAAACGAACCATCAATTTAAATAAATGCCAATCCAAAATACAACGATGTGTGTGATGATACTTCTTGAAGTAATGGTTCTGCGCTTTCAGTATCGACATTATACCAATGAATTATGATATGAAAAGAGTATGCTAAGTCTATTATCTTGTCCTTTTGAAAATTCAGTTTTTGATAATGCTAGTTCAGTGATAACCTATTCATTAAGCTCTCATGTAAAGGTTCGGGTACAATACTATCAAAAGTTTGATTGGTTATTTTTTGTCTTAATATAACAAGTTCCTCAGTAGTCATACTTTGTAATACTTTATTCAAGGTGATATTATCAAAAAGTTCGAGTGTCTGCTTAATTACTATTGGATCGTTTTTGGCCAATCCATACAAAGCAATATCACTTGGTGAGAGAAATATCATCTCCTTTGCAATTTTGCATGCTGTAGACGAGAAATTACCGGTGTCACAACTTGCTTTAAGATCGTTGGGTATGGGAGGGTTTGGCACAGTTGTATAGGAGGCTGAATTTGCCTGGACGACTGGTAAAAGGAATACTACGAGCACAAGGAAAAAAATTCTCAACACAAGATATTCTAATAGTCTAGATAATATAGTTTATTGATAGGCAACGCTATCGCAATAATTCTAGAGCTACGATAATATTTTTTTAACTGTATCCTTAAGAGAATCTCCGCCATCATTATCATCTTTCTCATCATCATCCGAATCCTTTGAATCTCGCCATCATCATCTAACAGGTTGTAGTGTCACTTCTTGCTACTTTCCTAATGTTATCGAGTACTTCCTCCTCTATTCTGAATCCCCAATGTACTAGTTTAGGTTTAGAAGAAGGCTTATCCTCACTTTCAAAGCTTGATGACACCAGCTATTTTTTCCTGCAAAGGATACAATTAAGTTCTGTCCCAACCTACTCAGATACTCTCAAAATCTGTCATTTTTACTCATGAACATGTCGCTTTTGGATCAAGATTTGCTATAGATTGGCATAAAAGACCAAAATTACTCGAAAATATATGGATCTTTAATATAGTTTGTAGAATAGTATTACTATAACGTTTCAACAAACAACTGGTGGAATCTCTTGAAAAACTCTTTCCATCAGTTGTATGGGAGATTAATTCGTTGATAATAATATTGGAGAAGGACAAAATAACTTCAGAAGTGAGAAATAAGTTACTTAAAAAAAGGACTATCACTAATTAAAATGTCGGATAAAGAAATAATTTTTAGGAAGTTAATACATTCCTTCTAGTAATAAAACAATAACCCATCTTTCAAAACATGTAGTACAATACCATTCGCCTAGTTTGCCATCACCTATCATATCTAATTTAATTTATCAATGTCTTTTCTGCTTCAACCTTCCTTCCCATAGTTAAAACACTTGTCACTGTCATAGAAAGAAAAAAATATAGTATTAAAGTATAGTAACAATTTCTAAAAAAGTTATTAATTCTTTGTTGTCCTATCTTCAATATGGAATTTCTGAAGATGATTCTGCTTACCACTGTGGTTATCCTTTCAAACATACTCACTGCAACAATTTCTGCTAGTATACCTGACGATCACT
>JAICFW010000074.1 GCA_025923455.1 Nitrososphaeraceae archaeon | reverse complement strand
GAGGATTAAAAGATAATAAATAGACCGACATAAACAACAATCAAACTTGAAAATTTCTTCGATAAGGAAATGGCTCCCAATAGTAGGTTTAGCCGCTATAATTCCCATCATTCTCAATTTAGTTCTAGGCATTTCAATAATACAAGCGCTGGTAGCTTCTGGCCTTACCGTCTTGCTTGTAGTTAGTGGATTTCTCTTTAAATCATTTGGAAGGGACAGGAGACCTTCCGGTTATGAAAATTCATAAATTAGTATTGGGTGTGGATGTCAGGCTAGTTTGGCTATGGGAGGATTCAACTCGCATGGAATTTTCGTCTAATATGTTTAACATCATGTGATAGTATTGCAGAAATGTTCTGCCTTTTTCGGTTGCGCGATAGGTTAACACGCCGTCATCCAGATTCTGAGTAATTAGCTCCTTTTCTAAAAGCTCGGACAAGTATCTATTGATTTGCTCATAACTCAGGTTTCCTTTGTACATTATGTGCGTCTTTCTAATTCCCGCTTTGCACAGGTCTACTATATCAGCCATAATCTGGATCTTTCCTCTGTTATTTTCATTCTTACAGACCGTCTTGCTCATTCCGTTGTTTTAAAACATTATTAAGTAATTAAGGGGAACCATGAAATTCCCTATTGGAACGATCGTTCCAACTCGCAAATGATATTAATTATCCTAATTTTGACTTTGCTCAATCAAATAATTGTATTTCGAATAGACATTGCTTTTTTTACGAATCTATATAATAATACTATGCATAATTACCATTCCCATTAATGAAGAAAAAGTTTAGAACCGTGATAAGAAAGTTGGATGAAAAAAGACCTAACCAGAACATCATTAAAAATGCCTCAGACTTGATTCGCAGGGGAGAAATTATCGCCTTCCCAACAGAAACAGTATATGGATTAGGAGGAAATGCGTTGGATCCATCATCAGTATCAAAAATTTTTGAAATTAAAGGGAGGCCGCCCGACAATCCGTTAATCATCCATGTTGCAGATATGAAAATGCTGAAGACTCTTGTAATTCAAATTCCCCCAAAGGCCCATAGAATTATCAAGAAATTTTGGCCCGGTCCGATTACCCTTATTCTTAAAAAATCAAACCTTGTTCCTGAAATTACAACAGGAGGCTTAAACACGGTAGCAGTGCGTATTCCAAGGAATAAGATTGCACTGGCTCTTATAAAAAAGTCGGGTCTTCCTATTGCCGCCCCATCTGCAAATATTTCTGGAAGACCAAGTCCTACTAGTGCAATTCATGTAAAAGATGATCTTGCTGGAAAAATAAAATTAATTTTAGATGGGGGAAGTACAACAATTGGTATTGAATCCACAGTAATCGACATGACACAACGCATTCCAGTTATATTAAGACCTGGCGGAATTTCAAAAGAGTCAATTGAAGATGAAATAGGCAAAATATGCTTTCATGATTCTCTTCTTAGTAATGGAAGTAAAAAGACGAGAATACACAGGTCTCCTGGCATGAAATACCAACATTATTCACCAAAGGCTAAGGTAATGTTGGTAGAAGGCGTAGAAAATCATGTAAAAAAGAGGATAATTCAGTTGACTGAAAAATTAGAGGGGGAAGGTAAGAAAGTGACAATTATGACCACCAGTAAGTCACTAAAAGTTAATCCGGAAAAAATTCAATATATGGGAAGAACATTAGAAACAGTAGCAAGAAACCTGTTCGCGAATCTGCGACAAGCTGACAAAGATAAGATAGATGTCATCATAGTTCAAGGGGTTCAATACAAGAAGAGTGGTTTTGCAATCATGAATAGGTTAAAGAAAGCTGCCAGTACAAGAATTAGTGCCCAATCCAAAAGTAATTAAACACTAATTCTCAGGTAACCTGGATATTAGTTTCTGGATAGTTGAAGTTTTTCCAAGATATGTTCCTACCTTCTTAAAATTGCAGTTATGCATGAAAGGAATAACAGATATTGTGTTAATGTCAGTCAATGTTTCGATATAATTCGGTGTCATAGATTCTACGATACTTGGGTCCTTTGGCATCTGATTAAATATTACTCCGAGGATCGGTATTTTCTTTACTTTGCATGCGTTTATCGTCAAGATCGTGTGATTGATAGAGCCTAATCTGGGAGTTGACACAATAATAGTTGGAAGTTTCATTTTTTTCATAACATCTAGTAATGAAATTTTGTTCGTGATTGGAACCATTACACCTCCAATACCTTCAACTACAGTAAAGTCATATTTTTTCTTAAGACTACCGAATTCTTTGGTTACCATTCCCAAGTCCACTGTCTTGTGTAGGATTTCGGCCGCCATCAAGGGAGAAGCAGGTAATTGAAAGAATATAGGATTTAATCTGTGATCAGGTTCTTTAATATCTGCAACTTTCGCAAGAGAAGCTGTATCATTGGATCGGTAGTGATTTGAGTATAGTTCGGAAGATGTCGCAAATGGTTTCATAACTCCTACTTTTATTCCATTTTTTCGGAGCAACCAAATCAATCCACATGCTACCGTGGTTTTTCCAATTTCAGTATCAGTACCTGTGATAAATACACCTTGTAATTTCTTGAACGCTTTGGTAGAATTTGTTTTCGTAAATAAGCGTAAATTTACTATTATTTAGATTTTTTATTCCCCCAAGATGCAATTTAATAAAGTACCGACTAAATGAAACAGATATGTCCACATACATCTTCCTAATTTTTTGCCAAAAGTAAAACTAAAATTGAATCAAACTGTACCGTTTCTTAATTTGGATACCCAGAAAGGACTACTGTTCACTACTTGTGCCGTTATTATTTCTTTGACATCGTTTTCTCAATCATATGCATTCAACCTACAAAGCAATAATAACACCTCATCTACTAATACGGATTTCTTTCCCAATTATGAAAAAACAACAATTTTAGTTAATGACATTAACGTCACTATGGCAATAGCATCTACCGACGAACAGAGAATCAGAGGTCTTTCCGGAGTAGAAAATATGAGTGAGAATGAAGGAATGTTGTTTTTATTCGACAAGCCGACAAAGCAGGGTTTCTGGATGAACAAAATGAATTTTCCAATCGATATTATCTGGGTGGATTCAAACAATAAAGTCGTTCATCTCGAAAAACAATTAGAACCATGTAAACTATTTCTGGCATGTCCTGTTTATAATCCTGAATTTGATTCACTATATGTAATAGAACTTCGATCTGGTTTTGCTGATAACCATTCTATCAAAAACGGCATGATTATTAATTTTGATTTGCCAACGAAAAATTGAAACAAACGATTAACAATAGTTAAGGCTTCTATGGAAATGTATTAATAAAATAATTAAGAAAGTTTATCGATGATAAATGATTCATTTCAATGAGCAATTATTTAATTCCATTTAAAATCTGAAATAAAGATTCCGAGAAATATACTGAACAATACAATTAGAGCGGTCTCCCATATGACCTCCTTCTTTACCAATTGTATTGTCTTAAAATTGAGAATATTAATAGTTTGGGGGTTTCTAACACTCTAATTGACAGTATTCGTATAAAATACTTTAGAAATTAGTTTATGGTAACAGATGTCGCAAACGTAAATATCCATAAATAAATTAGGTGAGTCAATATTTTTCTTGCAACTAGTACACGTCATATTATTTTGTGACGTAAATATTATGTTCCTTAGATAAAAAGATTGTACACTTATTGTCCGAGATATTTTTACGTGTCAATCTTCTATACGATATTTGAACTATAATAATGCCCTTTCCTCTTTTGAATACCACTAGTAATTCAGTTGTATGAGAGAAGTAACACAAAGAGTTCAAATTCTATTTTGGTCTCTCAGTCTCTTGTTTTCTTTCCAAAGTCACCAGTATTTGGTCTCCCCAATTTTTTATCAGTCCCATATATGTAGTTCATCAATAATATCATCAGTCTGATTATTTGAGAGACCAACTTCCTCCTACTCTATATTTATCAAAAATTTTATAATCCCCATCCGACATTTCATACAATTTCCTCAGAAATTCATCAGACATAATTTATATCCTCAAAAAAGAACGCTTATTGATTTGATGTGAAGTCACTTTACCATCCCGACCCCCGTCATTATTTTCCGTCATGTTATGCCCAACACACCAGTAGAATTCAAAACTGTTATGACAATTATCACATCTCATTTGATCTTTCATATTGTGATCCTGCTCACCTTAATTATCATTACATAGTTGATAGACGACTACTTATTTTGCAATCGATGAGGGAGCAGTGTTAGAGTAGTTGCATTGAGGACAGGAGATGTGGAATTCTAGCACTTCACTCATTATTTTGACTCCTCTTTTTCCGTCACCCGGATTATACAGACAAAATGCCTAAACAAACATTGCATCCGGGCCACGAACATACAACGTAATTAAATGGGTTTCCGTTTTCTTCTTGCCCATTGTGGAACTCCATCTGTGGATTGGAAACTTCTTTTTTACATTTCTGGACCATTTTACGATGATCCAATTTTGGATCCTTACATTAAAATATCTAACTTTGAAGTTTCTAAAAATTGGAATTTCTAATTAAAGTGCTTCAACACTTTGAACCGTTATAATTTAATTTGATCTGTACCATACTATGCAGTTAGATGACATCTGCCTTAGTTGCGGGCACAGAAAAGATGAACATAGTTCGGATGGTTCTCGTTGTCATAACGGCTTTTGCCCCCTGTTTACGATTTAAAACAACATTATTGCATTATGGTTCAGGTTCCAGTAACAATATTCCATAGGGTGAATCACTAAATAAAAATAAGAGGTAATCAAATATTTCTTAAAATTGAAAAGATTAGACGACGAGTTAGGTCCATCTCTTCATAAATTAGAAATAAAATTGAAAAGGCAAAGGCTACTAAACGAAAAACAACTAGGGCAAAAACCAGGATTTGATAAAGAAATCAATGAAATAATTAATAATACTGTGTTACCTATAATGATCGAATATAAAAAATTCCTTGAGACTAAACAACAAAATATGTATCTGAGTTGCATCATAGAAAGACCATATCAGTTACATGAAGGCGTTACGTTTGAACTAAAAGATTCCATCAAGATGACAAAGCAAC
>JAICFW010000073.1 GCA_025923455.1 Nitrososphaeraceae archaeon | reverse complement strand
GCATCTGGAATATTACAAAATAGAAAAAAATCAATTAAAAGAGGATTCAAGACCAAAATCCCTATTTAAAAAATGATATGATAATTCTTGTTATGGATTTAAGGTTGACTGGAATTATGGAATACTAAAAATACCTCTTGGAGGCAAAAGATATTTTGATATCAAGCTAAACAATTTTGTATTAAAAAAAAAATATCCACATTGAAAGTGCATTCTTTTTCTATCTCTTCTTTAGGCAGCTTGAGTATCAGTTATTCTAAACCAATAACTGAACAAATTGACTGCGCCAGTATAGCAGGCCTAGATAGAAAATCTTGCTAATGTGATAGTCGGAAATTTTGAAAAAACAACAAGATATGATCTACAAAAATGCATTGAAATAATTGATAACACCAAATCAATTTACAAATCCTTCAATAGAAACGACCATAGAATCAGAAAAAAAATTTACGCAAAATATGGGAATAGAAGAAAGAATAGGGTTAACCAGATTTTGCACAAGGTTTCTAAGAACATTGTAAATGAACTAAAAGAAAATAAACAGGGAATTGCGTTTGAAAAATTGACATACATTAGAAGGTTGTATCAGAAAGGCGATGGTCAAGGCAATAACTATAGAGGAAAAATGAATGTATGGTGTTTTCCCGAAATAAATAGGCAAATAAAATATAAAGCAGAATGGGAGGGAATTAAGGTTATAGAGATCTTCTAAAGATACTCGTTATACTTCATCTCTCTGTCATAAATGCGTGAAGCGAACCCAATATGACAAACTTACAAGATTGATGAGTTGCAATGATTGTCATCTTTGTAATTGACAGAGATGTTTAGCTGCGATAAATATCGCAAAAAAGGGCGATGATGTGTTCCATCGTTCAAAGTGTCTTTCAGGTGAAGCAATGGTAGTGGAATCCTGTTTGTTTCCAAAGGTAATCCACCAAGTCGATGAAAGAAAATTCGAAACGTGTGTATCTTAATGGAACAGAACCATAAATAGGTCTTGTAATAATGAATTGTTGTAGTGACATTCAACAGTCTGAACGAATTATATGAAAAAAAAACTCCCAGGTCAAGAAATTCCTATAACGATTCTGTAAAGATATTCCCCGGAGGTATTAGTCATAATATTAGATTCTTTAAGCCATACCCTTTTTTTGTAAAGAAGGCAAAGGATAAACACCTCTTTGATATCGATGGCAATAGGTATGTTGACTACTGGATGGGACACTGGGCCCTAATTTTGGGTCATTCTCCTAATGTAGTAGTAAAGAAACTTGTTTCGCAAATACATCAAGGTACATTGTATGGTACTGTAAATGATACTAGTATCAAGCTAGGAGAGAGTATAAAAAAAGCGATTCCTATTAGTGAACTCTTAAGATTCTGTACAACTGGTTCTGAAGCTACAATGTACGCAATTAGAATCGCCAGAGCTGTAACCAAAAAAAGGATTATTTGTAAAACTATCGGTGGATGGCATGGATTTAATACTGATTTAATGCAGTCTGTCAATTATCCATTTGAAGTTGACGAAGGAGTAGGTATGACTGGAAGGGAAGGTGATTTTGTTGAATCTATTCCCTTTAACGATCTAGAAAGATCAATCAAATTATTGGACAGCGTAAAGGATGACCTAGCATGTATAATACTAGAACCCGTCCTAGGCGGTGGAGGTTGTATTCCTGCAGATAAAGACTACCTCAAGGGCTTGGAAGAATATTGTAAAAGAAATGATATTTTGTTTATTTTAGATGAAATTGTTACTGGATTTAGGTTCAATTTCGGAAGTGTTTCAACCTCATATCGCTTGGACCCAGATTTAATTACTCTTGGAAAGATTGTTGGAGGAGGCCTTCCAATCGGAGTAGTATGTGGCAAAAAGGAAATAATGCAAGTAGCTAATCCTATTGAAAACAAAAACAAGGAGCGAATATGCTACATTGGCGGTGGGACATTTTCATCAAATCCACTAACAATGACCGCCGGATACGCAACCTTAGAATATATCAGAAAAAATCGAAAGTCTATCTACAACAAGATTAACAAACTAGGGGACATGGCTAGGAATGGACTAACAAGGCTATTTTCAGATTATGGATTCAGAACTCAAGTAACCGGTACTGGTTCTGTTTTTCATACACATTTTCTTCCAAATGGAGTAAATGAAATAAAAAGCGCAAATGATGTAGCGCTGTGCGATACTCAGGCCCTGACTAGATATCATTTCTCATTGATGGCAAAATATGGAATATTTTTCTTACCTCACAAAATGGGTGCTATCTCAGTGGTTCATAGTCAAAGGGATATCCGGAATCTTATGGATGCCACCGAAAAAATACTTCATTCCGATATCTTGATTGAGAAAAAAGACTAGTCATTCTTTACTCGATCCTCCAAATAATCGAGTAGCAAATAGAAAGTGTATCGAATAATTTAACAGAAATGATAAGTTAATTGGATTACACTGGTTTGATTTTGATAAATTTTATTCTAATGTGAAAAGAGTTGGAGAATTGATGGAATCATAACAGTTTGGAGCTATGTAAATTATGTATTATGGTACAACAGTCGAATAATCGTGGTATTATGACTTGATATTAAGTTAAGAAACGAAAAAACTTTTACCATTTTCAAAATTTCCCAAATTGAAATAGATTCGATGGTTGCATCAGAACTCATTTAAGTTAATTGTATTCATAGTCAGATGCAATAAACTGCTATCTAAACTCGATTCATCAGGAAGAGGCCGCATGTTTGTGGTCCTCTGACCATTTGAAATAGGACGATTATCTTGACAACATTAAGAATCGCTAAAGCAATGGTTCCCCAATCGCAATTGTGACAGTCCTATCCCGGGTCTAGAGGTATGTTCAACAAGGCATACGGAAACTATACGGAAACTGAGAATTGTCATAGGTGAAACGATTTATTTGGGAACCTAATTATTGACTATTTAAATAATCTACAATTTCCATTATAGTTGATCAAATTTGGAAAAAGTAAATCATCTTTCAACTTTTTCAAACCCTAGCCCTATTCTTCCTTTTCAAAATTTCACATATGATAAAAAAAGAGTATGGGTAAAAGCATTCGGATGTTCTGCTAACATTGCAGATTCCGAAATAATCAAAGGAATACTTTCCAATAATGGATACGAGCTGACTCATACTAGAAAAAATTCAGATATCAACGTCCTCGTTACATGCGCCGTAAAGGATGTTACCGAACACAGAATGATTTCAAAAATAAAGAGATATTCAGAAGAAAAACCACTTGTTGTTGCTGGATGTCTGCCTAAGACAAGCAAGAATTTGATCGAATCACTTTCTCCCAACTCCTCACTCATGGGTCCACAGTCTCTGGACAAAACACTGCAAGTGATTGATGCTTCTCTGCACGGTCAAAAGGTTGTTGCGTTAGAGGATTCCATGTCGACAAAGGTAAATCTTCCAAGATTGAGACTAAATCCAATAGTCAGTATTATTGAAATCTCGAGTGGATGCCTTAGCGAATGTAGTTTTTGTCAAACAAAATTAGCCAAAGGAACTCTAAGAAGCTATAGAATTGGAGAAATCGTAAGGCAAATGGAAGATGACCTAGCAGCAAATTGCAAGGAAATCTGGCTAACTTCCACTGACAATGGTTGTTATGGAATGGATTTGAAAACCGATCTAGTTGATCTCTTGGAAAATTGTTCTAATATTGAGGGAGACTATAAGATTCGTGTGGGAATGATGAATCCAATGTATGTTCCAAGGTTTTTGGACAGGTTAATTTCACTTTACCGCGATAACGACAGAATCTTCAAGTTTCTTCATATGCCTGTGCAAAGTGGAAATGAGAAAATCTTGCAAAAAATGAAGAGGGGCCATACAGCCAAGATATTTGTTGATGTGGTGAGAGAAATGAGAAAAAAAATACCAGAAATAACAATTGCTACAGACATAATCACTGGATTTCCATCAGAATCTGAGAGAGATTTTAAAGAGACCTTAAATCTAATTGAAGAAAGTCAACCTGATGTCATAAATTCTTCCAAATATAGTCCTCGTCCCGGAACAGTTGCTTCCAAATATCCAAAAGTTGGTACGTCGATTGTCAAAGAACGAAGCAATAGATTACATGATATTATCAAGAAAACCTCGATGACTAGAAATGGAATGTGGAATGGTTGGAAAGGTGAGGTTTTGATAGATGAAATTTTAGATAATGGCAAGATACAAGGTAGAAATTATGCATACAAACCGGTAATAATGAATTTACCAGGAAACCAACAATTTGATCCAAAACAAATTTTAGGACATTATCTATCAGTAAAAGTCGTAAAAGTTTCAAATTATTCCTTATTTGGGGAATCTATTTCCTGATTCTCTTGATCTTATCAACTTTTTTGTACCAATTATGATGCTTGATTTAATCACCTAAATTTTTATTCTAATACTCAATCCTCTGATTAGGAGTTGGATTGATTGGCAGAGGATTGTATTGAGTTAAGAAAGCCTGTATTGTTAATTGGAATAGGTAAAATTGGAAAGAATATTGTGTCAAAATTAGGCAATGTGGAGTATGATTCCCTATTGATCAGTAATCATAGAGAAGAACTAGACAATAATTCACTTCATGTTGATTGTAAAACGTGGATTAATCCTTCGAGTTACAAAATCCGGTCTTTTCTAGAAACGTACAAAGAAGAGATTTGTACAAAATTATCTGGATATCAAACAATTGTTCTTGTAACTAGTCTATCTGAGAAATCAGGTATTGCAATCGCGCCCGTAGTTTCGCACATCGCAAAAAGTATGCTTGACAAGACAGTAATCTCACTTGTAACCATGCCTTTTGGTCATGAAAAGGATAAATTGTTTCAAGCTAGCGTATCACTAAAAAGAATTTCATCAAACTCTGACATTAACTTTGTTGTTGACAATGATGCCTACATTGAGATAAATCCTGGACTCACAATGGAAAGTTGTTCAAAGATATCAAACGATATAGTCCTCAATACAATCAAATTGATTCCAGAGATATCCTTGAATTTAGGAACAAATCTAGTATCTGGAGCTATGGAAGAGAACAATATTGAGATGGGTATAAAAGATCTAATAGCACAACTTTATACCTCATTGGGTACATCATCCATAACAAAATCCATTCTTTATGTAAATGGTGCAAGAAGCGAACCAATTGGGAGACTAAATGAAATGTTGAGTAACTTTCAAAATACTATGGAAGGAGATACAAGTGATGTTTCGTTTGTGGTTACTGATTCTTCTAGAAATAACATGCATATCATCGCCTCAATCAAGGGAAGAACCAAATTTGACTCGTATGATCCTCTCAATATGATACCTGTTGATAAGGTCTTGGATTGGGACATACCAGAATCACATCCAGATATAGATTTACCATTAACACTAATCGATTAGATAGAAATTAATTTCTTTATGAATTTCACCAAGTACTTTTTTCCTAAATTGGACAAGTACTAAATAGTTATTGTAAATAATTTCTTGATTTTTACTTTCTTTTGCCTTTCTCTTCTACCTTTTCTGCCTGTACTTTTGCCTTTTCTTCCACTTTCTCTTCTACCTTTTCTGCCTGTATTTCCGATTCTTCCACAGACTCTTCAGACAGGGAGCTTTTTTCCTCAATATATGAACTGACCACAACTGTATCATCATCTTCTTTTATCATTCTCAACCTAATCCTCCTTGGCGGATTCCTTTTTCCTCTAGACCAGATATGTCTGTTCAAGTCTTGATCTATCTTGACCTTGTTAGTCTGCATATGGCGCTCGGTAAATTCCTTTATGATGTTTATTACTCGATCAGTTCTCCTATACTTTGGAGTGTCCCAGGCTTTCGCCAGATTCACTGTGTAAATTCTTGTTGAATTATCTTCAGACATTTTCTATCAATCCTTTAATATTATCCTACGTTGACATCCGACCTTCTCCAAGCTCTTCGCTTTGGATTCGTTCTAACATGACGATGGGTTCTAATTATTACCCAGGCTGGCACTGGTCTGTTCTGTTTAACTCTCTTTATCAATCGCTTTTTTCTCGAAGTATTCTTTCGTGCAGCCATTTTTCTACACTGAGTTTTTTGCCTATTTTAAGTGTTGGTTTATTCATGTTTTTCGTTAAATCAACAAAAAACAATTCAAAATTTATCACGAAAATAGCAATTGTAGAGAATATCATGGAATATCTAAAATGTCGCTGATAAAAACTCGGCGGACTAAAAACATCAAAGATTAATTCCCAATTAGAACAAAATATGAAGCAAATGGAGATAGAATTTGTCTGTTCTGTTTGTTACAAATTCTTAAGCACGGTGTACGATAAAAGGAGAATGAAGCACCTTAGAGTGATACCAGACAATATGCTGCATGTTGGTGGATGCAAGAGCATGTATCACAAGAAACTAACTGATTCGTTCAAAAGTTAGGTTAGGAATTGTACCTAACAATCATATAAGTACCCCATTTTAACATACTAATGAAACAGCATTTGGCTAAATTTTCATTAGTCTGTGACTATGATTTTGCCTTCCATAATTCCGGGATGAATTGAGCAATAATACCTATAATAACCTGCATTATCTGAAGCAATCAATGTCGTAAAATCCTGTCCACTCGAAATAAAACCTGTATTAATATTCAGATCGTCAACAATAAAATCATGTTTCCTAAAATCTTGGTTTGCGATAGTAATTTTTAATGGCTGATTGATTTTGACAGTAATATCAGGATTAGTAACATTAAATTTGTTATCTTTCATTAACATTATGATGCCTTCGTTGTTGGATGATAAAGTATTATCTTGAGAAACTATATTCCCAATTCCCCATAGTGAACCTACGATAATAAATGAAATTGCAATAATAGCTATGATGTTATTCTTCAAGCCACTTTTCTAAATAGAAATTGTAATTGATAGATCCATACTTGATAAAAATAATTCACAAAATTAATTTTTATAAAGATATAAAATAATAAAAATTTCAAAAAGTAACTGTAGCTAGGTTGCTTATTCTGTACTTGTTTCTGTATTGGCTTCAGCATTTGCAGGTGCTGTCTCAGTCTGACTCTGACTTTCAGAATCGTTGACAATTTCAGCAGTCGCAAATCTATTTCCAACCTGGATTATCTTTATCTTTGTATTTTGGCCTACCTTTCCATTCTTTACAAATATCACAAATCGCTGTATCCTTGCTATTCCATCTCCTTTCCTACTTAATTCCGTGATCTGCACGTCGTATTCTTTTCCTACTTCTACTGGTTTTGGACCGAACATGTCGTTTGTCTTAAATCCGTTGTAACTCATAGTTAATCTTGTCAAATAAATATTCCACATATAAACTGTCAAAATTTGTCCGTATCAGGTCCCTATTCTGAAACTTTCATTACACAGGCCTCTCAAACATTCGATAGCAGAAAGAGAAGCCAAGTAACTAGTTTTAGGATTTGAAGGGCTTGGTATATTTTGGACGATAATGTGTATTTCTCCAAAACTCCCCTTGGCTACTATTTCATGTTTATTCACTGATATCAATGGGTCTGCTTTGATGCTTACGCGAGTTTTTTCCAAACCAATTCCAGCCAGTGCGGTTGCTACTGCTACATTCACATTGGCAGGAAATAACTCAATAGCAGTAGAAGCATTACCTTCGAAAAGGACTGTTTCGCTGTTAATATCATCTAGCTTTATTTTTGATCTCTTAAAGAACGGTGCCCCTGCAAGTGATTCAGGATGCTTTGTTGTCGTAATGGACAAACTATCCAGATATTTTTTTACAGTTCTAATGGAATCAAGTCCTGCAATGGCACCAGTAGGTATCAATATTTTAGTATTGTTCAAGTTCGACAAATCTTGTAATTCTACCAAGTATTTTTTATCTGAAAACGCACCCACACTCAAAACAATCAGGTCCTTTTTTGACTCGATTATTTTTTTACCATATTCTTTAACAGCGTCTTTTGAAGCGCACTCTATTATGACATCTAGATTGGAATAAATTTGGGAATTATAGAATTCATCGAATTCTGAAAACAAATGTACCTCGGAATTTTGATTATCAACCGAATTAATAACTTGAGATTGTTTATCAAATACTGCCACAATCTTAGCATTTGGAATCTCTTGTCTTTTTGCTGATGCGATAATTTCTTTACCGATGCTGCCATAGCCTATTACTGCAACTTTCTTCTCCATATCGTACTAATTCACTTGTCAATATTTGGATTTACATGTTGCTAAACAACGAAGTATCTAAAATAATTTAAGAAGGATGAAAAATAATGAGTTTCAGACTAACGTCTTCTACCCATACGTTCTGGCTTTTTTTGTCCAGGCTGGCGCCTCTTTTCAAATCTCTTTACAAAATTTATCTTATTTCTTAATTTTGATATGGGACTTACTCTCTTTTTACCTTCAATCTTGGGAGTTTGACCTCTTACTTTTCCCGCCTTTGTTAACGATCCATGAGTTGGCATTTGAAATAGAGTTCACTTTGATATAATATATCTATTACTGCAATAATTCATCGGGGGCTCTCATATCAAAGTGGCAAGTATTGCCCTTATCATGCGTGAAATAGGCAATGTTATCCTAAATTATACTACTTTAAATCTATAATTATGTAAAACAAGCGCATCAGATGACACTAGTCCAATCAATGCATTTCGATCAAATAAACGCACTAAAGAAAGAGCGCAACGCTCTCATTTTGGCACACAATTACCAGGTTCCGGAGGTACAGGATATTGCTGATTTTATAGGCGATTCACTGGCGTTATCAAGAGAAGCAGCCAAAACAGATGCCGACATTATCGTATTTTGTGGTGTACATTTCATGGCTGAAACCGCTTCAATTCTATGCCCCGAAAAGACTGTCTTAATCCCTGATCTGGAAGCCGGATGTTCTCTTGCTTCGACGATAAATTCATCTGAATTAAAGAAATGGAAAGAAGAACATCCCAGCGCTGTCGTAGTCAGCTATGTTAATACCAGTGCAGAAGTAAAAGCCCTCTCTGACTATTGTTGCACTTCATCCAATGCAGTAAAGGTTGTAAACAGCATTCCGCATGAAACTGAAATCTTATTCTTACCTGACATGTTCTTGGGCTCGTATGTTGGTCAGGTCACTGGCAGGAAGAATTTGTTTGTATGGCCAGGAGAATGTCATGTTCATGCGGGTATCACTGCAGATGACATTAATAATATTTTTCAAAAATACAATAGTGCAGAATTCATGATTCATCCTGAATGTGGCTGTACATCATCAACTCTGTATGGTCTGGCTTCTGGCGACATAACGAGGAAAGCTCATATTCTTTCTACTGAAGGGATGATGCAACATGCCAGAAAATCAGAGAACAATCAGTTTGTTGTTGCTACAGAAACAGGTATCATGTACAGAATGAAAAAAGAAAATCCAGACAAGTTCTTCATACCAGTTAAGGAAAACGCTATCTGCAAATACATGAAACAGATAACAATTGAAAAAGTAGTTGACTCACTTGTACATAAACAATATGAAGTCAAGGTTCCAAAACAAATTGCAGATAAGGCCAGGGTTCCTATCGAACGTATGTTGATGATATCTTAATCAAATATTCAACTGATATCTTTAGTAGTAAGTCCTTGAGAGTGATTAACAATCGTAATTAATTTATCAATTAACTATTTTCCATTTCCATCGAAAAATCAACTGATTTACTAGAATGAGTTAAGGAACCTACTGATATCATATCTGGTAAAGCATGAGCATACTCTTTGATATTCAAAAGATTGACGCCGCCTGAAATTTCTATCAATATTTTTTTTCGTAAACCAAGTTCCTTCAAATAGGAAATAGTTTTCTGGGCGCGTTGTGGAGAAAAGTTATCCAGCATGATTATATCGGCACCACTATTAATCGCCTCTATCGATGATTTTGTATCGATAACTTCGCATTCTATCATGATATTTTTGCCAGACTTTTGTCTAGCCATCGAAATGGCTTCCTCTATGGATTTGGTCACCGCAAGATGATTATCCTTTATTAGTATCATTTCATCCAGTGTATTTCTATGTGGATATCCACCGCCTAGCTCAATTGATTTCTTATCAAAGTATCTCAAGCCAGGTGCAGTCTTCCTGGTTCCTGTTATTCTTATATCTTTTGAAACTGCTTTTGCAATATCTGCATATTTCTTTGTATCAGTTGCAATCCCGCTCATACGCATCATTAAATTTAAAGCAGTTCTTTCAGCTTTTAGAAGAGATCTAGTATTTCCTTTAACAGTCATTACCTTGCTGCCTTTTTTTACCACGGTACCGTCTTTGACTAAACTTTTTGAACCACACTTGCAAATGTCAAATATTGTTCTGGCTTCTTCAAGCCCTGCGACAACTGCACTCTCAGATTTACAAATAATAAATGATGAAGATTTTAGATCCTTATTTATTACATATTCGCTGGTCAGATCGCCTGTGGCTATGTCTTCTCTGAGAAATCTAATGAGAGATTCTCGTAAACTAAAATATTGATTTAGATCTTTTGGTTTTTTCTTAAGAGTCAAGTTACTTTTAAAGCATATTTGTGCGGAGTAGAGATTTGAAGTGTTGATGCAACCAAAGAATTCTTTGAATCAAATATTACTATTGTACCAGACCAATCGGATGAAAGTTCGGTCGACTTGCAAACAGGACATACCTTTCCAATTGTAATGGCCTTACATTTTTTACATGCAAGTTCTTTGGCCATTAAGCTGCCACTGTCCCTTTCTTTTCTTTCTGGTTATTTGCAGAAGGGTTCTTGGTTTTCTTAATCTCTTCTTCAATCCATTCAAGAGCTCCAAGAAAAGGCTGTCTGCAGGTAATTCCTATTTTACCCATTGCCGAGCCTTTTCCCAAACTTATCGCGGTAACCCTTGCTCTAAGCTTTGATCCAATTTTAAGGGATTTGGCTGATTGATTTGCAACTATTACCCCTTGTTTGACATCGCTTTTTAGATAATCATCAGTTATTTGAGAAAGGTGCAATAATGCATCAGTTGGACCTATTCTTACGAAGGCACCAAAATCAGTAATTTCGACTATTTCTCCTTCAACGATTTCTTGCATTTTAGGATAAAATGTTAACGCTTTAAAAGACACCTTATGAAAGGTTGCACCGTCACCAGAAACCAATTTTCCGACCTTATTTGCCTTCGCATCAATAATCATGATAACATAACCCAATTCAGGATTTATCATACTCTCGTATTTTTCCTTAAGAATTTCCATTGTGGTCTCATTGAGAGATTTTTTCATCATACTGGGAGGGATTCTAACAACATCATCCATGTGTATTATCGCAAACATTACTTATTGTCAATCTGTTTAAATTATCAATTTATGAACCTTTTCATTATTTCTTGACTCAGTATCGGGGTGATATTGTATGATTTAAATATTCTTTGGAAGAGTACGATAATATGGTCTCAATAGAGCAAATCATGGCAAAATTACAGACAATCGAAGATCCCGAATTGCATAAAGACATAGTTTCAATGGGCATGATTAAAGACCTTGCAATTAACGATGGAAAAGTTGGATTTACATTAGAGCTTACCACGCCGGCTTGTCCTTTTAATAGTGAGATAGAACAGTCCGTTCGTAATTCTATGATGGACTTGGGAATTAAAGATCTTGATCTTAAGGTAACTGCTAGAGTCATGGAAGGGCGTTCGATTTCAATGGATGAATTATTACCTGGTGTCAAAAATATACTTGCAATCGCTAGTGGTAAAGGAGGAGTAGGAAAAACAACAGTATCTGTCAACCTTGCTCTGACATTAGCTAGGACCGGCGCAAAGGTGGGGTTACTGGATGCTGATATTTATGGTCCAAGTGTTCCTCTGATGCTAGGACTCAAGAATGCGCCTGAAGTAATTAATAATAAAATAGAACCTGTTTTGTCTCAAGGAGTAAGAGTCATTTCAATGGGATTCTTTTATGAGCAATCGCAGCAAGCAGGAATCTATAGAGGTCCTATTGTAGCCGGAATTGTAAAACAGTTTTTAACGGATGTAAACTGGGGTGAACTTGATTACCTTATAATTGACTTACCACCCGGTACTGGAGATGCACCTTTAACTTTGGCACAGACAATACCAATAACCGGAATAATCATAGTTACCACTCCACAAGATGTAGCAATGAATGTGGCGGTAAAGGCAGTAGGGATGTTTAACAAATTGAATGTACCCATCATTGGAGTCATAGAAAATATGAGTTATCTGGAATGTCAACATTGTAATAATAAGATCGCTATTTTTGGTACGGGTGGGGGACAGAAAGTTAGCAATCAGTTTAATGTTCCTTTCATAGGAGAAATACCTCTCCATCAACAAATAATGTCAGGAAGTGATAGCGGCAATCCAGTAACAATTTCAGAACCAAATAATACTCAGGCAGTCATTTTTGACAAAATTGCCCGTACTGTAGCTGGTAGAATCAGTATAATTGCCTCAGAATTACAGGATCAGGAAAAAGCAGAAAACGAACAGTCAAAAGAACAAAGTGTCAATACCGCCTGAAGTTCTTGCAGAACTTAAAAAACCATTAGGAAAGCTAATTCTAGATAGTGACATAACAGAAAAAAAAATTAGAAAAGAGATTGCATCTATTACTCATAAAATAATAACAGTAGGTGACCGTTCTACCGAAAGACTTGTTGCCTTTGATATTTACCCTGATTTGGCCATAATTGACGGGGTTGAGAGGAGGCAAGAAAAAGATACAATTTTGGATGATGGAATAACTAAACTAAGGTCAAAGAATTTTACTATAATTTCATGTATTAATCCCGCAGGAACCATTACAAAGGAAGCTATTACCAAAATACGATTTGCTCTGACTGGCAAAAAAGATGTCATTTTACAGGTTATAGGTGAAGAGGATTTACTGACACTTCCGGTATGTTATTTTGCACCAACTGACTCTCTAGTATGTTATGGTCAACCATTGGAAGGACTTGTTCTAATCAAGATCAATGATCCTATGAAGCGAAAAGCGAAAGAATTAATGAAATCAATAAATAATAAATTGTTAACGGGGTATGATGATGTGGTGGCTGAGTGAAATAGAAGTGATCGAAAACCATAATTTTCTGACCCCATAAAGATCATTTTTGTAATTTACATTCAAATTAAGCCCAAAAACCTGCTTATCACATAACATACCGCTACTCATTCATGACATGAGCATTCACATTTAGACATTTTTACGTCAAATGAGCAGTCATGATCTGAGCCACACGAATCGCCCATCGGCCATTCACCAGGACATTCGGTGTGACGATTCCTCTTACAAAAGAAGGTTAATGTCATCTGTATGCTGCATACTATTGTTTCATTCAATATTTGAATTTTTATGTCTTTGACATAACAATTAACACAAAGTATATTATTTGAATAAATTTTATAAAGTAATGCATGAGCAGCAAGGTTGCTATTGTTTGTATTACTAAAAATGGAATCAAGATATCAAAGAGAATAAAAGAAAAAATTCCTTCAGCATCAATTTACGCGCAATCAAAACACAAAGATTCTTCTGATGGGATTATCTGGTTTGAAAAAAATACGAAAATCATGATTGAGGAGATTTTCAACGAATATGAAAGTATAATTTGCATTTTTTCATTGGGAGCTGTAATCCGTTTAATATCAAATCTGTTGAAAGATAAAAAGACAGATCCAGCAGTTATCGTCATAGATGATCAAGCGAACTTTGTAATAAGTACTCTGTCAGGTCATCTGGGAGGAGCAAACTCATTAACCAAATCTATTGCAGACATACTGAATGCAACTCCTGTAATCACCACAGCCGCCGATGTCAATGAAACGATAGCAGTAGATCTTTTAGGTTCCGAATTTAAATGGCGTATTGAAAATTTTGAAAACGTTACTAAGATTAGTGCTTTTATGGTTAATGAAGAAAAAATAGGTGTCTATCAGGATACAGGTGAAACAAAATGGTGGAGCAAAGAATTACCAAAAAACGTATCAATAGTAAAGGATATTGATGAATTAAGATCAGATGATTTCAAAGGCGGTTTAATAATTTCTGACAAGATCATTACAGATCCACTTCTTGTCAATAAATCCGTAATTTATAGGCCAAAGAGTCTTGTAGTGGGGTTAGGTTTTCATTGGGATACGACTCAGAAGGAAATAGAGGACGGTATATTGAAAGTCTTAAAGGAAAATAGGTTGTCTTTTCTAAGCATTAGAAATCTCTCAACCATAAATAGAGGTAAATCTCCAGATTCATTAGGATTTTTTTCAGACAAGCATAGAATCCCTCTAGAGTTTTATGACAAAGAAAAGTTAGACAAGATTATGGTCCCAAATCCTTCAGACGTAGTAAAAAAATACGAAGGAACATCAAGTGTATCAGAAGCCTCGTCAATACTTAGCTCAGGTGGTGAACTAATAGTGACGAAGCAAAAGTTCCCTCCCAACCTCACAGTAGCAGTGTCTAGGATAAATTACTCAAAGGTAGATATCTAATATGAACAGAGCTTTGTTACTAATCGATAGAGGCAGCAGGGAACCAGAGGCAAAAGAAGAGCTTGCCCAATTGTGTACTATGATCAGAGGTGAAAGTGAATATGCATATGTGGGTCATTGCTTTCTTGAAGTTATACCACCATACATCGAAGAAGGGATTAACAAGTGCATTTCCAACAATGTAGATTCTATCACCGTAATGCCCTATTTCTTGTATCCCGGGATGAAGTTAAAAGATTCTGTAAAAAAAACCGCGAGAATCTGTTATGATAGGAAGTTAAAAGTTGTAATTACAAAACCTCTGAGCTATCATACTACACTTGAATCGCTCATTAGAGATAGAATTCATACTGCAAGAGAAAAAAATAATGTTTTATTATCAAATGACAAGTGTGATGTACTTGTAATAGGTCATGGAAGCAGTGACAGGAGTGCTAGAACTGCATTTGTACATACGGTTAACCGTCTAAAGCCAGATTTCAGAAGTGTTACATTTTGTTTTCTCGAATTAGATGAACCACGTATAGCCAACGGAATAGACAAGATTATTTCCAACAAACCAAATACAGTGATAATCGTTCCCTACTTCCTACACAAGGGAGCCCATATAAAAAATGATGTTGTAAAAGATATCAATTCTGCATTGGAAAACTACAATCTAGATAATGTCAAGGTTCATGTTACAGAGCATTTTGGCGTAGACCCCAAGCTCGTGAACTTAGTATTGGAAAGGGCAAAAGAGGCGGAAGGAAAAGTTGATCGAAAATAGTGATAATACCGAGAGAGCAGTAAGGGCAAAGTCCAGGGATATGTCTGAATCGTCACTTGGTATAGAAGAAATTAGTATGAAAATCATTGAATCTGAAATTGGAACTCATGGTTACAGTGAACTACAATGGAATGTTGTCAGACGTGTAATCCATGCAACCGCTGATTTTGATTTTGCAAAACCTGATAAGAACGAAATTATCTTTTCAGCTAACGCCATCGAAAATGCTTTCGAAGCGTTTAGGAAGAAGCGACACATAGTTGTTGATGTTGACATGGTACAGTCAGGTATAAACAAGAAATCTGTAGCAAAAATTGGGAATAGTCTTGTATGCAATATATCGAATAAGGAGGTGATCGACATATCTAAAAACGAAAATAAGACTCGCTCCACAGTGGCAATGAGATACTCATCTAAAGAAATTGATGGTGGTATTGTTGTGATAGGAAATGCCCCAACAGCATTGTATGAGGTAATCAAGATGATAAATGAAAATGCAGTAATACCAGCACTTGTAATTGGAATACCTGTTGGATTTGTTTCAGCAGCAGAATCAAAATCTGAACTTTCAACGACGAATGTGGAGTTTATTACAAATATTGGAAGAAAGGGTGGAAGCCCTGCAGCGTCATCAATAATCAACGCTTTAATGCTCCTGTATATTAGTAACTTGAATTGATGGTGATGGGTATGGACACAAGAGCAGCGCATACTGCAGAACATGCCTTTATAGGATCGCTGCAAAAAATATTAAAAAGTACACTAAGCGTGAGAAAAGTAGAACATAAGGATCCATACAATATTGCGTTCATAAGAAAATCAGAAGTAGAACTTGATTTTGAAAAAATAGCTTCTGCTGAGAAGGAAGTTAATCGACTAATCTTGGAAGGCAGAAAAATATCACATCACTCATTTTCCTCGCTACAAGAAGCCAAGAACGTGTTCCCAGCCCTGAGAGCTAATGAAACAAGACTGGAGAATGTAGATACCATTACAGTAGTTGAAATAGAAAACCACGATCTTTCTGCCTGCTCAATGGAACATGTTAATAATTTATCTGAATGTATATTTTTTTTGGTAACTAATATGTCAATGAATGGATCTGATTATGAGATCAGGTTCATGGTTGGCAAAAATGCGATGGACGAGGCAGTTAGAATAACAGAAAAGATTAATAATATTTGTGTTCTAATCGGAGCAAATTATAATACAGTTGAAGCTACTATAAAGAAGCTATCCAATGAAAGAGAACAATATCACAATCGTTTAAAAAAATTAACAAACAAGTTACTGTTAGATATACCGGTTCGAACAATTGACAATCAGAACATGAATCTAATTACAACAATCTTGCATGATATGGACTGGCGTACTATTCAAAATTTCGCAGGAGAAATGATACTTAAACCAGGAACAATTGTTGTTCTTGTCAATATGGTTGACAATGACATGGCATCTCTTATTTTTGCAAGGAGTGATAATATTAATTTAGATTGTGCCAAAATCTTTGAAGAACTGAGAAAAGATGAGAATATGGGGATCGGTGGAGGAAAACCTAATTTTATAAACGCAAAAATAATCGGATCAAAATCAGACAAAGTCGTAGAAGAATTAGTTAATAGATCATTGAAGTTCATATCTTCATAAATCATATGAAATGCATCCGATTTCTTAAAGCACTATTTCTTAAAGCAAAGTAAAACATTGAACTATTAACCATGGATAAAATACAAGAAATCACAAAATCTAATTCTCAAGATAATTCAATAACGAATCTTGTCCTGAGATATCCTTTAGATCAGATACTACAATACCAATCCTCCTTATGTTGTCAAGAGAGATTGAATTATTACTAATCATTTCATTTATGATTAATAATGAATTCTTGTGCAATTCATCAAGAGATGCTGAATAGAGTTTTAGGCTTTTAGAAAATGAAACATGTTGAAGGTTTTCTAAAATTAATATTATAGTGAGAACTCTGAATGCCTGTCGTTTATTTTCTAAATTTTCAAATACGGATATACAAAGATTTTCCACTGTCAATTTTATCTGTTCCAAAGTTGTTGTATCTTTTTTTAGGGTAACTATCTTGCCAATTTGTTTTGAAGTTCCACGAACTTTTATCTGTGAATAATCGATTGCATTTGACGCATTCACCAGAAAAGTTGCAATCTTATAACCTAGAGCATCTCTTAGTTCAAAAATACCTTTTTTTGATATATCAGATACCGATTTTATCCCTAATGATTCTAGTTTCTTGGATGTTTTTGGACCAACTCCAGGAATATCATCAATTTTACAATTTGAGATAAATTGTTTGGCATCTTCCAGACGTACTACTGTTATTCCATTGGGCTTATTGATACCAGATGCTATTTTTGCTATTAATTTATTAGGTCCCACCCCAATTGAACATGTTAATTTAATCTGGTCTTTGATATTTTTTTGTAAAGATACAGCAAAAATTTTTGCATCATCAAAATCAGAATTCGTTATCTTTGTAAAGTCCATATAACATTCATCTACACTGACTTGCTCAAAGAGTTCCCCATAATTTTGAATTATCCTCATTGCTTTTGTGGATATTTCATGGTAATAGGGCATGTCAGTAGGGAGAAACATTGAATGAACATCTTTTAACTTTGACTTTGCCAATTTAATGGGCATCGCCGCCTTGACACCATATTTTCGTGCCTCATAATTACAAGTACTGACGACACCTGAATCTTCTCCCCGGCCTGAATATACGCAGACTACGCTTGGAATATTTCTTAATTTTGGCTTTCTTATTTCTTCACATTGTGCATAGAAATAGTCAAAATCAATATGAAATATTATTCTCTTTTCTATCTCACTAAAGGAAATATTCTCACTCAATAGTACTTGATAAATTGATTCTTGGAAGAATAAAAAATTATTCCAAGCATCTTAATTTTATGAAAACATCAAGTAAATAATTCAATGGTAGCCAATTGTTTTATACATATTATGGTAGTTTCTTCTAGTCAATGAAGTTATTTTCCTGTTGTTGATTTCAGTAATTTTTTCGACATTCCGTAAATATAAAAGAATTCAAATAAGTTTCGAATCAAGTCTTGATAGAATCGTTAAACCGGAATAGAAAATACGTTTTACTCTCGTCAATTTTAATCATGATGCTCATTACTTCTCTTGAATGCTCTATACTGTTAACCGCTAATGCACAATCTGATGAAAAAAGTGAAAAATCAGCAGATTCTAAAAAACCAGATGTTGATAGTAATAAGATGGAGACTAGTGTTCCAGTTGCCAAAATGGTCTATCAAAACAAGTCCTATGAAATGTCCCCATTCGTAGTAATGGAAAATGAAAACTTGGAAAGAATTAATTTCCCGCATTTACCAGATGATTTTGAACCTGAAGTCACGATATCACAAGAAGACTCTATTTCATTTAGTTTTATGACAAAACCTCGCGAAATTAATGCGTTCTTTGTTGATTACGACGCAGATACAACAGAGATGACTCCGCTTCACAGAGTTGGAAAAACTCAGTTTAGTTTTGCAGATGTATATGGTCCAAAAACTTTAGAACTCAGAGTAATATATCCTGACGGAAAATATGTTACTTATACGTGCTTGATAGAAGTTGAAAAGCCCGAAGTAAAAGAAGTGGCTTTGGATTCAAGTAATATTAGTACTATGAGCACTGATGATAATACCAATATTATGAGTACTGATGACAATAATATTATGAGTACGGATATGCCAAGTAGTAGTAATAATGATAATTCATTTCAAAGTTTTGAATTAAACGATCCTGATTCATCTGGTTTTGGACAAGTATCTCCAACAGAGGAACATGTAGTAACTCAGTATGATAATTTAGTGGATGCAACAAATGGACTACAACATAAAGAATTAGATTTCTTTAATAGCGAGCATCAATCGACAAACACATGCGAATATAATGAAATTCCCATAATGGATGTACAAACTGATACCAACAATGTTAACAATACCAACGGGAATACTACTGAATCACATAAACCGAGGTGGACCTCATTGGACTTAGGACAAGAACAAAACATATGCGGGCTTAAAGTCAGCTTTGCTAACGTAGACAATGAGATAAAATTCTTTACGCTTGAATTCTCTAATGACGGAGAAAATTATACCCCGGCCGAATATTACTCATCAACCGGGACTAACTCACCTTCAGAAATTTATGATCTAAAAGATGGTCCAATCAAGGCCCGATTCATCAAGATAAGTGAGTTGGATATAACTGAATCAATTCAATGGATATCAGATCTCATAGTGCTGGGAAACACAGACCTATAAAGACGCTCGAAATGAGAATCAAATTAATCATTGATGAAAATGCAGCATACCTTCCATAATTTCGTATAGATTTTATTTTATCAAATAGATGGTATAAGCGTGGAATACCCTGTTATTGTTGAAAAAGATGGCATAAAGATCAAACCCGAAGATATGATTATTGATAAAATGTATTACTGCGTTTACGATAGCAAAGTCTATATTTTTTATAAAGACGAGGAAAATCTTACACATTGCTATGAAGTAGATGATGCTAAAGTAGTTCAAGAAATAGTCGACAATCCAGATAATTTAGAGGATATACTGCTAAAACATTCTAAAGAATGATATCGAATAGTACGTACCCAGTTGATAAAAAAGAAAATGCAAAAATTCTTTTAAACAACTTACCAGTGGGATTATGTTTGAAACTCCGAATCCCACCAGCATTTGTCTCAAATTGTTTTAGGAGTTAAATATACTATTGAACTAAATATAATAACTTGGCCTACCTTAGTTTACTCACCTTAAATACCATAATTGGATCAAGGTTAAATTAAAAATTTTCAAGAATTTGTATAAACTTTATTTAATATTTTGTGTTCTGCATTTATACATGTCTTCGAGTCCTGAACCAAGGAGAGCTGGTAATGTAATTTTGATAGGTAAGAAACCTTTGATGACCTATGTTACAGCAACCTTGGTTCAATTAGCAAGTGAACCCACTGTCATTGTAAAGGCCAGAGGAAAAAGTATTGCGCGAGCAGTGTGGCACAAATTATTGTCAAACGCATGGACAATATGGGATACAAGATTGGAACAGTGAAAATAGGTTCACAAACAATTCAATCTGAGGGTGGTAGGGAGCGGAATGTTTCCACCATAGAGGTTCAAATATCTAGATAATTCAGGTTGTTGATTATTTTATTGTAGCTTGGCAAGGGCACCAACCTAGAACAGTGTAATCAATAAGATTCTGTTTTATATTCGAATTAGGTACTGACAATAAGAACATTTCATGAAAATACCTTCATCATTCACTCTTGACGAGTAACTAGAATATCTTTATTCGTCTGTCTTGAAGTAACAAGTAGTTCCTGCCGATAACTATTCCAACATATTTTACTCTTGCCTTCTCAAACACTACTGCAATTTGGGAAATAATGCTAATGTTTCCATGGGGCAATCTGCCTTCCTTTTGTGCGATAGAAATTTCATCAGGATGGATGAACAATGGCATGT
>JAICFW010000072.1 GCA_025923455.1 Nitrososphaeraceae archaeon | reverse complement strand
TTAAATGAAGCGCATATGAAATAAACGGTGCGAGCCCAGTTCCTCCACCGATAAGAACCATCCTTCTGTCGTCAGGGGTTCCATCATGCTTCTTCTCATCTAT
Source organism: Nitrososphaeraceae archaeon (assembly GCA_025923455.1). Taxonomy (GTDB): domain Archaea; phylum Thermoproteota; class Nitrososphaeria; order Nitrososphaerales; family Nitrososphaeraceae; genus TA-21. Next base: position 14,607 of record JAICFW010000072.1, on the reverse strand, counting down.
TGTAAAGGCACCTGTTGGCTTTACCCAAAGAATTTCGTCCTGTTCTCTTCTATTGAATAATTCTGTAGTCAATCGGCCTGGAACAGGTTTTTTAACCCATCTTACAAGCAGCTCAAATACGCTTTTTTGCTCTGGAGGTGATGCTATTGAATATGCCCTTCTGACTATCTTACCCTCAGAAGGTACATGCAGTCCAATTGTCAAGAATTGACCTGCCTTGAAATCAGGTACACCGCCTTCGGATGGCTTTATTTTGAATATCATTAAATCTTCCTTTAATACGCGTATATACGATATTATGCCCTTGTTGTCTACCACCATACAAAACTGAAACTTGAGCCGACAAATAAATACATTATTAATTTGTAGGATTGTTGGCTCGATTTTGAGGAAGACAGGTTGTCTTCTTAGTAAAATATCAATGAAATTAATTTATTTGAGTATCCAGAAATTAGAATATGTTCAAATTTGACAATTTTCGTGAAAAGGATTCTAAAAGTGTAGATGATATTGAGAAACTAATTAATGAAAATAGCTCTGAACATCAACAATTACTAGACTCATTCAAAAAATCAATGGATTCATTCGCAACTGAACGCTCCATGGACAGCTGTTTACAGGCCCTCAATATTTCAATCCAGTTAGCAAGTGTGAGGTCCACATTGACGGAATTATACAAGAGTTACTGCCATATTCTAGAGGGGGAAGTAACCAGATTAAGAAAGATTAACCAAGACAACATATGACAACCAAATCCAAATAATCTCAATACTAGAGAAAAGTAATTTTATTTTTAATTGTACCTAGGTTTTCGATTGTTATTTCTACGACGTCGCCATCCTTGAGATATTTTGGTTCTTTCATAGACATGGCAACCCCTGCTGGAGTTCCAGTAGAAATGATGTCTCCAGATTCTAAAGTCATTATGCGACTTAGGCTTGATATTATTTTGTCAATCGATATTACCATTTTACTACTGGAGGAATTTTGCCGAGTTTCACCGTTGACTTTTGTAACAATCTGCAGGTCTTGCGGATCATGGATTTCGTCCTTCGTGGTTATCCATGGACCACATGGCGCAAAAGTATCAATACCTTTTCCTCTGGTAAATTGCTTGTCTTTGAACTGTATGTCTCTGGCTGAAACATCGTGTAAAATAGTATACCCAAATATTGATTCAAAGGCTTTTTCGGGCTCTATATTTTTGGTATCCTTTCCAATAACAATTGCTAATTCTGCCTCGTAGTCAAGGCGTTGCACAAATTGTGGACACTTGACATCGCTAAATGGATTGTTTAGAGTTGTTCGGGGTTTGATGAAAATAACGGGTTCATCTGAAGGTGTAAGCCCAGCATCTCTTGCATGATCATAATAATTAAATGCTAAACAGATTATTTTTGGTGGATCTGGAATAGGCGCCAATAAATCTTCATAGATTATATCGTTACTAAATCTGATATCTGAAATATACTTGCTGACTTCATTAATCCATCCTCTTACGATGAATTCTTTTATAGTCTGAGGAATTGGAACACCAGTTTGCTCTTGAAAATCAATCTTTGAAATTATTTTTTTACCATCAGGAGAGACTATTCCATATGTTTCTCCAACATCTTTTATCTTAATCCTTCCGATTTTCATTTTGTCTACCTATGTATAAAAATTGCCGTTCCATTTTCTTGTGTATTGCAAAAACCAAATCTAGTTAATTGTAGTTGAGTGTGCGATTTTAGTTGTAAAATAGAGGCTTCTGCATATCCTTCAATACGTTCCAAACTATTGGGATTAAATTTGTCGTTAATATACAGTTCCTTAGGAACCAGGACGGTGTAATTTGTCTTATTCTTGTCTGATACCCATTGAATCTTCTTCATATCTCGTACAATCTCATTATTTAGATAAGAAGCTGTAATTACATTTTTATCCAGATCTATGTCCTTAATTTTTATATTATACAATTCCATGAGTCTAATTTCTTCATCTTCTGCAAGAAGTATGGCGTCATCTTGTGAAATATAAACCACATTGGAAACTTCAACTTGTCTTGTTCCAAGATCGATGTTTGGATGGTTTCTCAGGATTACTTTAGTGTCTTGGGCATCTTCTACAACTATCTTTATTGGATCTTTGACAAAGAAAAGTCGAATTGCGATAGGTTCAAGGATCTTCCTATTCATTGATTCTAGTGTCTTGAACGGGGGTTTTGATTCTGCTAATGTTAATCCCAGGCTCAAAACAAAACTTCTGATTGCTCTTGGATCAAAACCACGTTTACGCAGTGCAGATAAAGTGAGCAGACGAGGATCATCCCAACCCGCAATATGATTATCATCTATCAATCGTTTGATCTTTCTTTTGGAAACTGGCATGTTTTCAAATTCCAATCTCGAGAACTCAACAACTATTGGTTTTCGTAATTTCAGTCTATCAAGAATATCCAAATACAGGGCATTACGCAACTCATACTCCTTGCTTCTCAGTGCGTGACTGACCCCATCAAGGCAATCTTCGACAGGTGCAGCAAAGTCATAAGTGGGCCACACCTGCACTTTTTCACCTAAAAGTGGATGCGGGGCCTCTATTATTCTAAATAGGATTGGGTCTCTAAGAACAGTATTGTTATCTTGCATATTTCCCTTGAATCTTACAATGGCGTCGTTTTGGTGATAAGTTCCGTCAAATAACTTGTCCAGTCTTTCTTTGTTTTTTTCTGCGTCGTCAATATTGCTTCTGCATGGGCATTCAACCTGTTGCATTCTCATTTTATGAATCTCGTTAGTATCACACGTACAAACATACGCATTTCCATCTAATGTCAGTTTCTTACCATAATCATGCAAAACAAATATGTCGTCAGATGTGTTTTTTACAATATCGGGCTTGACTCCTAACCATTCCAAACCACTTCTAATAGCTTCATAGTACTCCAATTTTTCATTCAGTGGATTTGTATCATCAAAACGTAGAATCAATTTGCCATCGTAAATTCTAGCATACTCTTCATCAATTATGGCTGCTTTTGCGTGACCTATATGAGGATAGCCATTGGGCTCGGGCGGAAATCTGGTAACCACTTTAGTTCCTGTCATTTGGAGCTGTGGAAGTGGATGCGAGGCCACATGTTCTTGTGCTGACTTTGAATCAATCTTGCTATCTTCTAAATCTATTTCATTAAGAAATTTTTTCTGCTGCTCCACATCCATCTTATTTACAGAATCTACTACGGTTTTGATTTCTGCCATTAATGTCTTTATTTCCTTTTTTAATTCTGGTCTTAGACTCAGAATTTTAGCCAGAACGGTATTTACGTTTGTACTACCTGAGTGTTCTGCTGCGTTTTTCAACGCTATAGCATTGACTAATCTATCGATTTCATCGTTACCATTCACAAGACTACAAACTCCTTTCGACTATAAATTTCGCAGAAGACACAAGTGCATTTTTCGCGTTAGTTTCATCATAACTCTTTAAGGATTCAAACGCTTTAATCATGTTATCATGAGCTGTCTTTCGCACTTCCTCTTCTATATTCAATGATGATATAGCACCAACGGCGTCTTCAACATGGTCCTGATTTGATATTTTAGATCCAAAAACTTTCATGATCTTTTCTCTTTTATTTGAATCTGCATTTTCTAGTGCTAATAGTATTGGAAAGGTCTTTTTACCTTCTCTTATATCATTGCCAACTGCTTTTCCAGTTAATTTGGGATCACCTGTTACTCCGATCAAATCATCTATCAACTGAAACGCAATTCCGGTGTATCGTCCAAATTTAGACAAATTGTTCACGTTCTCAGCTGAAGGCTCTTTGGAAGACAGAACGCCCAGGGCGCAAGACACTTCAAATAGAGAAGCAGTTTTCTTTTGTATCATGTCCAAATATTCATCTATAGTTGGTATCTTGTTGTTTGAGGCCATTTGTATGTCTAGACCTTGACCTTCGCATACATAAACACACGAAGTAGAAAGAATGCTATTCATTTCGGCAATTATGGTGTCATTATGCCCAACTTTCTTACCTTGCAATGACAGAACCTGAAATGCTTTCGAGAACAGGATATCTCCAGCAATGAGTGCGATGGGTAAACCAAATTTCTTATGGACCGTAGAGATCCCGTGTCGAATATCGTCATTATCCATGATATCGTCGTGAATTAGAGAAAAATTATGGATCAGTTCTACTGCCGCTGCAGCTGGTAACGCTTTTTCTTCCATGCCAGAAAACATCTCACAACTTTTTATTACCATGAACGGCCTGAGTTTTTTTCCTCCACTAGCGAGGTAAGTACATGCCGCGTCATACAATCTGTTTGGCTCACCTTTAAGGACCGATAACGTAAAGCTTCTAACACGTGATACAACGTTACTAAGATCGTCTTTCAAATTATCCATTATTTCACCTTAGCTAATTCTCCAGTTACTATGAATCTAGATTTTCCTAGTTCGTTTATGTTTTTACTGCCAACAAGAAACATTGCACCCCTTAATTCAAGCAGTGTCCTATTAGTAAATTCGTACAGGCTTTCCAATGATTTTGAAGCATGTCTGAGAAAAGGAAAAGCCATACCGCACATATTGGCCCCTAATGCAATACATTTGGCGATCTCTAAGCCATTTCGAATTCCACCCGACGCAATAACCGGAATCTTTACTGATTTTCTCACTTCTATCAAACTTACTGCAGTGGGAATGCCCCAATCCCAAAACAATTCCCCCAAATTTATCTTATTGGAGTCATGTGCCGTTTCCGCCCTTAACTTTTCAACACCAGCCCAGCTTGTTCCCCCAGAGCCAGCAATATTAATTGCGGAAACCCCCGCAGATTGCAATCTCTTGGCGACTTCCATTGAAATCCCAGCTCCAACCTCCTTCACAATTATTGGAATATCAAAATTTGTGCAAATTTCTTTGATCTTTGATAATACTCCTTTATACTTTGGTTCTCCCTCCGGCTGAATCAATTCTTGTAGGGGATTCAAGTGTACAACAAGTGCGTCAGCTTCAATCATTTCAATCATATTCCTTATTTCCTTAATTTTCAGTCCCTTTGAAAGCTGTGCTCCTCCAATATTTGCCACCAGAAATCCATTGGGGGCATTGGATCTGGCTATAGAATATGTCTCTGCAAGTTCGCTACTCAAAAGGCCTGCCCTCTGACTACCCAGTCCCATACCGAGGCCAAATTTCTCAGCAGCAAGAGAAAGCCTGGAATTTATTTTCGTAGCTTCAGGGGTTCCTCCTGTCATAGAATCAATAATAATCGGCGCCTTGAAGTGGTGGCTAAGAAATTTCTGATTCGTTTCGACAGCATCAAAATCAATTTCTGGTAGAGCGTTATGAATTAACTTGACATATTCTAAATAAGTAGATGACTCTTTAGCTTGAACGTTCCTAGTTAAAGGAATAACTATTCCTTCCCTCTTTCGTTGTTTTATTACTTCAATGTCTGAAGGAGAGTCTGATTCATCGGGCATTTCGCTTACTGGACCTTTTTCCCTTTATTACTGTACCTTTGGTTTTCTTGTTATCTAAAATCTTCAGGAGTCTATCAGGCTTGAAGCCATTTACAAAGTGCACATCCATACCTGCAAGTGAGATTTTTAATGCTTCACGAACTTTTCTCTTCATTCCCCCTGTCACATCAAAATTCACGTTCGAAAATTTGATTAATGAACCTTCTTCGACCGTTGATATGAGTTCCTTTGTGCGAGGATTTTGATAAATTCCATCAACATTAACTGCAAAAATTACTCTTTTTGGTCTTAAAACATAGGATAGCATTGTCATCAATTCATCACCCGATAGTATTGAGTATTTATGATGTGTTCTATATACAATATCCCCGAATGTCACTGGTATTATTTTGTCCCTGGTCATCGATGCCAATTCGATGATCTTTTTCACGAGTGGTTTATTATTTGAAATAATTGAAAAAGGTGAAACAGAATATGGATTCAACTTGAATCTTATCATTGACTTAACCAATTTATGGTTTAATGAAATCATTGATTCATGGACTACTGCTATACCATCTGATGGGTAGCTATCGGGTTTGGAATGCATATTGTACTTTACCGACCAATAATGCCCGAAAGAACCACCGCCATGAACAAATATGATGGGCACTTTTACAGACAATAGCGATTTAAATATTTGATCGATGGCTATTTTGTTCATAGTCATGGGTCTTTGTTTATGAGTAACAACAGAGCCACCCAATTTAATTAAGACAACCTCTTGCAGCATTATGGTTACTTTTCCTATGAAAATTTAAACCTTGATACCTGAATAAGTTCAGCCAAGAATTACCCCATCATAATCAAATTCGACTAACATCCATTTGCCCGGACCGCTGCCAATTTTCGCTAGTATCTCCTTGCTTGAATCCTGCGGTATAAGTGCAATAACGGCTCCTCCTTTACCAGCACCTGTCAATTTTGCTCCTAATGCACCGTTATCGAGACTATTTTCAATCAATTTTTCAATCTGTGGATGGGACACCCCTAAAAGGGACAATAATTTGTGATTTTCAGTAAGCAGATTACCAAGCTCTGATTCATCCCCTTTTTTCATTGAGCTTATTGCCCTTTTGCAGATCACTTCAGCTTTTGAGGAAAGTTCTTTGAAAACGGTAGAATTTTTTTCCCTGAATTGTCTTACTTGCGAAACTACCTTACCAGTGGAGTGTTTTATCCCACTAGTACCAACGAGGAGTGTGAATTTCTTTTTTGGTTTTATACTACTGAATCCTTTATCAGGTTCAAAATTTACTATCCCACCGAAAGTTGAAACATAACAATCTACACCGGAGGAGTTTGAGTGTATATTTTGTTCCATTATTCTAGCAGTTTCATATATTAGATTTTTGTCGAGATCGGAAAATAAGGTGTAAAGTGTAGCAACCGTTGATACACATGAGGCTGCTGAAGATCCCAAACCCTCGCCATGGGGAATTTGCGAGTCTATTTCTAAATTTACACCAACATTCGATATATTTTTTTCCTTAAAGACATGTTTCACACATTTAAAAATTGGAAATAGTGCTATAGAACTGTTATCAAGAGACATGATGTTGTTATCGTTACTGTTGATAGGTACACTTAATGAGTTTTCTCCTGATCTTATATTAATATTTAACTTGTCACTTACCTGTGCTTGCACACGTATTCTTCTATTTATTGCCGTAACAATGGCAGGGTTATTGTATACTACGAAATGTTCTCCAAAAAGGATTACTTTTGCGGGAGCTGAAGATACAGCTCTATTGAAATGGGTATTCATACAAATAAAATTGACGAATAACCTACCACTGATTTATTATCTCCTGCTATATCTCCACTTGTGGCATATTTCAACAACTTGCCCTTGGTCGCCCCCATTCTTTTCGATATCTCCATAACCGTAGCAATGGCACCATAACCACACGCTGTTACATTAAACGAAATCAATACTGAATAGAATTTTTCAATATCTAGTGAAAGAATTGCAGATATCAAGAGTTTATCTTTTTCATAGGCTAGGTTATTTGCTTCGTAGTGGGTCAGGTCCGAAGAAGCGATCGGTATCAAATTTCTATCCTTAATTGATTCATATATGTCAGTTCCGAGCTTTTTACATGTATTCTTACCTTGGTTAATCAGGATTATTGGCACTATTTTGAATTCGCCTTTAATGTATTGAAGGAACGGAAGCTGGACTTCAATACAATGATCCCTAGAATGTGCTGATTCATCAATGCTAATAATATCACAATTTTGAGTAATGCTTTGGGCCACTTCAGAATCAATCTCTACCTTCCCTAGCGGAGTTTCCCAAGAACCTTTATCCATTAGTGCTACTGCGCTACCTAAACCATAATGATTGGGGCCAAGAATTAGAGCCGATTTAAATTTAGACGAAGACAAGTCATAGTATCCATGTGCTGCTACTGCCCCTGAATACATATATCCTGCATGGGGACTGACCATACCGTATATTCTTTCATTATTACTTGATGGTGGTAAATTCCCGGGTCCGAAATTTGGGTCTCTAAATAGTGATTCAATGTCTTCCCTCAGTTCATTTGGGTTTTTTGGATAAAAAATTCCAGAAACAGCAGGTTCTCTTAAATACGAATTCAAGATATCTCTTCGACCAATTTGGTCTCAAAGTCGTCAATTGATATCTTCATTTCGTTATCAGATTTTATTTTACCCTGTTTCTTCAATACTTCCCTCGTAAGTAACCAATACACTGTTGCAAGTGCTTTTCTTCCTCTATTATTAGCAGGGATGACTAGATCCACATTCGAGGTAACATTATCACTATTTGCTATTGCAACGACTGGCACACCTGCTCTAGTTGCTTCTAGAACAGCTTGTTGATCGGCCTGAGGATCTGTGACAATAACTACTTGAGGCTCCATATAACTTGCTAGTGATGGATTTGTAAATGTACCCGGCATGAACCGTCCTATGATTCCTGAGGCTCCTGTCGATTCACAGAATTTCTGTACAGGAGTTTTACCATATTCTCTTGCAGACGTAACTATAATTTTAGCAATATCCGACCTTCCAATAAACTTGGCAGCCACATCAATCCGCGTGAGTGTCTTGCTAATGTCTAGAATATAGAGACCTTCTGGATTAGCACGAACAATAAACGGTGACATAAATTTTGTTTTTACGGGGGTACCAACACGTATTCCCGTTGATAGTATCATTTTTTCAAGATTATCATTTTCAATATCCTCCTCTCCCGTTTCGGTGTAAGCCTGGCTATCAGAATCTTCAGATGTTTGATTCTCTATTTCATCTAAAGAATCTTTGGCTTTTTCTTCTTGGTTTGCACTTGACATTCTAAGTGAATGACAAATCAATCATGCCTTTTATTAAATCATACTCTGAAAGTCTTAAAAGTTCGTTTAATTTGGACACTCGTTCTCCCCCAACAACGCCTGTTTTTATCATTTTAGAAGCCGTTGCTATGGCTATGTGTGAAATATGTGCATCTATTGATTCTCCAGATCTATGCGAAGTGATTATTCCAATGTTATTATCGGCACATGTATTTGCAAAATCCAAAGCATCGTGTAAAGTACCAGCTTGATTGACTTTCAAAATTGCTGCATTACAAGCTCCGTACTTCAGTGCTTCGTTTACCCTTTCACTACTTGTAACAAGCATATCATCACCAGTAATGAAACAATCTTTGTTTCTTTTTGTAAGGCTTGCCATACTCTCAAAATCGTCTTCGTTAACCGGATCCTCAGCGTATATTAAATGATAATTCTTTATTAAATCTTGAACAAAATTTATCTGCTCTTCGGTATTTTTGACGAGCCCCTGTCTTGAATAATCATACATCTTTCTCTCAGGGTCCCATAATGAAGAACTTGCAAAATCAATACCCAATGCAATATCTTTGCCCAATCTCATACCGGCATTTTCCACAGCTTGTGCTACTATAGAAACTGCTTCGTCATTATTCACATTTGGAGCCCAAGCACCCTCATCGCCTCTGCCATAAGTGAAATTTTTGTCTTTTTTTTCCAAGAGCATTCTTACATCTTTATGTACCTTGAAATTAGTTTCTAAAGCCTCGCTGATGGTCTTGGATCCAACCGGACAGACAAGAACTTCTTGAATGTCCGGCGTACCAGGTCCCGCATGAGAACCACCTCCAAGGATATTTCCCAGGGGGTAAGGGAATCTATATGGTCCGTGGTCATTCAACATTGCAAAGAGCGGAACTTCCAATGAAAGAGAAGCAGACGCTGCCGAAGCAATACTCAATCCATAAGCTACGGATCCACCAATTCCACTATAGTTTTTAGAATTATCTATTTCCTTGAGGATTTGAGTTATAGCCTTTGAATCTGCAGCATCAACTCCAATGAATTTGGCCCTGTTTGTTTCAAATCTCTGCAGTGTCAACTCTGGATTATTATCAATAAAACTTGGTACTTCGTGACTTCCAACACTAGCACCAGAAGGAGCACAAGCCCTCCCAAGAAATTTACTGTCTGTAATTACATCGATTTCTATAGATTTGGAACCTCTGCTGTTATAGACAATCCTTCCACTCAACGATGAAATTAAGGGCATATTTACTTCAGATTTAATCTATTTCTGATTCAATTTCTGACATTCGTCTACGTAATGCTTCGTAATATGGTATTACTTGATATATTGTTTCAACAGTAGAGACAAACATTCTCCTACAGCAATACCTCTTGATATTAAGCGAGTCCATAACTTCTGCAGGATCCTCTCCAGCCTTTACCCTGTTAGAGTATTCACCGTACTTGTTAGCTATCAGATTCCCACAGGTAAAGCATCTTATGGGTATAAGCATTGATTTTTTATCCTCAGGTGGCTTATAAAAACCAATATTGCTACCCTTTTGTTTATATAGCAAATATTCAAATTAGTGATTTTTGAACCGCTAAATCTATGCGGGAGTCGCCCAGCTTGGTCAACGGCGTAAGACTGAGGCTCTTATCCCTTAGGGGTTCGTGGGTTCAAATCCCATCTCCCGCATTCTAGATATCATCTAGGAAAATTTCTTTAGTATTTTATAATACGGTGATGTCTTGTGTTTCTCAATACATTTTTCACAAAGCGATTTATGTCCATATTTGACATGACACTTGCAATCACATAGTTCAGTATTTATCAACAGCCATCTGATTTCCAGATTTATGTTATTTAAATAATTTCAACGAGACGAACTAACAATAGGAAAATTTTTTATCAATTACTCTGTAGTGGTATGTTAATGGACATTGATTCATCCATGAACAGAAAACAAGATCTTTATACTTTACTGAAGTCGCAACACGAAGCCGAAGTTAAGGAAATGAATCATTACATGACAGTCTTGAGCAGAATGAATAATGGTATTATAAAGAATTATGTCCACAAATTACTTGACGACGGCTTGCGACACATTGAATATATTTCTACATTGATGTCATCTATTGAAGGTGCAAGTAGCAGTTTGAATCTAACTAAACAGGGTATTATCAAGTCAATTGATGAAGAAAAGGAATCTAGAGATCTGCTGCTAAAATGCGTCTCACTCGCTGATGATGTAGAGACAAAATCCCTGTTGAAAAGCATAATCGTGGATGAAGAACATCATATCAAGATATTGGAACACATTGAAGAATTAGTATCTTCATCTGGTAAATGAGATTTTTTGATTTTATATTATAAACCCCAATTCCTCATTAATGTATGTCACAGTCAAAACTTATCAGCTTAATTATACAAAATTATATAGAAACCTCGAAATGCTTTCACATTATTAGTAAAGATGGCATCACTACTGATCAATTTGCAATAGCTCATTCTGATCCGCTATTTGTCAACTCTTCAATTAGTATTCGACAATTACGTTTACAGGTTCCTTCAATAGCAAGAACTGTGAGCATAGCAAAAAATCTCGATTACTATCAAAACAAGATATGTCATGAAATTCCGTCTATTCCTGATATAGAGCAGATCAAATCGATACTACAAAAGTTGCGCATTATAATAATCGCCCTGTTTCTAAAATTGAATAAACTAATGGTAGAAAAAAGCATGAACACTGCTTTGGAATATGATAAATATTTAGTAGATTGGAACAAATATTCGGAGCAAATTTTGATGACTACATCAACTATTTTGATTGGTTATCAACAAGGTAAACCAAATGAAAAAACTCTTGATACTATAGGAGAGACTTTGGACTATCTTGACATTTCAATGTCCTTGATCGATGAAAAAATGTCGTTCCTGTATTAAATCAGTTAACTTTAATTTCAAATGCTTCAAGTACTTGATTACTATGACCTTGTGGCTTGACTTTGCTGAATATTCTTACTATCCTCCCGTCTTCATCTACTAGAAATGTAGTTCTGTTAACACCCATGTACTCCTTACCCATGAATTTTTTCAATCCATAAGTACCATATTTTTTTGATACCACATTGTTTATGTCAGAAGCCAAATGATAGGGTATTTTCATTTTTCCTTTAAATTTCTCATGCGACTCTTGAGTATCAGGACTAACCCCGATTATCTCAATTCCTGCTCGCTTAAATTTATCATAGTCAGCTGTAAATTCTGCAGCTTCAGTTGTACATCCTGTCGTAAAATCTCGCGGATAAAAATACACTACTACTTTTCTTTTCCTAAAATCAGATAATTTCGTTTCTTTATTGCCATTCATAAATGAAAAATCAGGCGCTACTCTTCCTATTGCTAAAGTTTTTGTATCAGATTTTTCTTCATTAATCAAATCTTTCTACGTCATGCTTTTTTCTAAACAGCATAATAAAAGCATTGATGATGATTTGATTCTCGAACATGTGAAATAAAAACTAATATAACTTTCAACTGGATTTAAAAGTCAAACATTAGAGCGTTAAGTGATTTTATGACTAAATATGATATCGTGGTTGTAGGTGGTGGACCAGCAGGTCTTTCTGCCGCGTATTCTGCTGCTAGAAAAAATGCTAAAACCATTGTCTTAGAAAAAGATGATTCTATTGCACAGAACATTAGAACCAGTGGTGTATCTTGGATTGATGATATGAAACGACTAGAAATTCCAGAAAAATGTTACAATGCCATAAAAAATTTCAGGATAGTCTCTCCTTCAAAGGATATCCTGCTTAGGGGAAAAACTGCAAAGTCATGCGTCCTAGATGTTCGATCCACTTACCAATATTTGGCAACACTAGCGGCGAAAGCTGGAGCTGAAATATCAGTTAGGAGTGAAGTTCAATCCGTTAAATATGATTCCAACAAAGTAAGCGGTATAATCTGCAATACTCCAAGGGGGAAGATGGAAATCGATTCAAGACTCGTAATAGATGCGAGTGGTTTTAGCAGCATAGTGGCAAGAAGATCTGGTCTTGTAAAAAATTGGACGAGGTATGGTATAGGTGCTGAGTACGAATGTTACTGTGATGATGTAGATCCAGAAACATGGACCTTGATGGTTGGCCAAAAATATTCCGATGCAGGATATGCATGGATTTTTCCCATTTCCAGGCAACGCGTGAGAATAGGAACTGGTGTGGGTCGACCTGAATCTGTCGCGGATCCAATTAGAAAATTAAACTCCATAATGGAAGGTAAATTCAAACCGTTAGAAGAACTTGGAAATATTCAGCCAATTGAATTTCACTATGGATTCATCCCAAATGAAGGATCACGCAGCTCATCCATTTACGATGGACTAATCCTAGTAGGGGATTCTGCCGGTCAAGCAAATCCGCTAGTTCTTGAGGGGATAAGATTTGCAATAGAATTTGGACGCATGGCCGGTGATGTGGGGGCTGACTCAATATCGAAGGGTTGTACCAGGGAATCCCTAGAACAATATGAAAAATTTTGGAAAGATCGTGTTAGTTCCAAAATAAAATCATCGCTTAAGGTTCAATCACGATGGTTGCAGATGAATGATGATTCTTGGGACAGGGAAGTTGAAATTATTGAACAAATGACAGTCGAAGACTTTCTTGATTTCATCAAGGCTCAATTCACTACGAGCAAGTTAATGAAATTGGTTCTTACCCATCCACATGCCACAGCAAAGCAGTTGTTTAGGTTAATTTTGGATAGATAAACCTGAAGCAAGATTTTTATATGATTCAGAAAACAGCAAGTTTAGCCTTGGCTGGAGAAACCGTTACCCAGTTTTCACCTATTATGTACATGCTTGGCTTTGGGTTACTGGCCTCTGTTCCAGTCTTGTTTTTGTCAAAATTGGTTTCACCAAGACGTAGATATAATCCTGTAAAGTTCTTGCCAATGGAATGTGGCCAGATGCCATCCGGTGAAGGACGATCTCACTTTATGATGCAGTATTATTCTTATATTCTCATGTTTGTTGTTTTTGATGTGATGTCCATATTCCTATATGCATGGGGCGCATCACTATTTTCTATTTCACGCTCAGCAACACTTCCAATAATAGGATTCTTAGCGATAATGTTTTCCGCCATGGCCTATGCACTTTATCTTTCAGGGAGGAAAGGCATTTGGTAGATTTTCAAGATGTATCTCTGAGAATTAGGTATTCTGTATTCATCTTGGAGGCTCAGATTCAGTATTGATAAAAGATCTGGTAAATCCCACCAATTTTAATCTCATGGTAGGAAAGCTTGGAGACGTCCTAACAAAAGCGTTGGACCTGCCATTAGGCTATGCAATAAACTGGGGTAGAATCTGGTCACTATGGCCAGTACACCTTGAAACTGCTTGCTGCAGTGTGGAATTTGGAGCAGCTTCAGGTCCAAGATATGATGTTGAAAGATTTGGAATAATTGAAGCATTTGGTTCATTACGACAATGTGATTTGATAGTTGTTCAAGGAACTGTAACACGAAAAATGGCTCCAAGGCTAAGAATGGTTTATGATCAGATGCCAGATCCAAAATATGTTATTGCTATGGGTGCCTGTGCAATTACAGGAGGACTCTATATTGATTCTTATAACGTACTACCAGGTGTAGATGGAATTGTACCAGTTGATGTATACGTACCTGGCTGTCCACCAAGACCCGAAACTCTAATTCAAGGATGTATGCTACTCCAAGAAAAAATCAAAAGGTCGAAGATTAGATAA
>JAICFW010000071.1 GCA_025923455.1 Nitrososphaeraceae archaeon | reverse complement strand
CGATAACTATTCCAACATATTTTACTCTTGCCTTCTCAAACACTACTGCAATTTGGGAAATAATGCTAATGTTTCCATGGGGCAATCTGCCTTCCTTTTGTGCGATAGAAATTTCATCAGGATGGATGAACAATGGCATGTTGGATACTTTTAGTTTTTTTTCCTGCCTCATATGATTAAGCATTTTCATAACAAGTTCCAAATCATGATCCACATTCGGTAGTTCAATATTGTCTTTAAATTTGATATTTTTAACAGTATCACCATCAGTGTTATTTATCCATGCAATTCTATAGATATTAGGGACTTTCGTCCAACTATCATTGAATTCTGTAATTCCGGAAACAAAATTTTGAACCACCGAAATAGATGTTCCTAAGTTTGACTTGATCTGTTTTTGTTGATTTAAAATAATGTTGATAATTTGCTCTTTGACATCTTCAATATTCTTTATCTCTGGCTTTTTAGGAAATAGCAAATTAAAGACCTCTTCAGTATTGACTATTCATGAATTCCTGCCTTCAACAAAGCTCCCAAGGTAAATGAGGTATCAACAAATACACTCCAGCATTGGGCGACTTTGAGGTCAAGAAAATTTCAAACCACTTGGACTCGTGTAGCCTTTAAGGTCCTCACCGTTTACTACATCTTCTTCTGGTGGCACATATTCTATAACACCATGTCTTTCTGTTCCAGGATACTTCTTTTGTGTTGCTAGCGCTACTACGATAAATGCTACAAATGATACGACTGGGGGTATCATTGTATCAAGTCCTGCAAGTTCTATGGGTATAACAAAGAATAATAACAATCTAAGGCCAGTTCCTAAGACTAAGGATGTGATTGCAGCTGGAGCGTTTGCTTTTCTCCAAAACAGACCAAGTGTAAGAGGTGCCCACGCACCAGCAAATACGATATCGAAGGCCAAAATGAGGTAGACACCAGGCTGAGGCAATAAATACCCAAGAATAAACGCCGCAGCCATCATAGGAATGGTAAAAATCCTTGTTGTTCTCAATAATTTCTTATCATCCATGCCTGGTCTCTTGAACCATTTTTTCAATATGTCTCTTTGTATAATGTTCCTTGATATGACACTTGATATCGCAAGCAAACCTCCATTTGCTGTTGACATTGATGCTCCCAAAACTCCCATCAATAGAGCAATACCTATTGCAAATGGCACGTGATTTATAGCTAAATCAGGATATGCTGTAAATGGATCAGCCAAAGTCGGAAGGAAATATAGCGCTACTATACCCATCATAGTTGTGGGAATGACTGTAAATAGTGTCAATCCTCCTCCCATGAATGCACCTCTCCGTGCAGTCTTACCGTCTTTAGCTGCAAAAACTCTTTCCATAAAATCAAGCGCTACTATATCACCCAAAGCTAGAGCCATAATTCCTGCCCAATTAATGAGCGCCCCATTTCCAATATCCGTTAATCCGGAGAGGTCAATATGCGAAGGTGGTGCATTACCCAGGATAGTACCAAAATCGACTCCGGAAAATCCTCCAGCAAAAAATATGAAAGCAGCCCAAAATGCACCTATCGCTAGATATATTTGAAATATGTCTGTGTACGCCGAAGAAAAGAGACCACCAGCAAATGTGTAGACCAACACAACTAGCGCCGCTATAAGCATTGCCCAAAAGAATTCGATGTGTAATACAGTAGTAAGGATATATCCGCTGGCAGCAAAGTTACCAGCTACAAGAACTATAAAACTAATCATCATAAGTACTCCTGAGATGCCTTCTGCTCCTGGTCCAAATCTTCTGTAATAAAAGTCAGGAAGAGTAAGCATTGACATCTTGTTCAATTTTTTACCATAAAATGCTCCAGTAAGCATCAAGCATATCCCAAGTCCAATAGGGATAGCTGCTCCAGCCCAGATGCCAAACTGATACACCAGAGAAACATTACCAAGAGAAGAATTACCATCTACTGCTTGGGCAGCGAGCATAGTACCTACAAAAAAAAGCGGGAGACTCTTGCCAGCGACCATAAATCTCCTACTACTCTTTTTTACCAACCTTGAGGTTAATGTTCCAACGACCAAAGACACAGCTAAAAATGCAATAACACCGACTCCATACCAGTCAAGTGAAACCATCCAAACTTGTTAATTGAATGTATATTTAAAGATTTAATGAAAAGTAAAATTATTACACAAAGAACTAGAATTATTAAATTATTTTTAATAATTATTTCCAGAATATTAAAACATGAATTGAACTCTGGATTGATACCCAGAAATTAAATGGATTAGAAATATTTAAAAAATACATCTACTCAGATGAATGGATTAAGGATGGGTATGGAATTTTACGGTAATTCTTACAAAGGTAACGATGAGCCAATTTTTGTGGGAATTCCAACATTTCTGAAGCTGCCTTGGATAAGAAGTCATGAAGAGCTAAAAAGTGTTAGACCTGATGTAGCAATAATTGGAGAACCTTTTGACTTTGGTACTACTATTCGTCCCGGAGCAAGATACGGCCCCCGCGCTATAAGGGCGGCGTCCACAGTTCCATCTCCACCATACGAGCACTTTAACATAGAAACAGGAGTCGATCCATTTGGAGTTTTTAGAACTGTTGACTATGGTGATGTAAATATATCTCCTGGCGATGTCGTTGAATCACATAGGAGAATGACCGATAAAGTTAAAGAGGTTTTGGATTTGGATGGCATACCCGTTATGCTGGGAGGCGATCATTCGATAACTTTTGCAAACGTCCGTGCGTTTGCCAAGAAGTACAAGAATATTGGAATGATTCATATTGATACACATGCCGATTGTGCCCCACAAGGATTGACTGGATTCAAGTATGATCATGGTGCACATATTAGAAGAATAATGGAACTTGGATGTCTCAAAGGAAAGAACTATACTCTAATAGGACCACGTGGATACTGGCCTGGACCCGACTTGTATAAATGGATGGCTGATCAGGATTTCCAGTGGTTCACAATGCTAGATGTCGAAGAGTTAGGTATTGACAAGATTGCAAAGGAGGCTGCAGACAGGGCAAATGACAACGTTGACGCAGTCTACATTAGCTGGGATATAGACACATTCGATCCTGCATTTGCTCCTGGTACAGGAGAACCTGAACCAAATGGATTGACATCCAGAGAGGGTATGCGTTTGATGCGACTTCTTTCTACCTCATTTGATCCAGACAGATTTGCATTTGATTTGGTTGAAGTAGCTCCCAATTACGATGTAAGCGACGGCAATTCGTATAACGGTGGTATCACATCCGGTTTAGCAAACAGACTGATTGTAGAACTCTTAGCAGGCTTGTCACTGACAAAGAAAGGTTTGACTGAGGGGAACCCAGTGAGACCAAACTTCTACAGAGGTCTTGGTAATACATATGACTTTGGTAACGGACCTAAAGCTAAGGTTCCAAAGAGACCTCCACTAGACTACGGGAAAGACGCCAAAAAATAGTTTATGGATCGGTTTGGCTAGTCTGATCGATATTAGAATTACCATACAAGGAGAACCTGATACTGCACCAATACTCAGAGTCTTTCAGTTTCACAACAGCACGGACTATGTTATTCTAGAAAACTCCATCAAGACTATAGAAAATAAAATATCAAAAAAAATGAGGATAAATATCAATGAGACTTTGAATATTTACCTCAATTATATAATCAATCAATTACGGTTAAATAAGAAAAGTAATGAAATAATATCAAATCTTTCAAAGCTATTGTCACCGGATCAAGTCATGATCGGCGTTCCAGAAAGCCTCAGAAAGATTAGTTTCAAAATAAACGCCGAGAAAAAACAAAAACTAAACATAACAATAACGGAGCCTATTTCAACAACAAGTTATATTCTGTATACCTGATCTTGAAAATTGTACTTTATATAAACAATCCTTTTTTAGGAATGTTACCTAATAGCTAACAGTTAAAACCTAAAAGGGCCTAACAGGGGTACTTGTGTTTAGCTCAGTAATAGTGATGCATAGGTCTCTGTACTTTTCCTAATCTATCGAAATGATCGTGCGGTTTACTCCCTCCCTTATGAGAATGTGTAGTTCCATCCAAATGAGTGTGAGAATGTCCATGAGTTTCAACTGGCTTTTTCATGACTACATCATCGACTCTCATAAGCATTACAATGGATTCCGTTGCAGTTGCAAGAACCTGTTCTTTTACCATAAGTGGTTCTACGACATGCAGATTCATCATATCATCTATTTTTCTATCTGCTGCATTGATACCATACCAGTAACGATTATTGTAAAGCCCATTTCCATTTCTTTTTTTCTTACCTTTCGATGAAGATTGAGAATAAATCTTTCCTCTCAATTGAGTTCTTATGTCTATAGTATTCATCCCGGCATTTCTGGCAATTGTTAGGGGAATTTCTTCAAGAGCTTCTGCATATTTTTGAATTACAATCTGTTCCTTACCGGAAAATTGGTAAGATCTTTCTTTTATAACCATAGCAACGAAAGCCTCAACCGCACCTCCTCCAGGAACGATTTTTGGTACCATGATAAAATTTCTCAAAACATAAATAGAATCAAGTATAGTACGATGAAATTCATCAAGTATCTTCTTTGAAGTAGCACGTAAAAGAATAGTAACTGATTTTGGATTTGAACATCCGTCAACAAAAACCATCTTGTCATCATCGACCGTTCTTTCGTAGACCTTTGCAGCAAAACCCATATCATCTTTATTTATCCTATCGAGATCTCTAACAACCTTGGCTCCTGTTGCTTTGGATAACCATAGCAAATCATTTTCTTTGATCCTTTTAACTGTCAAGATCCTATTTTTAGAAAAATGATTTAATGCGAGAGGATCAATACCACCACGCGAAAAAACAACATTGGCGCCAGATTCGATTACGTATTGAATCTTTTCAAGCAAGTTACTAGTCTTGTTACTAAGGAATTCTGTAACTTCTCTTGGATTTGAAATCCTGATCTCAGCATCGGTCTTGGTTCGTTCATCTTGAATGTCATTGTCAAGCAGCAAAATCCTTGCATTTTCAATAACTTTAGGCATTGATGGATCATCTATTGTTTTGTCTACAACAACCCCCTGAATAAGCTCAGTTTCAGAACTACTTCCTATCTTTTCTTCAATTTTGATATCATCAACTTCAATGTACCTTTTTGAAAAATCAGCGATTCTGCAGATTCCGTCGACAACCAGATTTGGAATCGTCATCTCTTGGGTAAATTGATTGACTGCTTTTGATTTCAAGCAAGTATCGGCAAGGTATTTCATTATGAGTTTGTCATGATTTGACGTTTCAATAGCAACATCCCGGATAATTTCAACTGCCATTTGCATTGCGTTGTAATAACCATCCGAAATTTTATGTGGAGAAATACCCATTTCTAATAAATCTTCTGCTTTTTCAACTAATGCACCAGAAAGTACAACCACTGAGGTAGTACCATCTCCGACAGCATTATCCACAGCATTGGAAGCTTCGATTATTACCTTAGCAGCCGGATGTTCAACATCAATCTTTCTAAGGAAAGTTGCTCCGTCCTTAGTAACGGTCATCTCACCCAGAATATCAATAAACATTTTTTCAAGTCCACTTGGACCCAAAAAACCTTTAACAAGATCAGCTATCAATCTTGCGGCAAGAAGATTATATCTCAGAGCTTCAGTGCCATATGTTCTTTTAACACCATTACCAAATAACTGCATATTTTTGTGATCCATGGGAAACTTATCTTTAATTGATAGTTTGAGATCAATTATAAATATATGACTTTATAATAATTTTTGAACTTAGAATGTTTTTGTCCCCACGAGATATTGATAAATTGTATATTTTCATGAGCGCAGAGGTCGCCCGCAAAAGAAAAACAAGAGGCTTAAAACTCAACTACACCGAATCAGTAGCGCTAATAGCTGATCATATTCTTGAAGGTGCGCGGGATGGCAAATCCGTTTCTGAGCTTATGAACTCGGGAAGAAATGTCTTGCACAAAGATGATGTATTGCCCGGAGTACCAGAACTGGTAGAGAGTGTCCAAGTGGAAGCAACCTTCGATGATGGTACCAAATTGGTGACCGTTCATGACCCTATTGTTTGAATAATGAGGATAAAATCATGATCCCCGGCGAATATTTCTTATCTAAGAACCCAATAATTGCAAATGTAGGAAAAAAAACGATCAAAATTAATATAAAAAATACAGGCGATAGACCAATTCAAGTAGGTTCTCACACTCATTTTTTCGAAACAAACAGGGCTCTCATGTTTCAGAGGAACAAGACCTTTGGTTATCACCTAAATATACCGTCAGGAACATCTCTTCGATTTGAACCAGGGGATTCTAGGTTTGTAGAGCTAACTGAATTTGGTGGAAAAAAAATTGTCTTTGGTTTTAATAGTCTTGTTAATGGTAAACTTACAAGAAAACAAAAGGATCTATCTGTTTCGAAGTTGAAGAAAAATGGATTTATGGTAGATGAATAGTCATGGTTCTAAAAATTCCTAGAAAACAATATGTGGAGTTATACGGGCCAACAAAGGGAGACAGAATCAGATTAGGAGATACAGACCTTGTAATAGAGATAGAAAAAGATCTTATTACATATGGTGACGAACTTGTTTTTGGAGGAGGCAAGAGTATCCGAGATGGCATGGGACAGGCCAGTGGAATAAAAAGCAAAAATGCTCTAGATCTTGTGATTACTAATGCAATCCTGATGGATCCAATGCTGGGCATCATCAAGACAGATATAGGAATCAAAGATGGATTGATTTTGGGTATTGGCAAGGCGGGTAATCCCAATGTTATGGACGGAGTATCTGAGAACATGATAGTATCCTCAAATACCGAAGTTATTTCAGGCGAACATACCATCTGCACTGCAGGAACCATTGACACTCATATACACTTTATCTCACCTCAGCAAATAATAGAGGCAATTTGTAGCGGTACGACCACAATGATTGGTGGAGGAACTGGTCCTTCAGAAGGAACTAAAGCTACAACATGCACACCCGGGCCATGGAATATTCATAGAATGCTAGAATCCCTTGATGAATTTCCGGTCAATTTTGGGTTGCTAGGAAAAGGAAATGACTCATTAGAACCCTCTCTGATGGAGCAGATTAATGAAGGGGCATGTGGTTTAAAGCTTCATGAAGATTGGGGGACCACTCCAGCTACTATAGACGCAGCTCTAAAGGTTGCAGATAAAACAGACACACAGGTAGCGATACATACCGATACTCTGAATGAATGTGGATATGTAGATGATACAATAAAAGCAATTTCTGGTAGGACGATTCACACATATCATACAGAAGGGGCAGGTGGAGGACATGCACCGGATATACTAAAAATTGCAGGTGAACTCAATATTTTGCCTTCATCAACAAATCCAACAAGACCATTTACTGTTAACACTCTTGAAGAACATCTTGATATGATGATGGTATGTCATCACCTAAATCCTTCAATTTCAGAAGACGTAGCGTTTGCTGAATCAAGAATAAGAGCTGAAACAATAGCTGCTGAAGATGTTTTACATGATATTGGAGCAATTAGCATGTATTCGTCTGATAGCCAAGCTATGGGTAGAGTTGGTGAGGCAACAACAAGGGCCTGGCAAACTGCAGACAAAATGAAAAAGATGTCCGGAAGGCTAAAACAAGAAAAAGGCGACAATGATAATCTGCGTGTTAAGAGGTATTTAGCAAAGCTTACTATTAACCCAGCAATTACACATGGAATTTCAGATTATGTAGGCTCACTTCAAAAGGGAAAATTAGCTGATATTGTAATTTGGACCCCACAATTCTTTGGTATAAAACCCAAACTCATTATTAAAGGAGGATTTATTGCATATTCTCTAATGGGCGATCCAAATGCTTCCATTCCGACTCCAGAACCTGTGTATTATAGACCAATGTTTGGAGCTATGGGAAAAGCTAACTACTCTACCTCAGTAACATTTACCTCGAAGAATGCCATAAGAAACGGTATTAAAAAGAAATTAGGTCTAAAGAAAAAACTCTTACCGGTGAAAAACTGTCGCAACATATCAAAGAAAGATATGGTGTATAATAATTTGATACCTAAAATAGAAATCGATCCAGAGACATATGTTGTAAAAGTTGATGGAAAGGTGGCGACTACGCAAGCCGCGCAAAAGCTATCACTTTCACGACTTTATAATCTATTTTAGTTTCCAAATTATCTTATGTTTG
>JAICFW010000070.1 GCA_025923455.1 Nitrososphaeraceae archaeon | reverse complement strand
TCTGGAAATTTACGCACTTCGATAAAACCCCAAATGGTTCAATTAATTCCCAAAGCATTCAAGGGAACAGCGCGGGAACTTTTGAAAAAGTACGACGAAAGAGGAGTAATTGATTTGGTAACCGAACAGCTATCACTCAATAACTCCCTTGATCGCTCTCTCTCCGAATTGAGTGGTGGAGAATTGCAACGTCTGGCAGTTGCTATAGCAGTCAACAAGGATGCTGATTATTATTTCTTTGATGAACCTTCATCATATAACGATATCTATCAACGATTAGCTGTTGCGAGAACTATAAAGCAACTTGCAGATGATGGGAAGAGCGTAATGGTAGTTGAACATGACCTAACTCTTCTGGATTATCTTTCAGACTACATTCATATCTTATACGGGGAACCAGGCGCTTATGGAATCGTTGCCCCAATCCAAGGTACCAGAGTCGGCATAAACGCTTTTTTGGATGGATTCATTCCAACAGAAAATATTAGGTTTAGGGAGAAATCATTTAAGTTCGACGATTCGAACAAGAACGAGGAGCTTATTGTTGATAAAGCGCTCACAAAATTTTCTGATTTAACAAAATCATTTCCATCATTTAAGCTGAATGTTTCTCACGGAGAGATTAGAGAGGGCGAAATAGTTGGCTTGGTCGGAGCCAATGCGTTGGGAAAGACCACGTTTATGAAAATGATAGCGGGGATGGAAAAGGCAGATAGTGGGCAAATAGATATTAAGGCTAGTTTGTCGTACAAGCCACAATATTTGCAAAATGAATATGATGGCAATATAGAATCTTTATTAAATGTGGCTTATCAAGGACCGATTGAAGGTTCTACCATGGAACAGCAGATCGTTGTTCCAATGGGTATCAAAAAACTTTATGATAAAAGAGTAGATACATTGAGTGGTGGAGAACTACAAAAGGTCGCAGTTTGTTGTTCTCTAATTAGACCTGCAGATATCTATGCATTGGATGAGCCTTCTGCATTTTTGGATGTGGAGGATAGGATTAATATTGCAAAATTCCTTCATAGATTTGTTAAATCTCAGGGAAAATCCGCAATAATTGTTGACCATGATATGCAATTAATAGATTTGGTAGCTGATTCTTTGATTATCTTTTCTGGAAATCCGGGCCAAAAGGGATTTGCTGGTTCCCCCATAAAGAAAGAGAGTGGAATGAACAAGTTTCTCGAGAATCTTTCTATTACATACAGGCGTGATGAAAACACTGGTCGTCCAAGAATAAACAAGCTAGGTGGAAGGCTGGATAGGGCACAAAAGAGCTCTGGTGACTATTATATGAGGACTTGAAATTAAGCAAAATATGACAAAAATGCTTAAGGAGGTATTGCAAGAAAGGCTTGATAGAACAGAGCTTGAAAAACTTTCATCATCATTTGATATCATTGGAACTATTGCGATAATCAAAATCCCAGACTCATTAACCTCTAAAAGAAAATTGATTGCAGATGCCCTGATTGAGGAAATTAGGCCAGTAAAATCGGTATTTTGTCAAGTATCAGCGATTGAGGGGGATTACAGATTGCGGAAATTGGAATTGATATCTGGAGAAAATAGTCCAATTACTGTGTATAAGGAACATGGATGCACTTTCAAAGTAGATGTAATCAATACTTACTTTTCACCCAGACTGTCAACCGAACGGTTAAGGATTGCGAAATTGACTGAGCCTAATGAAGTGATTGTGAATATGTTCGGAGGTGTAGGAACGTTTTCCATCATAATATCTCGCTACAACAATTCGGCCAAAGTTTACTCTATTGATTCAAACCCAATAGCCATTGACATGTGTAGACAGAATATTGAGATAAATAAATTGACAGGGAATGTGTTTCCTGTTCTTGGTGATGCCGAGCAGGAAATTCATAAAGGCCTTAAGGGAATTGCAAAACGGGTGTTGATGCCCTTACCGGAAAAAGCAAAAGATTTTGTAGATGCTGCCGTAAGTTCTCTTGAAAACGGTAGTGGCACGATACACTATTTTTGTCATGTAGGAGCTGACAATAAGAAAAACGCCATACAGAATGGAATTATGGATACTTCAGAATCGTTTAGTAAATTTGACCACACCATTAGAAATGTTAGAGTCGTGAGAGAGGTTGGTCCTAGATTTTATCAAATCGTATCTGATGTAATGGTAACTTAATCATGACTCATTTATCTGGAGGAGCTGAAGCCATTGTGTAACCCATCCAGACAAGCACAGTCATTAGTATCCCCACAATGACTACCAAAGTAGTTTTTATAAGTACAATATCCCAATGCGTAAATAACAACAAGTATGAATAGAAAATGAGAAATAATGATGGTACTATGAGTAGAATTAATCCAATTATTTTATTCTGTTTCATGATAAATGTTTCACCACTATTATTCAACTCAAGACAATTCTAATGCCATCAAGAATGCATCTTCTCCATCTCTGTAGTATGTTTTCAGTCTCGATCTCATCTTAAAATTTAATTTCTCATACATTTTTATTGCCGCAGAATTGCTCACTCTTACCTCGAGATATACTTCTTCTGTTCGCCTTGATACAAGTCCATTTATCGCTTCCTCCATTAAAATGGTACCAACCCTCTTTCCTCGGTGTTCTTCCATAATCGCAATGGAAACTACATGTCCTTTCTTTACAAAGCCTAATTTCCTGAAATTAGAGAATCCAAATTCAATCTTGCACATTACATATCCAATGATTTTTCCACCAAATTCTGCAACAATGAATGATTCAGGTAATTCTTTTAGAATTGATTCAAAAAAATACTCTGTATAGTGTTCGGGAAGTGAGTTTAAATTTATCTCTATTACAGAATGTAGGTTCTCCATACCACATCTGTAGAAGATATAATCTTCATTTTTTCGTAAGCAGCTCTGCAAATTATCAAATAGACGATTTTTAATTATTTTAACTTTGGGTTTCTATCAAACATAGTTGGTACTAATATTCCATTTAGCCATGTTTTTTGAATATTGCAGTATTTGGATCTTGGATAATTGAAATCCTATGACTTTTTCCATTCATCTCAAGTATTTTTTCGGCGGCTTCCTGCATATTCGAAAATACTCTAAGTCCAAATATGTCCTTTAAATAATATTTTGGTAACGAAGAAAGAATTGCAACATTATATTTCTCTCTTAATTCATTGATAAACATAATATGTTCCAACCCCTCGAGGTAGGTAGAATTCTCGTAGTCTTCTAGTTTTATTTCTCCGTATGCAAATTTCTCTAATGCCTTAGCCCCAAATCCTTTGTTATTTTCCGAAACCATAACTACAATGGCATTTCTCTTAAGAACATTCACCGAATTCCACAATAAACTCAAAGAACTTGACAAAGTTGAACTCGAATTCGTATCAGTATTCGTTCCCACTACAAGAGATTTTAATTCCTGTACATCTTCTATCGCAAGGCTTTCGAGATTCTTGATTGAGTTATGAAAAGACTGGAGTATTTCGCCATAAAAGATGTTGTTAATTCCACTATTATTGGAAGTAATTTCAACAGACATTGCGTTCATGCCTTCACATAATTTGTTTGCAACTTCAATCGGTGGACCAATTAAAGCAGGATGAGGAAAGTTATCTGTTCTCGACTTGAATGCTTCATTCATTTTGTCCTGTTCAAATTCCCTCAAGAGGGTGACAGGAGTTCCACTATAACCAAAAAAAGGATCGATGTTAGTTTTTGAAACAAATATAGTATTTTTATCTTTTTTAAGGGTTTGTAAATGTTCACCATTATTATCTATGTTACCAATATTTTGGTTTTGCAATTTGTTTGATAACTGCTTTCTTGCTTTTGGAGTTGATTCTATGGATAACTTAATCCCTTTTGCTTCCGCAAGGACAATTAGTTTAGAAACAAGTTGAACAGTTGAATTCGAAGCATCGAGAGGTACAAGTGTAGTAGCATCTCCGATTTGTATAGACTTAATTTGTTGATCTAGGTTTTCGCTATCAAGTATGTCAAATTTTGAATTCTCAATAAGTGAAAGATTCTCTACCTTTAAATCTACTATTATATCAGTGCTGCCATAATTTAGCCATAGTTCAGGCATTTTCGAATCGAATCGTGAGTATGCATAAGGCCAAGTGAACTTTAACCTTCATAAATCATTAGACTCTTCTCTTCTAGAAGATCATGTAAATTGTGAACAGCTCTATATACTTCGGACTCTTTCTTAGCCCCAGTACAGACCAACTTTCCGCTAGCAAATAGGAGTATCACAGTTTTAGGATCCAACATCCTGTGGATAAGACCCGGAAATTGTTCTGGCTCATACATACTGCGAGGCAATACTCTAGCTGCCAGTTCTAAATGTATTTTGCCACCTAAACTTGCAGATGCAACAATATTTTGTATTTCTATCTGAGGTTCATTTTCAATTGGAATACTTCCTTTTCTGAGTTTTTGGACCACATTCTTTACTGCCTTAATCGCCTGTTCTTCGGATTTTGCGCCAGTGCATACCATTTTTCCGGAACTGAAAATCAATGTTGCAGTTTTAGGAGATTTCAGTCTAAATACAAGTCCTGGAAACTGATCCGGATGGTATTCGACATCAGGGAATATTTGAGTAATTAAATTAAGGTTTACAGTTTGATTGACAGTCGCAGAAGCAACAACATTTTCTATGCTAACAATGGGCTTAGTTTCTGGCATACTAGGTTGGCTTTATAAATGCAAGTATATATACATGTTTGGAACGTAGGCAAATTACATAAGATATAAAAATACAAAGTAAAATAATTCAAATTTATCATTTAGATAGTTAGAGTAATTTAAGATCTGATGTCACTTTATCAATAATATCTGATGGAGCAGGTCCAATGCAAATACATGTAATAGTTCCACCTGGAATCTGCGTTAGGCCCCTATCCTTGACGATAATTACAGGAATTCTTAGATCTTCAGCGTCTCGCTGTATCTCCAGTAGTTCTTCGAGGCTGTTTACCTTAACGACTATTTTCGGTTGTCCTTCGTAAAACCAACTTTCTAACCAGAATTTGTTAGATTTTCTGGATTTTTCAACTCCCAAGACAGCTGCGTGTCCAACCTGAGATGCTATTTTTCCAGTACCCATTCGGAGATCTTTTCGAACAACGATGACTTGTTTGAATTCCACTACAGGTTAGTTAATAAAATGATGAAATAATTGTTTCCTTATAGGGTATGGAATACTGCGATGTATTAATTGCGGGTGGGAGTGTAGCAGGTCTTGCAACCGCGAGAGAATGCTCTTCAAATGGACCATCCACGATAGTTATAGAAGAGGATCATGAAATTGGTACACCTGAACATTGTGGGGGGATGGTAAGTCTTGGTGGTCTACAAAAGTTAGGTCTCATAGTTGACTCTAATAATTTTCAAAATGCTGTCTATAAGGCTAAGATTAGTTCGAGAGCTTCCAGTTTTGAATTACCTGCTGAAAAACAAAACGTCATAGTAGTAGATCGTAGGGGTCTGGATAAACAGTTAGCTAAACAGGCACAAAGCGCAGGCGCTGAAATTCGAACTAGATGCTCTTTTAAGAGTATCTCAAAGAATCAATCCACCTATTTTGTAAAGACTTCGGACGGAGAAATTGAATGTAAATATTTTGTGGATGCAAAAGGGCTAAGCTCCTTGAAAGATGCTACTGATAGTGGAATTCTAGCCTCTGCTCAGTTCGAAATCTATGCAAACTGGATTGACCGTAAAACAGTTGAAATACTATTTGACGCTGAAAAATATCCCGGATTTTTTGTCTGGATAATTCCTACTGGTGAAGGGAAAGGCAAGATAGGAGTCGCAGGAAAGGGTATTAACACGTTAGTTGCGCTGAATAATTTCATAAACTCTAGGGGAGAAAAATATTCTATTATCAGGAAAATCTTTGCGCCTATTTGGATTGGAGGTCCAAGACCACCTTTCATCAAAGAAAGAGTTCTTGTGGTTGGTGATGCCGCTGGACAGACTAAACCAACTACGGCGGGAGGTATTTTTAGTTGTGGAATGGCGGGTATCTTGGCAGGTAAAGCAATTTCAAAGGCAATAGAGACCAACGATAATGGATTCCTGCATGATTATGAAAAAAAATGGAAATCCATGTTTTGGAAGGAATTCAACTCCATGTTGCTTGCAAGGAAGGTATTGGAAAGATTGGATAACAAGTCGATTGATTTAATATTCTCACAAATATCAAAAGTGGCAATTAGCCAGGTTTCTAATTTTTCGGATTTTGATTTTCATTCCAGCGCGCTTGATCTTTTTCTTAAATCAAAGATAGCTACTAACTTGACCAAAATATTGATAGGTAATGAATTTCGGCGAGTTTTCAGTACTAATAAGGATATTTAGATACACATAGTTGAGACCTGCGAGTTAAACTTCCGGATGATTTGTGAGCCTTTTTGCTCAAATCATCCAAGCAAGATATAAATTCGGAATAATGTTTGTGCTCTTTGTGTCAAAATCATTACAATTACCAGTTTGTACTTCTTGCAGTCGACCAATAATCGCAAACGACGAATGTGTGAAATACTACTGTCCTAATTGTGGATATGTATTAATTTGGAGATGCCAAAGTTGCAGACAGTTTGCAAGGTCATACAAATGCATTGGATGTGGGTTTGAAGGTCCATAATAATGAGCAAATTAGTCGCGAGAATCAAGATGCTTCCTTCCGAGTCAGATGCAGATATAGATTCGATCCCTAATATTCTGAAAGAAACGCTTCCGGAAGGGTTCAAATTATTAGCACATAAAAAAGAACCAATTGCTTTTGGCCTGTATTCCCTTTTGGCAGATTTTACCCTAGATGATTCCGAGGGTCAAATGGAATTATTAGAAGAATCAATAAGAAATGTAGAGGCAGTGGGCGAAATAGAAGTAATAAATGTTAGCAGAAAGTCAGTCAGTATGAAATAGAATCAGTAGTTATCTACTCTTTTTATGTTTATGAAGAAGTAATTAACTTGCACTAAAAGTATTGTTAAAATCGATAATAGTAAAGAGAATCAAATGCAAGTGAAATAAATATAACAACCAAATATGGCGCCGTTATCTTGTATGCTTTCCATGCAAAGTCAGGAGTGGGATCCTTTGTCAACTTATAATGATAAATAAGCATAAGCGAACCTGAAATTGCAGCAGTAATAAAGTACAATGCTCCCAAACCGAGTAGATACAAAGATAATGAATATGGTAACAGGATTGCAGTGTTCGCAAAAATATACCCTGCTGTTTTTTCATTACCTATAAGAACAGGCAACATTGGAACGTTCACACTTGCATATTCTTCCCTTGATTTTATAGCAAAAGACCAAAAATGGGGGGGAGTCCACAAGAATACCAAGCAGCCTATGAGGAATCCTAGGATATCCATCGATCCAGTGGTAGTTGCCCATCCTGCCATTGATGCCGCACTCCCTGCAAAGCCTCCTACGACAATATTAGACACATTGGAACGTTTTAGCCACAACGTGTAAATAAATACATAGAAAAAAATCCCCAGTGCAATCATGGCCATTGCCATCAAATTCAGAGTCAAGAAAGAAATGATAACAGAGCTTGCGCAGAGTACGATACCGTAAATGAGTACGTTCTTAGGTTCCAATCTTCCCGCCGGGATTGGTCTTTTTACTGTCCTAGACATGATTTTATCAATATCCCTATCAAAATAGTGATTCAAAGCGCTTGAGCCCATTGATGCTAAACAACCACATATTCCAATAAACAGTAGATGGAATAGTGAAATGTCCCACGATGTTAGGGGAGTTGAATCAAATCTAGTTGCTGCCAAAGAGCTTGTGATTGCTGTAACAACCAGTACCACCACTATTCTTGGCTTTGAAACTTCGATATAGTCAGATAACATTCACAGCTAATTTAATGACTTATTTGTAACATTTAACTCATTCGCTGTGCGAACTATTACGAGTTTACTTTGAAATCTAGTCTGCAAAAGTTCTTTTGCTAATTCCCTAGCTCTTAATGTACTAATCAATAAATAAATTAACACCCCTAACATTCTGTCCACAGTATGAAATTTACTTGAATCAAGGCTACACTCGCCTGAATAATTTGTTTCAAGATTTTCACGGAATTCAATGTAATTTATAAACCAGTTAGTTACTATCCAAAATGGATCATGGGAAGAAGAAAAAGTACATCAAGACCACATAAGAGTAGAAGAACCGTAGAAGGTAGATGCCCCAAATGCACTACAATTGTCAGATTCAATGTAAGCGGATCCGTTGGAAACGAAATTTATGAATGCATTGGTTGCAGATCCAAATTCCACATCGACGAACTATAGATCAAAAAATAATCAGATAAGAATTTAATGCATTAACAACTCTATAGATCGAAATGGATTCTAAGATTGATTATGTTGATAAAGTTTATCTTTACAGTAGTGGCATGTCTTCAGAACTAGTGGAAAGGAGCAAAGTTGTATTAAATGAACACGGTGTTAATCCAAATGATATTGTGATCATTGAATCTCCCGAAGGAGTTCCTCAAGGCTCCATTATGATTACAATATGGCCACATTACCTGTCTGTAGCAAAAGTAAAGAGAGTTAGAGAAGGATCGATTTATGCGCCACAGTTATTCAATATTGACATATGATATTTAGAGTCTATCTAATTAAAAGTTACATTTTGATAACTGTTACCAAACTAAATATCATTAAACCTGAAACTATTTATCTCTATTTTAGTTACTAAAAATGAAAATTACAGTGAAATAACGCTTTAAAATATTACCTTACTCGAGATGCATTCTTACCATTTCATCTATCCTGCTTTTGGACACTGAACCAATGATATTGTTAACAGCTTGGCCTCTCTTGAATAATATCAACGTTGGAATACTGGATATCCCAAACTGTCCTGAAATATGTGGATTTTCATCAACGTTTACTTTACCTACAACTAATTTGCCAATGTACTCCTTACCAACCTGATCAATTATCGGAGACATCATCCTGCAAGGTCCACACCAAGGAGCCCAAAAATCAACTAAAAGTAACGGATACTTGTTGATTGTCTGAGCAAAATTTGAGTCGTCAAGATTGAGTGGTTCTTTGATATTTTTTAAAAGTTCCTTTTCATTAACTATCTGTTGTAGCTTTTTCATTCTTTTTTCGTTAATGACCCTTAATTCTTCATCTTCCAATTTAGTTTATGTTATCAAGTGACCATGTTTTGGTTTATTATGTTTTTTGATTTGTAAATTCCTTTCCGATATCTAATTATCTGAGATAGGTCAAAACATTTGCGATCTTGGCCGAAAAAGTAAATGACGGTGAAGAAGAGGATTCCGAAGAGACTGACGGTGGATTGTTGGACAACGACACTGATGATAATGGAAATGAGAAAGAAGAGGATTCCGAAGAGACCGACATTGGACAATTGAGGAGAGAAATAGAATTCTTGAATGGTGAACTCGAAAAGGAAAGAGAATTATCAGAAAAGAATTTGTCAAAACTTAGGTACCTTATGGCGGATTTTGACAATTATCGGAAACAAATGCAGAAACAGGTGGAATCAAAGATTGAAGAAAATAGGGGTCAGCTCTTCATAAAAATTTTAAAGATTTATGATGATTGTGTATTGGCCCTAGAAACGCTAAAAAATGGCCAATATGATCCAACCGTGGTTGGTGGAATACAAGGAATAATGGCCAATTTTGAAGGTTTTATGAAGGATGAGGGTATGGTAGAGATAGAGGCCATGAACACATCATTTGACCCAAATGTACATGATGCTATTGGATTTGTAACAAATGATTTGGCACCCGATAATACGATAGTAGAGGTAGTAAGAAAGGGATATTTGCTAAGCAATAAAGTTTTAAGACCTTCTTCAGTCATTTTATCTAAAAGGACAGTTACAAATAAAGATATCAATGAAAGAGATAAGGAGTAGTGAATAGAGATTATGGGTAAAATTATTGGGATAGACCTTGGAACAAGTAATTCTGCAGCATCTGTAATGATCGGTGGAAAGCCTACAATAATCCAAGCCGCCGAAGGAACATCCGTAGGTGGAAAAGCCTTTCCGTCATATGTTGCCTTCACGAAAGACGGTCAATTGCTTGTTGGCGAGCCTGCAAGAAGACAGATGGTAACAAATCCCGAAGGGACAGTTATAGCTGCAAAACGCAAGATGGGCACTGATTTCAAATTTAAAGTTTATGACAAGGAGTATACGCCACAACAGATTTCGTCATTTATTTTGCAAAAAATAAAGAGAGATTCTGAAGCCTACATTGGTGAAACAGTAGACAAGGCGGTGATAACGGTACCGGCATATTTTAATGATAATCAACGACAGGCAACAAAGGATGCAGGAGAAATCGCAGGCCTAGAAGTTGTTAGAATTATTAATGAACCTACAGCTGCTTCACTAGCCTATGGACTAGATAAGGTAAACAAAGATTTGAAGATAATGGTCTTCGATCTCGGTGGAGGAACTTTGGATGTTACAATTATGGAAATGGGCGGTGGCGTATTTCAGGTAAAGAGTACTTCTGGAGATACTCAACTAGGAGGTACGGATATGGATAATTCAGTGGTGGAGTTCATTATTCAAGAATTTAAGAATCAAACTTCCATTGATATTCGTAATGATAAGGCCGCGATGATGAGAATCAAGGAAGCAGCTGAAAAGGCAAAAATTGAATTGTCTAATGTAATGAGCACTGAAATAAATTTACCATTCTTATCTTATGATTCCTCATCGGGTCCAAAAAACTTGGTCTTGACATTATCGAGATCAAAGCTAGAGGAATTGTTGAGACCAATAATTGAAAGGTGTAAAACTCCCATGTTGCAAGCAATTGAGGATGCAAAGCTCAAACCCACCGAGATAGACAAAATTATTTTGATTGGAGGGCCAACCCGTATGCCGATTGTTCGACAATTCATCTCAGGTGTAATGTCAAAGGAGCCCGAAAGAGGCATAGATCCAATGGAAGCCGTAGCTATGGGTGCGGCCGTTCAAGGGGCAATCATTGCGGGTGATGTTACTACAGATATACTGTTAGTTGATGTTACTCCGCTAACATTAGGGGTGGAAGTACTGGGGGGATTAAAGGAACCGCTTATTGAAAGAAATACTACTATTCCTACAAAGAAAAGTAAAGTTTTTACTACTGCTGCAGACTATCAAAACGCAGTAACTGTACACATAGTTCAAGGTGAAAGATCGATGGCAGCCGATTGTGTTTCTTTGGGAATGTTCAACTTGTCAGGAATACCGCCAGCGCCAAGAGGAATTCCGCAAGTGGAGGTTACTTTTGATATTGACGCAAACGGCATTCTAAATGTCACTGCAAAAGACCTTGCAACTTCGAAGGAATCCAAAATAACGATTTCTGCAAATACTAAACTTTCCAAAGACGATATTGAAAGACTAAAGAAGGAATCAGAACAATTTGCCGAACAGGATAAAAAGAAGAAGGAAGAAGCGGAAGTGAAAAATGAAGCAGACAATTTAACATATACTGCAGAAAAACTGACCCAGCAGGATTTGAAGGACAAAATAAAACCCGAACAGGTGGAAAAAGCAAATAACGCGGTTAAGGAATTACGGGAAGCCATGGCGTCAAACAATATTGAAGATTTAAAGAAGAAGATTGAATCTCTAAAAAATATCCTAGGCGAAATAAGTACCGAAGCATATAAATCGGCTGGTGCCGCTGCATCGCAACAAGCAACCTCGTCTCAACCAACAGATAATGCAAATCAACCAACAGATAATGCAAATCAACCAACAGATAATGCAAATCAACCAACAGATAATGCAAATCAGTCCAACACGCAGGCTTAGAAATGAAGCTGAATGTCAAATCTGAGTCTATCCGGTCATTTTCTAATTAATGGTTTCTTCAAATGAGTACAAAGCGTGATTATTACGAAGTTTTGAATGTTGATAAAAATGCTACTAAAGAAGATATCAAAAACAAATATAGGAAATTAGCTCTTCAATTTCATCCCGATAGAAACAAGAATGCAGGTGCAGAAGAAAAATTTAAGGAAATTTCAGAGGCGTATGCAGTGCTATCTGATGATGAAAAAAGGAAAAAATATGACAAATATGGCCATGTAGGATCTGAGGAGGTCTTTAGGGGATCAGAATCAAACTTTGATGAAATCTTCAGGGACATCGGATTTGGCGGAATAAAAGATATTTTTGAGCAATTATTCGGGGGCGGCTTTTCAGGCAGAAATAGAAGCGACCCATTTGGATTTGGATTTAACTTTGGAAGGAACAACAGAGGGGAGGATACTGTAATTGACTTGTCGCTTACTCTAGAAGAGGTAGTAAGCGGAAAGAACGAAACCATTGAAGTTCCCGCTTTGGAAAAGTGCTCTGCGTGTAACGGAACTGGATGTTATCCGGGTACGAAACCTAAGAAATGTACATCTTGTAACGGACTTGGACAAACAAAGAGAGTATTTAATGAAAACAGATTTTCAACATTCGTTACTGTTGAAACTTGTAGAACTTGTAGAGGCATAGGAGAGATTATAGAAAAACCGTGTAAAAATTGTGGGGCAAATGGCAAAGTTGCGACCAGAAAAAAAATACAGATCGAAGTGCCACCTGGAATTGATGATGGTATGACACTTCAGTTAAGTGGCAGGGGAATTTCAGATGGATATGAAGTTCCAGGAGATTTATTTATTCGAATTCACATCAAGCCTCATCAAATTTTTCAAAGACTTGAAAACGGAGATTTACTTTATCATCTCAAATTGAAATATACAGAGCTGGTACTAGGTACAGAAATAGTATTGCCTACATTATATGGAAGTGAGAAGTTGAAAATACCTGCGGGAACACAAGTTGATTCAATTTTTAGACTAAGGGGGAAAGGAATTCCTGTACATGGTCAACGTTCCAAGGGAGATCAAATCATAAAAATAAGTCTTGAAGTGCCTACCAAACTCAGTGATAGACAAAAATGGCTAATTGAAGAATTGGATAATACAAAAAATATCAAATCGTAAGGTCTGTAATATTTATATTTAAACAACACAAGATAGTACATATGTCGACTCCCTTTGATGAGTGGTTCGGACGAAGGAGAACAAATTCGTGGTTTCCTGATGTAGATTCAATGATGAAGGAAATGGAAAAGTTGATGCAGGAAGCTGTCAAAAGTATGGATCAAAATGTTCCAAAGAATCTCATAAGAGAACGCAAACTTGATGACGGTTCAACCGTACGCGAAATGGGCCCTATCGTTTACGGATATTCATTCAAAATAGGAGAGGATGGGAAACCGGTCGTCAGAAGATTTGGAAACTTGAATACATTCCCAAGCTCCTTAACTGGGAGATTTTCAGTTAGTGATCAGAGGGAGCCGGTAGTCGACATTATCAGGGATGTTGACAAATTGAAAATAATTGCAGAAATGCCTGGTGTGAGCAAGAGTGATTTAAGGATAACTGCGAATGAAAATTCTCTAACTATAGAATCAATTTCAGGAGAGAGAAAGTATAGTAAAAAAATTGAGCTACCGGATCAAATTGATCCGTCCACCGGAAAATCAACATACAAAAATGGAATTCTAGAAGCAACATTCAAATTAAAAGATTCAAGGGATCATGGAGTATCTATAAATGTGGAGTAAGTGGGACTATTTGTTTTTCCCCAGTTTCAGTTTCCATACTACCTCTTCTCAATAATATCCTTTTTAAGATATCGATTATATGAATTTAAAAACTGAAAATGTGTCATTATGAAAGCAATAGAGGCTGTTGATGTTACTAAAAAATACAAGGGATCATCAAGCTACGCAATTAATAATATCTCGTTAAATATTGAACCAGGGAGAATATTCACTCTTCTAGGCAGAAATGGCGCGGGAAAAACTACATTCGTAAGAATATGTGCAACGCAATTATTACCAAGCTCCGGAACTGTAAAAATATTTGAAAATGATCTAATTAAAGATACAGAAAAAATACGAAATAATATATCCATAGTACCTCAAGAAGGAAGACCACTGCGGGCTCTTACTCCGTGGGATCATGTTTATTACTGGCTAAGAATCAGGGGCGTTAACAAACAGGAGTCATACACAAGAGCCGAGAAAATTCTTAGAGAATTTGAATTATATGATGTCAGAAATAGACTGGCCATGTACCTGTCAGGAGGCATGAAGCAAAAGGTACTGGTGGCCATGGCGATGGCCACGGACTCAAAGTTACTTTTTCTAGACGAGCCAACGATAGGACTTGATCCCGTCTCCAGACGTCAAATCTGGAAAGCCATCAAGGAAAATAAAGAAAATGGAACTACAATTCTGCTTACAACACACTACATGGATGAAGCAGAAGTATTGTCTGATGATATAGTCATCATAGACAAGGGAATCGTTATCTCACAAGGGACTATTTCGGAGATTAGAAAGAATATTAAAGAAAATATCAAAATAGAGATCTCGAAATCTGGAGTTGAAAGTGATGTGTTAAAATCTTATGGGACAGTAGTTGATGGAGGAACGGAAACCATAAAACTATTCACGTTTGAATCCAATATTCAGGAATTATCAGCTATTGCAATAAAGAAAAATTTATTCTTTAAAGTATCTCCTATTACTCTGGATGACGTATTTGTATCTCTAGTGGGCTCTGAGCCCAATAACTCTGATAGAGAGTTGGTGCGAGACTAATTCTCTTCAGTAGAGTTAGTTTCGGACGTGGCTTCAGAAGTTTCTTCCGAAGTTGCATCAGATGTTGTGTCAGATGTTGTGTCAGATGTTGTGTCAGATGTTGTGTCAGATGTTGTGTCAGATGTTGTGTCAGAAGTAGTTTCTGAAGATGAGCCAGATGTAGAAGTGGATAAATCACCATAAACATTGGCTACTGAATTCTTGAGAAATGTGTAGTATTCTGTTGGAGTTAATGTGGCGTTTTGATTTTGCGTCAATGTGGCGTTTTGAGGAGAAATCAAGTTGAAGCTAGCAGTATCTGCATCTTGGTAATCCCATTTCCAGAAAGCCGAGGCAGTTATATTTTCATTTTTAAATGCTTCAAGCATAGTATCTGCAATTTGCTGGTTTAGACCGCTCTTTTGAGGATCTAGCTGAAATACGCCATTGACTTGAGTTCTTACGACATTGTTCCATTCACCGATATAAAGTGGAATGCCGGTCAATTCACGAGTTTGTAAGAAAAGGTCAAATCTCTCTTGTTGATATTGATCTCTGTCTGGAATTCCATAGACGCTTATTTTAAACCATACATTTTCCTTATTTGCAGGAGCCATCTCGGCAAGGTTTTCTGCTGTTAATTGTATGGGTCCGTTTAGATCGACAGGGACATTCATACTATAAACAATAATTTTCTGAGTCACCGAGCGTAGTTCGTCAGTCATAAATGAGTTAAAGCTTCCAATTTTTTCCCATTGGTCAGCAGCTTCTACGTGAGGTTCACTCAAAATTTCGTATCCCAAAGTGCTCTCATGACTATCGACTGCGGCAACTACTTTCTTATAAAAGTCAGCTAACAGAGTCCATGCATCATTTCCCTGTCCATCCTTGATAGTACCATCCCAGAAATTAGACCACCAAAGCTTTGCTACCGGTTCACCTTCCTTACCACCACTGTTCATTGGGTATAGCTGTGAATTATTGGCAAAAAGGGCAGTTGGAAAGCCAGTTCCCCTCTTTTCAAGCCAAGAAGATGTATGCCATTGATGATTGTCATAAATAACTTTAATACCATATTTGTCGGCTGCGTTTGCCACCTGTTCTAGTTCATTCATAAATCCTTGTGGATTTTTCTCATATGCTTCCCAGTAGAACAAGAATCTTACATGATTTAGTCCTGCTTCACTAAGTAACCTGAAACTCTCATCAAAATAAGTTGCAGGAGGTAATGGAGTATCTTCTCTGTTTTCTTTTTGATCCACATATCCACCCTTCATTGCAACACCGACAAAGGGACCTTCAAAATTTGTAGATTGACCAAAGGCAGCAAAAAGTCCATTGGACATGAACATTATCAATACAAAAGTTAAACCAAATAAGGCAGTCCTAGCGTGCTTGAAACTACTCATTGCAACTAGTACCAATTTTAGTTTATATATATATTATGAATTCTCCTTTCCAATATTCAATTCGTGATATCAAATTTCATAAACTATAGACCATAGGACTATCCGAATTTTGGGCGTCGGCCAAAGATATTGTTTGGGAATACAGTAATATCTTTAAAACACATATCTGTAACTCTTTAAAAGGAGAATATCAATAGATGGCATCAATGATGAGTGACAACCAATGAGGAGAATTATTTTATCCATAGCATTGATATCAATATTGATAGGAGTAACGATAATTTCGATATCCTCCATTAGGGTACCAGATCCCCTTCACACTACAAGCACGGTATTTAAAGGAAAAATAGCAAAAGAGGACAATTCGATTCTATTTCTTAAAGATGTACAAAAAGGAAAAAACATTTCTATATCTGTAACTCCTCAAAACTCGTCAGACCTAGCTAATCTTAGGATAATTAATCCAAAAGGCACGTTGTTATTTGATGTCAATTCATCTCAGCCGTTGTTTGCAACAATAAATCCGACAATTAGCGGAAATTACACTGCAGTTTTGACTAATCTCAAAGGTTCAGAAATTTATACAGAAAGTATGTTTGGGAGTGCGATCCTTTTTGATAGTAATAAAAATCCTAAAGTCGAAATTAAAGTAATCTTCATAGGGGTCATAGTTTTACTAATAGGTATTGGTGCTCTTATTTTGTGGATTATCTTGGAGTTCTTTGAAAGATTGAGGTTAAGAACCAGGTACAAGCAGGCGACTTGAATACAATACGAATAACACCTCTATACCAGACTAATTTAAGACTATTACATTTTACTCCCTTTGGAACCTTCCAAGTGTTCAGTTAATTTCGTCACTAGTTTCTTGTTGATTTTTTCCCCATCAACCTTGCCTCTTAGAATTGACATACACCTGCCCATCAAAAGACCCATTGAATCCATACCCTTTTGAGAAATTATGTTTTCGTTTTCCGCTATTATCTTTTGGATGATTCCGTCGATATCCTCCTCTGTGACTCCTTCGGATCCAAATGATCTTATGATTTCATCGATAGAACCCCCTTCCTTCCTTAGTAGTTTTTCAAGTATTATTGAAATTGATTCCTTGGATATTTTAGATTTTTCTAACTGCTCAAACAGATAAAATAGATTGTTGTGAGTAAGAATGGAAATGTCATAACCTTGTCTTTCCAAGCTAACTAAATCTTCTGTAAGTTTAGATATTATGAAAGAAGGGTTAACTGAGGTGTGAGAAACTATATTCTCAAAGAGAGAAAAGTATTGAGAGTCAAAAATATTTTCCGCTAGTGTACGATTAATAAGATATTTCTTGCATATTTGATCTATGACTTCGTTCCACGGGCGAGGAATGTTCTTCGATAATTCCTCTAATCTGTGTTCATTTATGGAAATGTAAGGGATATCTGTTTCAGGATACATTCTCGATGAACCCGGTCTGGGTCTACTAAATACAGTAACACCATCCAATCTCACAGAACGCGTTTCCGCAACAACACCTGAAAATGCCCTCCTAATTCTATTAGATAATTCAGATATTACAGAGTTTACTAATACTGATGGGCCTCCAACTAATACGAAAGCGTCATTTTTGTTTATCTTCAAAATAGATGATAATGATTTGACCTCTTCAGCGGTAATCCCATAATTTGGTAATTCATCGGAGTGGAATATCCCACCAATTCCATAGGATTTTGCAACTTCCCCCAATTCTTTTCCTAATCTTATTCCTGGATATGGTTCAAAAGATAGTAGCCCACTAAAATCTCGCAATACAAATCCCATGAATCTAGAATCACCACTCAGAATTTTCTTAACTATTTTGGAGGTTGATAGTTTCATAAAATCAGTAACATCTGTGATACTGTCCAAGAATTTTGATTCATCTATTTTACGATCCTTTAGCTCTTTAGCGATCTGGTTTAATCCATCCTGTCTTTTTGCTTCATATTCAATAACTAGAGCCAACTGTGATAGCTGTTGCACACCTTTCACTTCAACAACTGCTCCACCATTTGTTGAAATATTTACATCTTGTCTAATACTTCCTAGTCCTCGTGCTACTTTTTTTGTAGCGCGCAATAATCTGCCAATGGTCTGGGCTACGTTTGTTACAAACAATGGAGTGTTAGAGATAGGATCCAAAGCAATTTCTATAAGAGGAATTCCCAATCTATCGAGAGCAAATATCTTCGTATCATTCTCGTTGTCCTTATCTTCATTAACTATTCTCGCAGCATCTTCTTCTAAGCAAATACTTTGGATTCCAACCCTAACACCATCAACATCCAAATATCCGTTCCTACCAACTAGTATTGTTCTTTGGAATCCCGTGGTATTTGACCCATCAATTACTATTTTTCGCATTACATGTAATTC
Source organism: Nitrososphaeraceae archaeon (assembly GCA_025923455.1). Taxonomy (GTDB): domain Archaea; phylum Thermoproteota; class Nitrososphaeria; order Nitrososphaerales; family Nitrososphaeraceae; genus TA-21. The sequence goes on along the minus strand of JAICFW010000070.1, from coordinate 14,604 downwards.
ATCCTCAATAGTACAATGAAGTGCAAGAGAGATGGTCAAGACTAGCTCGAGTGCCTCTGCATTAACCAGTTCAGGTGGTTCCTCATCTGATTCAATCAGGCAATTGGAAGTTCTGGATGACAGGTATTTTACTGTCCTAATTTTCTTTGATTCAAAAATGGCAGCTTGATCATAGGATCCCATTTCACTCTGAGTCGGATGTAGAATCCTTTTAAAGGTAAAATCATGTTTAGTAGAATCTGTTATCTTGCAATTACAAAATAATTTATTCTTTGAATCCAATTGCTGATGAATTTCAAGCCCAACCTTATGTTTATCTGGATTTAATGCATCATTATTTACCAATACAATAAGAATAAAACAGAACCTTATTATTATTATTATTTACATTCAAGAAATCTTTAATTTCCACAGTCAGTTTAGTATGATTGATTCAAATTGTTAGCAATTCTTTCAGCCACATTATTTGCAATATTGCCAAAGGGTACAGTGAGAGATGAAGGTACCTTTTTTATCATGATTACGATTCTTGCAGGACTTATTGCAGCAGCCTACATAATGAGAAAAAGAAGAAATAGACAATCTTAATAAACCAACATGACAGTTCGTTATCTAATGTTGATTTCTAGATGCTGGCATATTATTGATGTACTTTCTTAGATATTAAACCTTGAGATCTTGGCCGAATTGATAATATTCATCACATGAGTTTTTATCAAATCCACATCTATGTCATGATAATGGCCGTATGCACTACGCAATTTGTTTAGTGCTCTCTTCATTATTGATATACATGTATCATGTTCTCCTTTTTGATAATGTACCAAGGCTGCTGCAACAAGAATTATACCGTTTAACAGGGCTCTCTCGTCCCCTTGGGTATGTTTCCATACTCCTTCAAGAATTTCATGGGTCTTCCAATATTTCTCGGTGTTGAATAGCTGACGTGCAAGCTCTAGTGATACTTTTTTGTCCAATTCGCTTTCACCGATCTTATCAATTTCTGTCATGGTCCCAATTTTTCGTAATCTTGATTTTATTTTTTCTGGATCTAATGAAGAAGGGATACTCATATCAAGTTCAAGAAAGTACGATGCAACTCTTACATCTCTAATAATTATTTTGTAATCTTTCAAAATATTTCTGGACAAAGAAAGAATTGAATTTGCGTCTTCGGGAAGGTATTTTTCATTCTCCAGATATACCATGTATCTTGATGAGGGTTCCATCAAATCTCTGATCCTGATACCATATGAACGTCGTACCAAAATAAGTTATTGCATTTAAAGAAGGCAATTTCATTCTAAAATCAAACTATGAGCACAACAGATAACAGGTATAGTTAGATGGTAAATCTGAAGTTTGTTAAAATGCAAACAGGTTTCTGATGTGATTTCTTGGCTCAAAATTATTCTGAGAATCGGTATCGTTATCTAAAAAGCGTGAACAAATATGGAGTTTCTTTCTTTTCATCAAGCGTCCATGAGGTTGGCAGACTCAAACATTCGACTAGTTTTAATTCACAATCATCTATGAATTTTCCCCAACCCCACATAGACTTATCTCGCGAGTACTTCCTATACGTATGGCTTCCCATTAATGTGATACCCACATTCTGCAGTTTATCCATATATTTTTTGAATTGATTTGTTATTCCATATGATATCATTTCACCAGACTCAGGCAAAGCCGAAACAAAGAGCATAGTATTCTCAAGTGCCAATTGTGAGTAGTCTATCGAATTCGAATCTCCATTTATGACCCGAAATTTAACGTTACTATTATCAGATATCTTAGTTTGGAGATCGCATAAGTCTTTATCTATCTCTACTCCGATGGAATTAAGACCGATAATACTGCCACAATACAGTAACCTCCCATCACCCGACCCGATATCAATTATATTTTCAAATCCTAAATCTTTTGCCACTAGGACCATTACCAATGCAGAGAGTACCCATGTTGGAAGGAATGGTTGATAATTTGTATCATATTTTTTCGAACTTAGCCAAAATTGATTGATATCACCTTCATATGATATGCATGGAATATTTCCGAGTACCAGACTCTCCTGTTTGTAATAGATTTTGTTAAGCTTAAAGAAGGTATGTAGTTTTTCTAAATTTGATTTGTCAAAAAGATCGTGATTGCCCGTGTCTGGTAAAAACTCTCTTATATGATTGTATGAATGAATTTTTTCAAGGTATTCATTTTTAAGTTTGAGCAACTCCTGAACCAAGTAGTTTTGTACCATTCAAATTTCACTTTGAATTTTCAAGCTTAAATTATTAGATCTTGGTATTGTTGGAACAATGATGATATTGAACTCTAAAAATTTCAAGTTAATCTGAAGAGGGATGTCCATTTACCATAATTATTCATTTATGATTGATGAGATGAAATATTAATATTATTATTTTCATTTTTATCGCTTTACCAAAAAATAGGAAAATAAGTATGTAAATTTGTGCGGTAGATTTAACATTTGTTCATTTCATCAGCTTTAGCAGAATGCTTGGAACTTCGGCAGGTCTTTTGGCCACAGGAATATTGACTTTAGAGTAACTAGAAATCTTAGATTCTGCAGAACCATAATTTCCATAAACTATTGCGCCTGCATGGCCCATTCTTTTTTCCTTTGGTGCTGAACGTCCTGCTACGTAAGCTACAACTGGTTTACTGAAACCTGTTTTTTCAATGTACTGGACTAATGATTCCTCTGCATCTCCTCCTATTTCACCAACTACCACTACTGATTCAACTTCATCCCGGTCGCCTATCAGCTCAAATGCTTCTATCAAGTTTGTGCCGTTAATTGGATCTCCACCGATACCTAATGCGATTTGTTGACCTATTCCTTGCCTTGACAGATGATATGAAACTTCATACATCAAGGTCCCGCTCCTAGAAAAGACCGCGGTACTTCCCTTCGTAAATGGTTGAGACGGCATAATCCCGATTTTATTTACCGATGGTACAATAACACCGGGAGTATTAGGACCTATTATCTTAGCACCATTAGTTTGTGCATACTCTAGGGCTTCCATTGCATCACGTACTGGAACATGTTCTGGAATAGCGACAAGTAATTTTATTCCGTTATTGACCGCGTCCTTTACTGCAGAAAGGAAGAATGGGGCTGGAACAAATATTCCAGATATTTTTGCGCCAAAGTTCTTATTAGCGTCCTTTAAGGAGTCGAAAACAGGAATTCCTTCAAATGTCTGTCCTCCCTTGTTAGGAGTTACTCCCGCAACGATATTGGTACCATATTCCCTCATCAACCTTGTATGGACAGAACCAAAATTTCCAGTGATTCCCTGAATTATGACTGGTTTATTACCATAGTCAGTATCACCAGGTTTACCTACAAGAATATCAAAAATATCAAATTTCTTGGACATTTATTTGCTCAACTCTTTATACTGGACTAGTGATGAAATTGCTTCCTCTACTGTATCATATAGCTTTGCATTGCTGTTAGAAAGCATTTTTTTTGACTTTTCAGATTCTGCTCCCGAGATTCTTGCATAAATTGGAACAGTGATCATACCGTCTTGATACGCATTAAGTATAGCCTGAGCCACCAAGTCTGTTCTGACAATACCGCCAAACAAATTTACCAAGATAGCCTTTATTTTTGACAATTTGCTAATTACTTCTAATGCCTTGTAAATTGTTTCAGTAGTAGCTCCTCCGCCAAAATCCAAAAAGGCTCCAGGCTTACCACCCGCATCTGTTACAATGTCCAATGTGGACATAACAAGACCAGCACCATTACCTATTATTGCTATGTTTCCATCTAGCTCAACAAATGAAAATCCGCTCTTTTCGGCTTGCTCTTGCAATTCAGAAATTTGGACATATTTTCTTAACTCAGGATGCCTGAACAATGAGTTATCATCTATAATGATTTTTGAGTCAAGTGCCAAACAAGTTCCATCCTTTAATATGGCCAAGGGATTGATTTCTGCCAACTCTGCTTCCTTTTCTCTAACGAGTTTAGCTAATTTTATTACAATGTTTGAAAATGACTTTGCAGTTACACCATCAAGATTTAATTTTTTGGCAATGTTTTCTGCGTCTGATTGCGTCAATCCAGTAATTGAAATGTCCTGAATTACCTTGTTCTCCACACTTTCAATATCCATTCCTCCCTGAGCAGAAGAAATTATTGAATAACTCCTTTTTCCTCTGTTTAGGAACAAAGAAAGATAAAGCTCTTTGTCTATGTTTACAGCTTCTTCAATCAAGATCACTTTTGGTAGCTCTCCCTTAACCTCTTTATTCAACAATTCCGTAAATTTCGGTGCCAAATCTTCCAGTTTCATGCATTTCAATATTGCGCCAGCCTTTCCCCTACCACCAACGGTCAATTGAGATTTTAGTACAACAGGGAATTGCAGTTTGTCCGCAATTTGGTTCAATTCAGATTGGTTTCTAGCAAGATATGATTTTGGGACGGCGATATCATGTTCTGTAAATAATTCCTTCCCCTGATATTCTAGTAACTTCATTCAGCAAGGATTTGAAGCCTATATGGCGACTTATATTCCTATACGAGTTACCAAATTTGAAAATTTATATATCTTCTATTAAATCCGTATACTATGGCTGAAAAAATGACTGCTGTCTGGCTTATCTTATTGACGATAATCGCGTGTGCAGCAGTACCGGCTGTTATGATTTGGTTGACAACAACACCCAGCGGTTCCGCACCTCATCTACTACTTGGCACTACTGAATTTTCCCCAATCGGAATTAGTCTTCTTAATTTTTAACATAGTAACAACATCCTCAAATTTTGGTGTCAAGTAACTCAAAGTTTGTTTCAATTATTCGCTATTGTTCAAGAAAGAATATTTTGAGATTGATAAAAATACAAACGAGTAATAGATAAAGGTGAGAGATTGAGACATAGTTACTATGGCAATCGCTCTAAAGGTGCATCCATCTTTCTTTAAGGAATTTGCTACAAAGACATGGGTTTCTCCAGCAGACGTTGTAAAGGAATTAGTTGAAAACGCTTTCGATGAGGACGCAACAAGAGTTCTAATAACCATCCTTTCTGATAACTCAATTTCAATTGAAGATAATGCGGGAATGGATGAAAGCGAGATTCAAAAATTCTTGCTTCTTGGTTCGCCACATAAGAAAGTCGATTCTGTTTCGCCCAAGTTAAAGAGGATTAGAACAGGAAGATATGGAACAGGAAGACTATCTTTTTTGACATCATTCGAAAAAATGAAAATTAGAACCCGAAAGGGTAACTATCATAAATCATTTCTAATAGATACAAAATCATTAGATGATCTATTTAGAGGTAAATCCAACTTACGCGAAATCAGAGAAACGCGCTTGTCAAGGGATGGAACTGAGATAATCGTAAGTGATGCCAAATCATATGTTGATGAGTTAAGACTAGTAAAGGAAATTAGAAAATTGGCAGTGCTCAGGCATCCACTTTTTGAGGTGTATATTAAGAGATCATCTAGATTCAAAGAATGGAGCTTTACTAATGCTCAGTTGATAAGAGTCCCCGACATACAGGGTCATAGAATCCCCCTGAACCTTGACAAGGGAAGCATAGTTGGTGAAATTACTGTGGCTCGCCGACCGCTAACTGAAGATGAAAGAGGTATTGCAGTCATGGTAGGAGGACATATAGTAATGAGGACCTTATTTGGATTTGACTCCAAAATACCTAGAGTGACTGGATTTGTAAGATGCGATACACTAACATCTAGATTTGCAGATAAATCTGCGATAATAGAAGATAAGGAATTTGAGAAATTTTCAGGACTGATGAAAAAGTTCATAGTCGATACGGTCATCCCAAGTCTTACACTTTATGAAGATGTTCTTGTGACTCGAGAAGAATCAAAAATTTACAAACAGATTGATAAAGTTCTTGGTCAAGCTGTATTTGAAACTTTGGAACCCTCGGAAGAAATCGAAGGATATGAAATAGTTGAAACAAAAAAAATAGTATCAAAACCTACTGGGAAGGCATCTTCAATTCCCGCTGAAGATAATTTGTTTGACAAATCAATAGATGATGAATACAAAGACATTACCAAGAATGAAAACAAAAGAACACGAGGTACAATAACTGAAAAAGGAAAGAATAGGCAGACATTGGATGACGCAGATAATACTCTACCTAATTATCTATACAGTGGGCAAAGCCCAGACATGGAAAACTACGAAAATGTTACAGTTACAACTCAGTTAAGAAAGCCATTAATGAAGAAAACTTTTGCATTGAAAAAAGTTGGGTACAAGATCATTCCCTACGAAGATGAAACCGATTCAAGATATAGCTTCATAAACGAGAATGTAGTATTTGTAAACAAGGCAAATCCGACATACAAAGCTGAATCATTAAGAGGAGATGAGTTCCTTTTGCGGCACATCATGAATATTGTAGCACAAGCTGTAGCAGAGACAAGGCATCCAGAAGGGAAGGAAGCGTTGGAATTACAAAATAGATTGGTTTCAGAAGCAATAAGGATTCACGATACATTTTTGACTAAAGTGCCTTGAATTGCAATAACTAACATTGCTTAGGTTATCGGAGAATAGACGAAACGACTAAATCTAACTACATTCACTACTAACCAATCATATGGCGTTTCAATTTATGCCAGGTGCTACCGCGGTAGGTATAACTTATCAAGACGGTATTGTTCTTGCTGCTGAAAAACGTATTTCCTACGGAAATTTTGTGGTAAATAAGAATACGAAGAAAATATTCACGATAACTGATCAAGTTGCCAGTGCATGCGCAGGTATGGTGGCTGACATGCAAGTTCTGACAAGACAAGTTGGAGCTCTTGCAAAAATTAGAAAATTGGAAACTAGAAGAGATATGGCTACAAATTCTGTTGCGAAGTTGATGTCAGTTATTATGTTCGAAAGAAGATACTTTCCTTTACTGACCCAGGTAATTGTTGGAGGAGTGCAAACTACACCTGAAATTTATACACTGGATCCTTTGGGCTCACTTCTTCCCGATAACTATGCAGCAGTAGGCACAGGAGCAGAAATGGCGTTGGGAATAATGGATGCTGAGTACAAGAAAAACATGTCGGAGGATACATCCAAGAAACTTGCTATTAAGGCAGTAAAGTCGTCAATACAAAGAGATTCTGCAAGTGGTGATGGTATTGATGTCTTGACGATAACTAAAAAGGGGATAGAAGAAGAATCACTTGGTCTATGATTTTGAATTTATTCTCAAAATCTTCAATTTTCTAAAATCGTCAGTTAAATCATGTCCTAATAGTTTTTTTCATTTCCCAATACTCATCCCCAATATGGTGTATGTTGTTTAATACAACCCCTTTTTCCATTTTTCTTCCATTCTCATCATCCACATTGGAAATACATACGGCGAGTTCTTTTTTATGAGTTTGATCTTTTACCAGTACTATTTCTGATTCCTTGAATGCAGAAAAATAAGTTATGCCCGGCCTCATGATATTAGCACCATTGCAAACAAACTTGACCGCATTCATGTCAACCTGAACCGATGCAAAATGATTCAAAATTTCATGTTGAGTCAGATGAGGAATCACGAGATCAGGTGTCAATTGGATGGCAACTATATTATTTCCCACGAGGAGTCGCTTATTTTCATCTATGACGTAAGCCTGGAGACTCTTGATGGGAACTATAGAATTTGTTGGCCAAGATCTGCCAATCTGATCCGTGATGTCATGTATCTCTCGCTTTGATAGTGAATGGACTTTCAATTATTTTGGTGTCGTTTTTGAAATATTTATCAATATCCATAATCGAGGTTTTTAAATTTGAATAAGTTACATGAATATTAGCTCAAATGTGAGACTTAATCCTTATGTTGTGATAAATTGGGTATTTTTTTCAAACGTTCAACTCCACCAATTTCTTGGATAACTCTTTGAGTTTGTTTGGTAACAAGGTGAGTCCATTTAATATTTTTCACCATTCTCCTTCTAATTTCAGTTCCTGAAAGTTCACTTCGATTTAGCAATTTTGGTTCAGTAACAGGGATATTTCTTTGGGTGAAAAGGTAACCTGTAAATGCATTATTAGTAAACACAACGTCGTATTTAGGAACCAACATGTCGACAGAGTGAGTCCAGGTTGAATGAATATTTGTATCAGGAACAGGAATTATGAGGGTTTTTTTGCAATCTACCCCATTATCTGCATTCAGGGAGTCCTTTATCATGCGTATTCTCTCACCGGCAGTAAATGGATTCTGTGACTCATAACTTACCTGAGCGCTACCTACAACAATTGCTAATTCATCAACATTTTTGAAGGCAAATTTGATCGCTGCAATATGACCAACATGGAATGGTTGAAACCTGCCTATGAATATGCCTCTCGACAAATTGGTATAGAATACAAGATGAATAATTTAAATTTTGAATGAAGTAACTCAATATTTATATTATGTTTGAAAACCAGAGAATTTGTGGCCTTTTTAGAGATACAAAACCTGTCGGCAAACATTACTGGTAAACAAATACTGAATGGCCTTTGTTTTGATATGGACAGAGGTCAGGTTCATGCAATAATGGGCCCAAACGGCTCAGGGAAAAGCACTCTGGCTAATGTGATAATGGGTCATCCAAAATATACCGTTACATCAGGAAAAATCATTGTTGACGGCGAAAACATACTTGATTTGTCAACGGAGGAAAGAGCAAAAAGGGGTCTATTCTTAGGTTTTCAATACCCTACAGAGATTCCAGGGGTTGGTTATAGTCATTTTTTGAGGAACGCTTACAATATTTTAAACAAAAGTCTGAGTGGAAAACAGAAAGATAGAGAAGTATTTTTGACAGTAAAGGAGTTTCATGAGTACCTCAAGAAGAATCTAGATAACGTCGGTCTCCAGAAAATGTTTTTGAGTAGATATCTTAATGAGGGTTTTTCTGGAGGGGAGAAAAAAAGATCCGAGGTTATGCAAATGCTAGTACTCAAACCAATTATTGCCATTCTTGACGAACCAGATTCTGGCTTGGATATAGATGCAATCAAAGCGGTTGCAGAGGCTATAAACATCCTAATATCCACAGGAGCCGGAATATTGATTATCACACATTATGCAAGGATTCTGAGGTATTTGTCAAGACTTGACACGGTGCATGTTATGGCAAAAGGACAAATTATCAAATCTGGAGGTAAAGAACTATCCGAAGAATTAGAGGTCAAAGGGTATGGGTGGATAGGATTGTCAGATGAAAGTAGTAGCCAGTAATGTGATTAGTTACTGAGTAGGTTTGTCTGTTGTTTGAGATTTGATTTTCATTACGTATGGTCTTGAAAGTATTGGTGCCAAAATTGTTGTTGCCCACCCAATTGTTACGGTAATCGAGAAGATAGTTGAATCAATAATACCAGAAGTAAAGCCTATTGATGCTATAACTAATTCCACCATCCCTCTTCCATTCATGAGAAATGCTATGGCTAAACTCTCGTCCTTTGAGAATTTAATTAACCTTGAACCAATGTAACCTCCCCCTACTTTAGTAACGACTGCTACTATTGCAAGAACTATAAAAAATGGAAGGTTGTTTGCGATTGAATCCATGTTGATATTTATTCCTATTACAGCAAAAAATATGGGAGCAAAAAATCCAAATGATATTGCAGAAATTATTCCATAGACTCGTTCAAAGTTTTCTCTCCTGATTATTTCTTTGTAAACTATTAACCCCGAAAAGAAAGTTCCTATAATGAAATGTAGACCTATTACTACCTGTGCTACAACAGAAACGAGAATGGTAGAAATCAGTAATATACCAAACGCAGCTTCCTTTGTATGCAGTTTTTCAAAAAAGTAGGCACCTCTACGTTGAAACCAAGCATTTGCTTTTCTAAATAGTATATCAATAAGAAATATTCCACCTATGAACAACAAGATCTTAATTACAGAATTTATCATCGACTCCGTGATATTCACCGGTGCCCCATTGGCGCCGTGAAGTTGTAACACAATTGATAAGACCACAAGGGAGAAAATGTCGTTAATTACAGCTGCAGTAATTACAGTATTGCCTACCTTGGTCTCCAATATTCCGAATTGCATTAGAACAATTGTGGAGACTGGAACAGCGGTTATAGACAATAATAATCCAACAAACATTGATTGAAGCATTCCGAGTCCAAAAAGAGCGGCTATTCCAAGACCTCCTAAGAAAGGCAATGAAAATGCTATTGCTGACAAGATCCCCCCACTCAATCCAGCCTTTCTTATTTCTCTGGGGTCCATCTGTAGTCCTGCTAGTAACATAAGGAAGAATACTCCCAAGTCCGAAATTACATTTAGACTCTGATCAGGTATTATCAATTTTAAAACATATGGGCCAATGATTATTCCTGCAGCCAATTCACCTACTAACGGAGGCAATCGGAGTCTTTGAGAGAACTCGCCCAGTAAGCGTGTTGCCACCAAAATAATAACTACGCTGATGAACAGCTGCTCTGTTGCCATAATTTATCAAACTTTTTCTAACTAGATTTATCCTTTTGGAAAATTACGACCTGATTCATATTAAATGCTTTGCGATACTTTTTAGGTAATATTATTATATTTGATTTTTAATTATTCTGCTCTATCCTACCCATATTGTATCATTATCATGGAAAAGAAATTGGATAACTATATCAAGTTTCCTAATAGCAGAACACATTCTGTAATTAATACCGACTTGTAAAAGTCAAGTATATCTTGCTAAATATGGTTCTGTCCAAAGTAACAAATTAGATACACCGTTTTAGGACGGGAGTTATAATATTTCGGTTATATCTAGATCATATTCAAAAAAAAGTAGTAGTACCTGACAAATCAACTTTCCCGCCATACTGCCTTAACTTTAGCCAAGATCACGAAACCTACAAGATATGATACCTGTACCAAAAGTCCTAATTCAATAGACCATTCTTTCGGTGTAGGTAATCCCATCGTAGTTTGAATCATTAAGGATGCATGTGTAGTCGGTACAAAATAGGAAGCAAATTGCAGCTCTATAGGTAGCCTTTCAATACTGTAAAAAACAGGCGGTAGGATAGATAGAATCACGTTAACAAACGATATGATTTGTGAAACATTTCGCATATGGAGCATATGCGAAGATAGAAAGAATCCCATAGAAGACATAGAGCCCCATACTAGTAACGTTGTGATAATCAGTAGGGGAAGGAACATTGAAGAAGAAAGAAACAGAGTGGCCAATGACAATAAGACGATTAATGCAGGTAATCCAAAAAGAATTTGTGAAATTGCAAGACCAACCATATAAGTAATTGGAGATACTGGTGACGCGACAAAGAGATCCTGAATTTTGTATTCATTTTTATAAAAGGAGATATCTTGACCGAGTGAGAGGCCATATCCAACTAATGCCATTACCAAACTTCCCGTGATAGAGAGGGGTAAATACTTGCCGTCACTAATGATAAATAGAACAAATAAAAGGGAAAAAGGACTTATCGCAGAGAAAACTAAGGAAAGGGGGTTTCTTCTCAACCATAGAATCCCAGTTAGGTAAGCAATGAGAAATGTTTGCATCAGTGCTGTCCTAGTTTTAGCAATAAACATGGCATGCACACCGCTTATTCCAGATATATAGGATTATGTCCATTCATGAAAATAGAAAATGCCCAATAAACAATCCTCGAGTAAAAAGGGATCTCGAAATGCAAGACTCTGGACTAGAACCAGAAAACAAATTGATTCTTTGACAGTGCATGCTCAACACATTTTCAGGAAGACCCATGACAGTGCAATAGAACAATATCAAGATCCAGAAAAAAGAAGAGGCGGTAGGAAGCAAAGCACCGAACTAGCCGCCCATAAAGTAGCCTGGGCGGCGGTTAAAACGAAATACAAGAAGCAGGGTGATAGATGGTTGAGGAAAGAACAATAGTTATTCTCTCAGGGAGACCTAATGAATTGACATAGTCGTTCTAACCCATTGTTACGCTCAAATTGTAAAGAATAATCCTTCATCATGTCTATCTATCATAATATGTCATGAAGATCAACATGTTGAAATGCTCAGAATGCGGATGTACTCTTGACGATTGTAAAGGAAATATGTCACCGCTTGAATGTGTCAATTGTCGACTGAAGGAATGCTGTTGTTGGCTTGTTGTAAGATACAATAATTGATTATTATTTTTATTATTTTTATTATTTTATTAAGTTGATGAAAGATGTAACCAGAAGCTGTCGTTTGAAATTGCCACTGCATGTATTAGGGTAACAAATTTCTTATGAATTATCGGTTAGCATGGAACTGTTCAAAGCTATGTGAGTAAATTTCAATAATGTTTCCAAATGGATCAGAACAGAAAACCAATTTGTGGTGGTTTTTTGGGTCTAGTTCCCAGATATTGCTAAGCTGTTTTCCTCCTGTCTTAGTAACCTTTTCCAACATAGCCTCAATATTTCTTTCAGTGACAGCAATGTGTATAACTCCGCCGTGCCAGTATTCGACTTGTTTCTTATGTGTGAGCTGCTCAGGTTGTATGAACTGGAATAGCTCAATTCCTATATTGTTTGCGGAAGTCATCCATACAATTCGTAATCTCTTAAATTGGGCCCCAAAAATATTCTGAAGTGCTTTACCTACGTAGATATCATCGTAGCTAAGATCTGCGGGACCTCTTACAATTGTAAATCCCATAACTTCCTGATACCAATTGATGCCTGTATCCAGATCAGGAACACTAATAGCAATGTGATTAATAGATGTAGGAGATTGATTTGATTTCATATTATCAATTCTACCCAACTACGGCTAAAAAGATTACTCCAAATAGTTTTTAATAATGTCGATCAAATGAGATCAAGCTTTTTTATAACTAGATATGTCATCTTAGGTTCAGGTGATCATGACATTATATTGTAGGAGTAAGATGAGTAGAATAATTTCTATGTTTTCTCTTCTTATTGAAACTATCATCGTACATTTATTATTTGGTAACGCCCATAGTTACCCTGATTTGAAGTTAGATATTAGAGAATACCTCGTCCTGTTTGGAGTTGTTTTGGCATTATCTAACAATAATATTTCATATGCTCACAATTTTTATCAGAATGATAGTTCGGTACTGTATACATTGATAAAGCAATTCGAAGTTGAAAAAAATCTAGCTCTAGAAAATCAATACGTAAACAATTCGTCTTATTCAATTCATTCAGAAAGGGCGGACGAATTATTTGATAAACTTGCCTCCATCAGAAATGACATAACCGAGAATTCAATTTTTCCCAATCATCACGATATCCTTTCGGACCTTAATTTGACTACTAAGGCACTTATTTCTGCCAATTTAGCTGACGAGTCTCTTCTAGAATATGGATTATCAACTGGACTTGACCGTAAGATGGCCTCTGGTTTGCTAAACATGGGTATAGATATGAATATGAAGATGAACGAAACATCCACTACGAACATTACTGATATTGCAAACATACATAGTATGAAAAAGATGACATCGATGTCTAATAAGCAATCCACAAGTAATGAAGAAAATCGAGAAAACAAAGTTGTCAAAAATTTGGCCAATTATGAGACATCCATAGCGCTGGCAAAATCGCTGAAAATAATGTTTATTAATTATTTAGAAGATGCCAAATTCGAGAATTCTACGGGATTGATGCCTATCCCAATGGGGATGAAGATTAATGCAATTAGGGACTTGGGGCAGGGCATAGACAACCTTGTTTTGGCACTGAATAAAAATACATCAGTAGGAGAAGTTTACAGCATTGTTCATGGGCAAATCCATCCCAATCTATTTTTAGCTTTTAGCCTGAAGATAAAGTCTGATTAAGTAAAAGCTGTACTTGTTGCTAATTCTATACCAGAGTTCCTGAGATCATAGTTTTTAACAGATACTTACTTATAGAAAATAAATGGATAGTCATAGGTTCCTAGAGAGAATTTATCATCTGCAAACGGTATGCAGAATAATTTCTCAGATAAAGTCACAATTAATAGAAGAGTTACCACATTACGGTCATGATGCACTTTTTTTTCAAAATGATGAAATAACTACTGGTTTACTGAACAACAAGAAAGAAGTAAAAATTCATCTACTAACAGGAGAACTCCTTTATTTTCATAACGAGATTGGACACTTTGTTGACTTGACTTGTGATGGATTTTATGAGAGATTGGAATCAATTGTTATTAAATATAGACTCAAGATGCCAAAAGCGCCGTCGATGACTTTGCAACAGGAGTGTTTGTTTGAATAAATGACATTCGGCAAAAAGAGTCAACAAGAGTCTCAAATTGTTCAGAATGAAGCTGAAGGATCATTTCACTCAAGTCCACCTGTGGCACCATGGTTTTGATTTCTCTGTTGAATCTTTTATCGATAAAAACAACGGCCAAATTGGAGTTGGTGTCTCACCAGGAGATGACATTTCTGAAGCACCCTATCTATACATAAACCCTTACCCTTTTAGTGAAAATATTATTCATCAACCACTACCAATTGGGAAATGGCACACGCAAGGTTGGAAGGGAATAAGAGTGGAATGGAACGAGATTGATATCAAGAAAGAACAAGACATCTCATCGGATATTT
>JAICFW010000069.1 GCA_025923455.1 Nitrososphaeraceae archaeon | reverse complement strand
ATGAACTAATAAAGAACAACTGCTTCGTTAGTCAGCCAAGCGGCGGATGTAATCCCCAATAGGACCAAAGTCACGCAGCTGGGTAAAGAACTACAAACCTCTTTTTTTATTTTAATTAAATCTAAATATTCATTCTATTTCTGATACTCTTCTCTTTAAGCAACGAGATAATTGTTATTATTAACTTTCATTTGTTAACTAATAATTCAAATCTTTGTTGTTTATTTACACTTAAGCCGAACGTATGGCATTCCCAGACTCATCTAATACTATTTTCTCAAAGGGCAAAGTACTTGTTCCAAATATCTGTTCTGTTATCAAGTATTGATTAAAGGTTACACTAAGTAGCATTTCTATAGATGATATCCGAAGATATTGTCAATATTTTTTTCATGAGAACATACTTTAATTCAGTGAAATCATATTTTTCACATAGTAGCAGCATAAAACCTTGCAGGAAAAATATTGATTCAAATAATTCTGAAAGCAGGTCTGGATTTTTTAGTTCAAAAAAGTTAAACTCATTTTTCAGATTTCCAAGTTTATGGCTTGTGCTATCTTCCGTTCGACCTAAAATCCAAATAGCGTGAGAAGGTTTGATACCAAATACTGGTGTGTGGCAAAACTCCTCCATCTTGTTTGGGATGGTAGTTACACCAAAGAATTCGGTCATTTTGAGTGAAGCATATATGGCCAATGGATAAAAAACATCATTACCTAGAATGTGTAAAACATGTTTGGGAAAACTAACATGGTTAAACCTTGAGACCAGATCCATACCGTTTCTATGCCACATTTGAAATTTTCTAGGTATTGATATTCCGGCTAGTTCTAAACATGTGGCAACATTTGTTGTAAAAGTACCATAACTCGTACTAGTATTTGTCGTGCTTGTTTTAAGGGTGTAAATTTCGTTGCAAACTTTGGCGAGTTCACTCGTTGGGTCAAACGTAACGGCAACCGTTTTTGCTCCAGCTTTAGTTGCAAGTCTTGCTATTTCTATATTCGACCTAGTTCTACCTGTGACTGAAATGAAATAGTAAGTCATGTTTTCCATAAATTTTGATCTCATCAAGTCTGCAGGGCTATAACATTTGCAATGGTGGTTCGAAACATTTTCTGCAATCAAACCCGCAACGTAAGAGTCTCCAGATCCAACAAAGATACAGTTTTTAGACTTTTTTCTGGTAGAAACCTTACCTAGAGAATTTATCTGTTCGGTATAATCAAATTTGATTTTTTCTAATGAATCCATTACTAAGTCAATTCTTTGTTCAGAAAATAAAGGCTTAGCGGAAATGACAACAATTGCACTAACCTGAATTATCAATAACAATTACTTCTAATAGATTTGAAATAACATGAACTGCAGTTAGCCATTCTAGGACTATGGCAAAGCAAACACAGTGTCATAACCTCATAACCTATCATTAATCATAGAATCGCTATCAAGAATTTTGTCGAACTTGGATTTCAAATGTTGATAATCTTGTGGCACGGATGATACAATCACTAAAAAGTGGTTTTCTCAGATTTTTTTACTATGAAAATATTAATAAGATATCAAACAGAGATTATATTAAATTCTATGTTAAATTTACAAGATAACAATGTAACAGGTAATAGTCAAATTTTAGGTTCTCCTACTCTTTCAATTATTTTGCCGACGCAGCATGACAATCCTGTATATCAGTCTCCGGAAGACATCAAGAAAATTATCCCAAATGGAATTACGTTTGAGATAATAGTTGCTCATTATGACACAGATATTAATAGAACTACTACCGATGCATTTTCGAAGGTACTGAGATCGGACAGAGACTATGGTGACACTGGTCATAAATTCAAAGACAGAATTAGTCACTTTGAAGTGAAAGGGAGTTTTATTTCTGCTATTTTAAAAGGAATGCAGCTATCGAGAGGGCAATTTATTCTCGTAATGGATGCAGATTTTCCTTATCCCAAGATAATAACAAGCAAACTGATTGCTGAATTGATAAAGAATCCTAATTCCATCATAGTAGCATCACGATATACGAAAGGCTCGTCTCTGCAGAATCTGCCGTTTTTACGGCGCTTGATAAGCAAGGGAGCAAGGACAATAGCAAGACATGGATTGAGCATAACTGATGTACAGGATCCACTGTCACGTTGTTTTGCGCTACCACGACAAGTCGTTAAAAGTGTAGGGATAGAAGGTAAGGGAAATCAGCTTTTGCTTGAAATACTTGTGAAGATTAGAAGTAATAGTATTAATCCTATAATCATCACGGAGATACCTTTTCAACAAAAGTTTGCATATAAATTTAGAAAACTAGAGCTCCATCACATTTCCGAATATTTACATGCAATTTGGAGTCTGTACCGCCATGACAAGGATTCGAAGGCACGATCTGAAAGAGTCATTAAAGAACAAGAAAAACATAGGTCGATACCATTCCTATCCAAGACTGCCAGATTCTTTACAGTGGGGGCAAGTGGACTTGCATTGAATTATTGTGTTACCTTTCTGCTTTCAAATGTGATTTCAAACCTGTGGTATATTCAGGCTGCTGGAATTGGTATAGTGATGTCGGTTCACACTAACTTTGTGCTCAACAAGATATGGACATTTGAAGATAGGAACTATACACTTCGACACGTAATAAAACAATACTTTTCTTTCCTGGCACTTTGCGCTTTTGGTGCTTTAATCCAGCTATCGTTAACATATGTCTTTTTCGAGCACTGGCATATTCACTATGCTATTTCCTTGATGTTGGCCGTCACTATTGCGTCGATGAGTAATTTTCTGCTTAACAAGAAAATAACATTTGGAGAAAAGATCTGGGAATGATTCTAGACTATCGGGATTAAATTGATTATTGGACATCTCAAATGTAATTTCATATTGTTTCGAAATTCATATAATATAGAGAGTCGTTGAATACTCCATGAACCTAGATAAGATGACTCTTGTATATGGTACTATGTTTGTGTTTGCGTCGATTTTGATTTGCGTTTCCGAAAATACACTATTAAACACCAGTGCATATGCGCAGACTTTAGTCAATAACTCGAATGGTACTAGTGGTACTTTGAATGCCAATATGACACAAACTGGAAATGTTACTGGCTCTAATACCAGTGCTATTCCTTATGTTTTGAATGTAACGAATAGCTCTGACACAACATCTCAAGCTGTCGACCAGGTTATTCAGGCAATCCCTGGAGGCCAATCTACATCTTTGCAGCAAGTTCTGAATGCTGCTAGTAATAGAAACTCGTCTTCTTCTTCACTTGAGCAGGTAATAGATGCTGCAAGTAGTGTATTGAATAATCAGAGTGCTAACCTCAGTTCTGGCAATACAAGCGACAACCTCAATACTTCCTCAGACCTCCCTTGAAGATCCAAAATTTTCTAATTATTTGAGAGGTAATTTTTAACTCTTTTTTTTATTCGTGCTTTTCTCTTACTCTGTATCTTACGTATTTATCATCCATAGAAAATTTTGGCGGGTGTGGATCAAGAGTTGGATTATTGCAATTTGTACATTTTTCATCAAGAGTATAGATCTTGCAATGTCCACACTTTCGTAACATATGTTTCATAATGAGTTCATCGTTTATTCTTTTTAGAGTCTTCTCTAATAAAATTAAACAATCCTACCTTCTTACCTACGGAGGTTGAAATCTTCTCAACAGCATTGTTCAATATCTTTTCAGCGAGCTTGTAATTTTCTGCCTTTGCAATTATGCGATACCGCGGAGCAGCAATGTACGAAATCTCAATTGATGTATTATTCTTGTCCTGTTCTGCCGAGGAAAGGACACTTTTTATCATCTCGACTCCATGGGGTTCATTAATGTTAAGTTCTATAATGCCTCGAATCTCTACACTGGGAATCTGGATCTTCTTACTTTCCTCTGCTATTGCCGATTTTACTTCCTCAGAGATTTCAAGTGATTTTATAGAGTCAATCCCCTTAAATGCTACCGCCTCAAACATGTCATAGAGATAATCAAATTTTTGCAAGACCACATCTTGCAATTCCTTAACCTTTTCGTCGCTCATATTAGTTTTAGTTTTAATCATATGCATAAAGGCAGAGGCCTTTTCACTCTTCTTTACTTCAATGAGCTTAGATTTACGTTCTTCCCGTGAGACCTGTTTTAAAGAAAGATCTACCTCTACCCTTGACTTGTCTACTCTAATAACTTTAAGAACCGTTTTTTGTTTTGGTCTTACATATCTCTCGATGTTCCTAATCCACCCAGTTGCAATTTCAGAGACATGTAGAAACGCTGTAATATCTTGATATTCGTCTAAAGCCACGTAAGCACCATGACCTGTCACTTCCTTTATCGTTGCAATCACTAATTCTCCTGCCTCAGGAAGTTGTTTGATATCGGTGACCATGTAGAAAATACGCACCTTGTTACTATACTTTAAGTTTGCTTATAATATGATTTTTTTCAAAAGTCAATGCCTTTTTTGGCTTTTATTCCCTTTTTGTAAGGATGCTTTATTTCTTTCATTTCAGTAACCAGGTCTGCCAACGAAATTATTTCTTCACAAGCATGATTTCCAGTTAGAATTAGCGATACATTTTTGGGGCGATTTTTAACAATTTTCATGACATCTTCTACCTTTATCACTCCAAGATTAACTGCATAGTTAATTTCATCTAAGATAACAATATCAAAAGTACCGAGTGAAATTTTTTGCTCTACGATGCTTAGTGCAGTCTTTGCAGCCTTTACATGTTCCTCAAAAGCATGGTCATCATCTATAATGCCGATGAAACCCTTACCTGCAACTATTAATTCAAAATCGGGTTCTAGTTTCTTTATACTATTAAGCTCGCCATAATGCCATTCCCCCTTGATGAATTGAACCATACAAACTTTGAGTCCATGACCTATAGCTCTTAACGCTACGCCAAGTGATGCTGTCGTCTTACCTTTCCCATTGCCAGTATATATTATGACTATTCCATCTTCAGATGAGCTATTTTTATCCATTCATAATCACCGCTATGGAACATGATATCATCGGGCTACTTAGATATTATTCAAATTGATTTCCTGTTAAATTGCTTTTGTTCCAAAAGATTCCCATTTATTAGGCTCTAAAAAATAATAAATTTGAATTACTTTGTTTATTAATTATGAATGAGGTGACCTTTACAGAGGGTGAAATCAAATTTCTTTGCTCTAATGAAATTTGTAGAATCGCGACATGCAACAACGATCTGCCACATGTGACTCCTGTCTCATATATTTTTGATAAAGGAAAATTCTACTTTGCTACTGACTACAATACCTTGAAGTATAATAATCTGAAAAAAAACAACAGAATATCCCTAGTTGTTGACACAACCGAAAATAACAGAAATACGGCAGTAGTCATACGAGGAACAACCACATTTATTCATAAAGGTAGAAAATTTGAAATTCTGTACAAAAGGTTTCATGAAAAATTTGACTGGGTAAAAAAAGATCCCTGGAAACAAGGTGAGGCACCATTTATAGAAGTAATTTCTAATACCAAGGTTAGTTGGGGATTTTGATCTAAAATTCAGGATAGTGATTTGATCGTGATTTACGAAAAAATGGAAAATTTCATTGGTGAAATATGCAAATACTTGCTCCCTATCAAGCATGAACACTTTGTAGGTAAAGGAAGTAGAATTGCAATATGTACCCTATCCAGTATCAGATTGTTAACAGAAATTTCAAATGATACTAAATTGATGAACAACTTGGCGATAGTTGGTAGATTGCTATCAGAGAATAAAGGAATTGATGATATCATCAACTATTGCATCGTACATAAGGAGCTTGAACACTTGGTCATTTGCGGTAAGGATAGCCGCGGCCACAGAGCTGGTGATTCATTAATTGCCCTCTCTAAGAATGGTTTGACAAAGGAAGGAATAATCATCGAATCAAAAAGCCCAAGACCTCAGTTACGTTCGTCCTATCAAGAAGTGGAAATATTTAGAGAAAGAGTTACTGTACATAACTTGATTGAAGAAACGGACTTGAATCACATAAGATCTTGTGTATATGAAATAATTCAATAGTTCATTTTTTTCCTTTTCTTGTTTATCTCGTTCTTTTTTGAATAATACTTAACCACATCATCGGCCGTCATGTCTAATTCGATGGTTGCCTGGAGTACAAAGTGCCAAATATCTATCAACTCTTCCTTTGCCTCTTCGGAGTCAAACTCCGTAGGCTTCTTCCACCATTTCCAATTTGTTAATCTTTGAAGTTCTATAGCTTCGTGTGTAATTGCTGTGCAAAGAAGGGAAATTCTTTCTTCTGTCTTTGAGGGATATCGTGACGATGCCAAAACAGAGGCGAGATTTCTTTGCATCTCAATTAATTTTTCTAACTTATCCACCTACCAATCATAAAAATTCTTGAATATAGATTTTGACCTTTCGTGAAGATGGAATGGAGTCGTGCTTCCTATCGATGGAAAAAGATATGGAAGTTCTCCATTAGCATCTTTTTATGTATTTACTTAGAAAAAATGTTAATAAATGTTTCTGCCGGTGTAAATTTTGCGCGAAAATCTGTAAATCTTATTTATTATTTATACAATTTTTATATTACAATATAATTATTAAAAATAGAAATGTAATTTTCATTAACTTGGTCCTTAGAGTATTCTGGTATAATAAGTTATTTAGAATTCAAATATTCATTATTGTTTCCATTGATATTCATGTTGATTGTTGGTGTAACTATCAACAATCATCCAAGCCATCAGATCTTACCATAAAGTGGGATTTTGTGGATGCCAAGGGTTTCAATAATCCGGCTGAGTATCGTGGTTCGTTAAGCTTTACTGCCTTTAATTCCAAAGACACATGGGTAAGATTTGATATAATATTATTCAGTAGATCACTGAATGAAAGTATTCTTTTTTCAAAAATATCTTCTGGCTTCTTGTTTTGTCTTTTTGAAGAAATTGAATTAGTGAGTACAATAGCAATGTCGTTTTCCATTGCGGAGACGGCCAGATCATGTAAATGCTTTCTAAGTCGAAGCTGTATAGATACCATCTTCTTCTTTTCGTTCAAAAACAAATAACTAAAATTATCAATAATTATGAGGACAGGATGCAGATTTAACGCATAATTCACAAGAACCATTTGGACACTGGTTGACATTAACCTAATACTTCTGATTTGATGAAGTATAGAATCTGAATCTTGGTCTTTCTTGATATATGAAAGAATTTTCTCTGGTCTGAAAAATCCTTGTGTATCTCCGAAAATTATCGACGAGTCTTTATAGTGTATTGCGGCGTTCACACATAAAGAGTAGCATAAAGCTGAACGTGCATCTCTGGAATCAGATAAAATGTTCGTAATTAACCCCGTTCTAATTCCCCCTCCAAGCATACCGTCAATTGATGCTGACCCTGTCGTGATTATGGGCATAAAATTAAACTCTGTGATTATTTATATAGAAAGAAGGAGATCTCATGAGAAACTTTTTATTGTCGATCTTATTTTTTGAAAACAAAAGTGAAAACCTAATATGTCATCATCTCCACAGCAACCAAAAAGGCCGTTAACAATATTGCAGCGTTCATTGAATATGAAAGTATCTGTCAGACTTAAAAACGAGTTGGAGTACAGAGGCCGAATGAATAATGTAGATTCTTATATGAATTTAATTTTGCTGGACGCAGAAGAATTTAATGGTGCAAATCCCGTTGCAAATTATGGGAAAGTAGTTATTCGCGGAAACAATGTGTTATTCATTAAAATAGAAAAGGATCTCTAAAAAAAGAGACATTCTTGGGATTTGTCGTAACTAAAAATGGCAAGACGCTATCTTTTTACTTCTGAAAGTGTCACCGAAGGTCATCCTGATAAGATTTGTGATCAGGTTTCTGATTCGATACTCGATGAAATGATTTCTCAGGATCCAGATTCGAGAGTGGCAGTAGAAGCTATGACTACTACCGGAATTGTGTTTGTAGCCGGAGAAGTAACTTCCAATGCAAGAATTGATGCTCAAGGTGTTGTTAGGAAGACTTTGAAGGATATAGGTTATGATGGATTGAAACATGGATTTGATGGAAACAGTTGTTCCGTTTTAACTGCGATCCATGAACAGAGCCCTGATATTTCTATGGGTGTTTCTAAGAATGAGAATGGTGTACAAGGAGCAGGTGATCAAGGGCTAATGTTCGGATTTGCAACAAATGAAACCTCTGAACTTATGCCATTGCCGATAACTTTGGCACATAAACTAACTATGAAGCTGGCAACAGTCAGGAAAGAAAAAACTTTGGATTGGATGGGCCCAGACGGGAAATCTCAGGTCTCTGTTATCTATGAGGATTCAGTTCCAAAGAATATTGATACTGTGGTTGTTTCCACTCAACATACTGAAGACATCTCAACATCTCAAGTTAGAGAAGAGGTTATTTCAAAGGTCATAAAACCAGTTTGCGAAGATTTGATAAATAATTCAACAAAATTTCTGGTAAATCCGACTGGCAGGTTTGTTATAGGGGGTCCTGTAGGCGACACCGGGCTAACTGGGAGAAAGATAATTGCCGATACTTATGGTGGTATGGGCAGACATGGGGGAGGTGCTTTTTCGGGCAAAGACCCTTCTAAGGTAGATAGGTCTGCATGTTACATGGCAAGATATATTGCAAAGAATATTGTTGCATCAGGTTTGGCTTCAAAATGTGAAGTTCAACTTGCATATGCTATAGGAGTAGCGGATCCTGTTTCAATCATGGTCGACACTTTCAATACAGGAAAAATTTATGAAGAGAAAATTGAATCACAAGTTCGAGAGATTTTTGATACTACACCTCGAGGGATAATTGAAACGTTACGCCTTAAACGACCAATTTATAAGAAGACCGCAGCGTATGGACATTTTGGAAGAAATGATCCGGACTTTACTTGGGAAAAAACCGACAAATCAAGATCATTTAAAATGTAAGCTTTCTTTTCATGCAGCCCCCAGTCTTATGATGCATTTCGTTTTATTTTATTAATTATTTTATGTAAATCTTCTTCAACATTAAATTTCTTTGAGAAGAATTTAAGAATATTTTTTACATCTCTTGTCAGCACGATATCGGCATTAACAGTATCAACTCTTACAGCCTGAGGCCAATCTAGGATAAAGATATTGTCCTCATTCACGAGTATGTTGTACTCATTAAGATCGCCATTTATGTATCCCTTGCAATATGCGATTGAAATGTTGTTGATTATTTTCTCTAAAACTAGCTCTGGGTCATTAAGAATTTCAATATCAGATAACCTATCGCCATAAATAGCTTCCATAACAATGCAGTGGAAAGATCTGTACAGAGGAGTAGGAAAAGAGCTACTTGAACCTCTAAGATATGTCAATATATCATATTCTTTTTTTGCTGTTTCGATATTCAAAAGTAACCAACTATTGATCCCTGCGCTTACATCTCGTGTCCTCTTTATTTGTTTGAAACTGGATCTTCCAAGTCTGAACATCTTCAAAATGCGATCCTGATTTAGCAAATCATGAGCTAGATAAACTTCAGCTTCCTTTCCGATACCTATTTGTGGTCCAAGTGCCGTTATTATGTTCTTGTTGGAAAGTGTTTTTAGAACGTAAATATCTAAACCTGTTACCAATAATGTATACCCTATGTTACTTTTACTTATTAACCCAAACTTAACAAGACGTTCCAAATGATGTTCAATCAAACCTTGACTTAAGTTTGCATATTGACTCAGAGTAGTAAGATTTAAAAATTGACGATTTTTCAAAGACGAAGCAAACACCATCAAGATTTTAAAATCACCTTTATTCAATAATGAAACAAGGTGGCCAGCCTTTGAAAAAGAAGACAACTGAAAGCATCTACTGATAATATTAAATTAAAACGTTATTATGTTGTGGTTATTATGTTATCTTATGGATAACAATTAAAATATCCAACTCGCGAATCTAAGATCGTTGTCTCTTGATGGAAAAATAGGGATTGTAACTGGCGGTACGGGAGGACTTGGATTAGAAATTGCAAGGGAATTAGCAAGAAATGGGGCAACTGTCATAATTACATCTCGAAAGAAATCAAAGTTGCAAAAGGCCTGTAATATAATAGGCAAAAATAGTTATGGAATAGAACTTGATGTTATTAGAACTAAGAGTATAGTTCAATTTATCAACCGTATTTCAAAAGATTTTAACACTGTTGATGTATTGGTAAACAATGCTGGTTTTCCATTTGAAAGAAAAATTTGGTTTAAGAAAGTACATGATGTAACCGACACGGAATTGTTGAATATACTTCAAGTTGATCTATTTGGCTCATTCCGAGTTTCTAAGGAAGTATTGAAAATCATGATGGAAAAAAGAAAAGGAGTGATCATCAATATCGCCTCAACTCCAGCAATTTCAGGACATTCATGCGGTTCGCCGTACTCTATAGCAAAGGCGGGATTGATTAGCATGGCCAAACATATAGCATTAGAATACGGACAATACAACATTAGATCATATTCAGTTGCCTTGGGAGATATTGATACACAGGCAATGCGCAAATCTCTTTCGAAAAGTGAGTTACGAAAAGCAAAAAATGAAAATACTCTGAAAAGATTAGGTCGACCTGAAGAAATTGCAAAGAGTATTGTTTCAATAGCAAGTGAAAATTTTTCCTTCTCTACTGGAAATACTCTTATTATTGACGGAGGTAAGGTAATTATTTAAAGAGTGAGAATGTATGTTCCAAAGTACAGATGATATTAAAGAAAGCGATTTACCTGTTGGCAAAAAAAAATCCCTTAGAACTGGATATACAACTGGTACGTGCGCTGCTGCAGCAACTAAGGCCGCACTTTCAGCTCTGGTGAACAGAGAAAGACTATTAAAAGTAAACGTTTCTCTACCAAAGGATAAACAAATAACAATAGACATCGCCTGGATAAGACAAGAGAATGATAAATCGGTTACTGCTGCAGTCATAAAGGATGGAGGAGATGATCCTGATGTTACTAATGGAGCTGAAATTTGTTCAACAGTATCTATTTTGGAACCGGCAAATAAGATAGTTATTGATGGAGGAATTGGGGTAGGCAGAGTTACTAAACCAGGATTAGGACTCGAAATTGGTAAAGCTGCAATTAATCCTACTCCACTAAAGATGATTTATGGCGCAATTGAAGAAATATTAAATCAACAAAGGAAAAAGAGCTATGGCTTATCAGTAATTATAAGTGTACCAAAAGGAGAAGAAATTGCGAAAAAAACTGACAATCCTAGATTAGGCATAATGGGTGGTATATCAATTTTAGGAACAACTGGGATAGTAATCCCATACTCTACTGCGTCCTTTGCGGCTTCAATTCGCCAGAGCATTGATGTATCCAAAGCGATGGGTTCTGATTCTGTTATTCTGACTACTGGAGGGAGGAGCGAAGACTTTGCACGAGCCATTTACGGAACTTCAATTGCAGATCATGCTTATATTCAAATTGGAGATTTTATTGGATTTGGAGTCAAACAGTGCGCAATCAAGAAAATAAAGAAGGCGTATGTAGTTGGGTTCATTGGTAAATTAACAAAAATGGCAATGGGGATAAAACAAACTCATGTAAAGGGATCTCATGTTGACATGAATTTTCTGGCAGTTTTGGCAGGTAAATGTGGTGCCAATAGTGAGCTTGTAAAGCAGATAATGTCGGCGAATACTGCGCGACATGTTAGTGAATTGATTGATCAATTCGGATTAAACTCTTTTTATGATATTCTGTGTAAAGAGGTCCACGATCATTTGACTAATTATTCTCAATCTCAATTAAGGCTAAAAATCATTTTGCTTGATTTTAATGGTAAGATAATAGGGAATTATCCCGAAGATGATAACCCACAAAATTGAACTTTATTCTAAATTCCCTCTAGGGCTCCGTCCTTCTGGAGCTTTTCAGCATGAGCAGAAATATATCTCCACACAATGTCTGCTTTTTCAGTTTGAAAATCCCATGGTGCGATAAGTACAACATCATGTTCTCTTATCCACATACGCCTCTTTATTTTTCCTCTGATTCTACATGTTCGGACTTTACCATCCGTACATTTCACAATGATGTTATCTCCACCAACTAATTTTATGACACGTCCGAGAAGTTCGCCCTGTTGAGGCATTACTAACTCCTTTAGATCAGATTCACTTAGTACCTTTCTTTTACCTAATTTAAAAACCTCATTTAAAATTCCTTCTAAGCAGAATAAAAACCTAATGATTCATCTCAAGAGATACAAGTGCATTTTATTTTTAAGTATAAAGGAATTTGTATTGTGTGATGCATTGCTTCACATTTTCTATTAATTCCTTGTGTAATCATGTCAATATTTAATATATTTGCTTAACGTTTGTGACTAACGATACGATTCTAAGTTATTAAATTCTCCAAAAAGTTTCAATATTCCAGTATAGTCTAATTCTGAGTAACCTCTATTAGATGCGATGCGGAAATATTGTTCAGCCAGTGACGCAAACGAAAGACTGATCCCATTTTGCCTTGCGCAATCATTAAGCAAGTGCACGTCCTTTAACATATTTTTCAAAAAGAATTTTGGTTCAAAATTATTCTTTACCATTTTCGGTCCTTTTATTTCACTGAGACCTGTCTTAAAATAGGTTGAATTTAGAATTTCAAGAAATATTGCAGGATCAATTTTTGATTTTTTTACAAATACTATTGATTCTGCCAATGAGATCGCTATTAATGCAATATTGAGATTTAGTGCAAGTTTGATAAAGTTAGCTGCACCATCCTTACTTCCCAAAATAAATATTTTCCTGCTATAAGTTGATAGAATTCTTTTAGATTTTTCAATAGATTTCTTATTACCAGAAACAATAGATATTACATCTCCTTTCATCGTAGGATCGGGTCCTCCCATGATAGGAGCCTGTATCATTGAGTAGCCTTTTTGTTTCATAAGGTTGGCACAGTAAATAGAATCTTGTGGCAATACTGTGCTGGTGTCAACTACTAATAACTTTGTATTCTTACTATTAATCAATCCATTTTCACCAAACAAAATTTCTTTTACTGCATAGCCATCTGTCACACTGATAATTACAAAATTGCATTTTCTGCCCAGCTCTGAGGGATGCTCCGTTTGAATTGCGCCCATTTTTATCAGTGTCTTGGCCCTTCCCCTGGTCCTATTATACAAGAATACTTGAAACCCTCTTTGTATCAGTCTATGAGCAATTGCAGATCCCATCAGTCCAGTTCCAATTACACCAATTTTCATAAGATGATCTCATAGCACTCGAAATTTAAGATTTTTCAATATATTTACTTCTTCATTACAGATATGAAAAACTGGTATTATTCAATTATATTAGTATGAAATTTATTAATCTTATATTTGGTAACATGTGCCATGTCAACGTGGATATAATGAAATAATATCGATTTAGGTAAGATATTGAATAGGCTCACTTTGACGTCTCTTCGTAGCTTATTGATTAGATTTGCATTAGTTAGGAATTTGGCAGTGCATATGAATATTAATGCTTTGTTGATTTATTATCTAGCATATGGATAATACCGTTGTTACAGTCAATCCAGCCAACGATCGGGTGATACATGAATTTGAAAATATGACAAACGAACAAGTTACCAAGATTGTAGATAAATCAAGAATAGCCTTTAGAGAATGGAAGGGCGATATTCGTAAAAGATCAATGATATTGCTCCGGTTAGCTGAGCAATTGCGAAAAGATAAAGAAAGATTAGCTAGAATTGCATCTGAAGAGATGGGAAAACCCATCAAGGAATCTCGTTCAGAGATAGAAAAATGTGCCTGGGCTGTTGAATTTTACTCATATAATGGGGATATCCTTCTCAATAATGAATCACTAAACAGTGATGCCAATAAGACAATGATAACCTTCCAACCTTTGGGCGTTATTGGGAGTATTATGCCTTGGAATTTTCCATATTGGCAGGCATTGCGCTTTGCAGCACCCTCATTGATGGCTGGAAATACAATTGTTCTGAAACCTGCCAGTGCAACAATGCAGTGCGGAATAGAAATTGAAAAAACCATTTCAAAAAGTGGGGCTGAAGATGGCGTATTTAGTACTCTTATTGGTAATTCAAAGATTGCAGAAATGCTCATTGATTCAAACATTGACGGGGTTACTTTTACTGGGAGTATTGAAATCGGCGCCAAAGTAGCCCAACGTGCAACATCACGACTAAAAAAATGTGTTTTAGAGCTTGGTGGCAGCGATCCTTTCATTGTTCTGGAAGACGCAGATATCGAGAAAGCCGCGTCGGGAGCAATCAAAGGTAGATTTCTAAATTGCGGTCAAAGCTGTGTTGCTTCAAAAAGATTCATTGTTTCCAAGAAAATTGCGGATGAATTTATAGAATCTTTCGTTCAAAAAGCAGAAAAACTCAATGTCGGAGATCCATTGTCAGATAGTACTGATATAGGACCACTATCTAGCATGAAAAGTCTGGACAATATCGATTCAATGGTAAAAGATGCAGTAAGCCTTGGTGGAGAGTTACTAACAGGGGGCCAGAGAATAGGAAGCACAGGGGCATTCTATAAACCCACAGTAATAAATAATGTCAATTCAAAAATGCGAGTATCAAGAGAGGAGACTTTTGGTCCTGTAGCCCCAATAATGGTAGTTGCGGATGAAGCTGAAGCAATAAACGCAGCAAACAATTCTGATTTTGGACTTGGCGGCAGCATTTGGACCCGTGATTTGGAAAAGGCACAGAAATTATCAAGCGAATTGGAGTGTGGTATCGTTACAGTAAACAACATGGTTGCCTCCGATCCTAGAGTTCCTTTTGGAGGTATCAAACATAGTGGATTTGGCAGGGAATTATCTAGATATGGCATGTTGGAATTTGTAAATGTAAAGTCAGTTAGGTTTTATGATAAACTCGTTTATGAGCATCATGTAGAATAATAAATTAAGAATCCTAAATGGCTCTTAGTAATTAGGGATTGATAATAATTTAAATCTTGACTTGTGTTTGTCCCAGATTCAATTTTTTATAATATTTGTACGTATCCCATATTTGCCAGATCTTGTAACCAATAACTATGGCCCAAATGTACGGATATGGAATAAACCAAGGCATAACAAATGCCAGTATTAGTCCAATAACTAGAATAACAATTCCTCTTTTGATAAATCCTAGATAGATATGACCTACTCCCCATACTAAAATAGCAAGAAGTATGGTTAGCCAAAGTCTTTTTGCCACTTTTTATAGTAACCTCTGAGTCCTAATATTATTATCTAAGAGTTAGAAATCCTGATGTATTTTATCCAATTGCTTGTAGTGATTCAAACACTATTGATATAAGATTAGAATGAACTATTCATCTTCATCATCATCATTTCCATCCTAATCGATCACTTGCGTTTTCATCTTGATCCACATTCGCAACTTGACCTACATTCCCCGAGCCTTGTTCTGAAACGTTAATATCCACAAATTCTGGCCTATTCACAGGCGAATTATTTTCTTCTATGCAATTAAGTCCAAAATCTTGAACACTTACCTACATACTGTGTACGGCCTTCTATCAATTACTTCCAGATTTGGAACGTCATTACATGACTGACAGTAATGTTTAACTTTCCTTCGGGATTTTCTGCATAGAATACTTTAATTTTGGTCTCATCTTTTACGTTCACTATTGTAGTAATGTCCTATCTTGAATTAGTTATTTCAAATAAAGTGACAGTCACCTTAAACATGTCGTTTCCTATACCCGTCTCTGCGGCTACTTTGTCAAGTTGAATTACATTTGGTAAAATCATGGCAAATACTAGACAGACAATAATGATTCATAAACAATTCAACTGCATGATATAGGACTCCGTAGTTGATAAGGATTTTTCAAAAGTCTTCATACAGATTAAGTGATATAAACTTTCCAATGGCAGAGCTGATACTGGAATCTATTAAAATATTGGATGTATGAAATACTCTAGTAATTAAAACATAAATACAGAGGTCACAATTTATTTTAAACTCTCATTTTTTTGACAGAATACTTTAATGCAATCTACAAATACTTTATGATGAATGACAGAATATCCAGAACTTGGACTTGCTGGGATGTACAGAATTATAAAGAAATCTGGAGGAGAGAGAATTAGTGAAGATGCAGCTGATCAACTCAGAATGATACTCGAAACAATCGCTACAAA
Organism: Nitrososphaeraceae archaeon; assembly: GCA_025923455.1. GTDB lineage: Archaea > Thermoproteota > Nitrososphaeria > Nitrososphaerales > Nitrososphaeraceae > TA-21. Next base: position 16,069 of record JAICFW010000069.1, on the reverse strand, counting down.
AATTTCAGATCAAGCAGTCGCTTTAGCTACACATGCCGGAAGGAAGACAATCAAAGCTGAAGATATACAACTGGCAGAAAAAAATTTGCTAAACTTAATACATTAGTTTATGAGAAGTATTGTAGTCTCTTGATTATATCATGTCCGAAGATATTCTAATTGTAGCTTTAACAGGAATGCCTGGAGCTGGAAAGACTACAGTTGCTAACTATTTAGCTCAGAAGGGTATTCCACTTTTGATTATGGGGGACGTAGTAAGAGAAGCTGCTCAAAATGATGGATTGGAACCCACCAGTGAGAACCTTGCGAAATTGATGATAAGACTTAGAGAAAAAAACGGGCCTGAAGCAATTGCACATTTAATTGCCAATAAAATTAAGACTATGAAAAATGAAGACAAAGAGTTTGCCGTAGTGATAGTAGATGGAATTAGAAGTATGACAGAGATTCAAGTTCTGAAACGTGTTGGCCAAGTCAAATTGTTAGCAATTCATGGTTCAATTCTTACAAGATATTCACATATTAGGGAAAGGGCACGCTCTGATGTACCATCCAGTATAAAGGAATTTGACAAACGTGACATGGTCGAAATGGAGGTAGGAATAAGTGATGCCATTGCCTTAGCAGATGAAACTATTTCAAATAATGATATTTCAATATCAGAACTATGTGAGCTTAGTCTTCGTACGGTACAAAAATGGATTGATGAAAAGAAGATCAAATAGTGTATGGGTGATGATATTAGATGTGGAAAGATGATCTTGAAGATGAGAATGTTGAATTAAAGGTAGAAACTGTTCTTAATCCATCTGAAGATCCAGAAAAAGTAAAAAAATGTATATTAAATGTAGCCAATGGGTGTAACCCTGTAGTAACAGATGGACGAGTAGAAGCTACTTGCAAAGGAGTTATGTCATTGCATTACATTCGAGTTGGCGTGAGATCAAGATCCTCCGTGGGAGTTCTTAGAAGACTTTTGGACTGGAATAGAAAAGGCAATGTCACCTGGTTTTATTTGAACAAACAAGCAGCATATGGAGGGGTAATTTCACTTGCCGAAAACTATGAAGAGTCGCCCCTTGGGCCGATAAGAGTCACAGTTACTAGCAATCATCTTGACAAAATAATAGAGTGGTTACTACTAGGTAAGGAATAGTAGCCCTTTTTTATGTTCCTAGTATCTTATTTATTCCTGTACAATATGCATAATGGATACCATATATGGAAACTATCATTCGAGTGAAAGATGAATCATTGAACTTTTGTCTGGATGTACGCACTCAATTCTTGTTTAGAATATAGCTTCCAAAGTAGTCCATTTCAATTCTCAATATTTCGTCTCTGTTTTCTGCAAAAGAATAGTCTTCCAATGCATCATGATTTAACTCTAGAAATGTGTGTCCCCATTTGAATTTTCCAAGTAAGCTCGATGCAAAATTCTTTTCGCCAAGAACATAATAACAGGCAGAAAGAGATTCAACGCTTGATAGTCTACCAAGTCTTGCATAATTTATTGGATTTCCTGCCAATAATGCAGGTATTTTTCTTGGGATGCCTTTTCTCAAAAATTTACGGTTAGTCAAAACGTGATCTGCCTTGTTCCACGAACAGTCGATTACACAAATAGAATCTACCAAAGTCTTATCAGATTTGCAAACAACTTCGTTAGCGAAAGGATTCAACACAAGCATTTTATGCCGTATGGAATTGGTGGGCAGAACGGCGCCAAATCTAATCAATTTTAATGCACTACATTTCTTTGGATCATCTTGATTCAGCATTAACGCAAATGGTCTAATCAACTGTAATTAATTCATAAAATGCAATAATCAATAAAATAGTTTCGAGAATCTGATCGGTTTATAGTTATTGGATGATTCAACATAAGAATCGCAACATTAAAAATCATGAATTTAGGAATATCACTGTTGCCGCAGATTAATAAAATCACAGTTTTAGGATCCGGAATAATGGGTCATGGTATAGCACAGATTTCTGCAATGAATGGATACGACGTGGTATTGCGAGATGTGGAACAAAAATTTCTAGACATTGCAATGAATAAGATAAGATGGTCATTAGATAAGCTGGTAGAAAAAAACAAGCTAAACAAACAAGAATCTGACAAAATTTTTGCCAGAATAAAGCCAATTGTTGAATTGAAAGAAGCTTTGCAAGATGCTGACTTGCTGATTGAAGCCGTCCCCGAAGATCTCAAACTAAAGGAAAAAGTCTATTCTGAAGTGGATCAATTTGCTCAAGAAAAGACAATTTATTCTTCCAATACCAGTACTTTACCAATTAGTGAAATATCTCAATTAACCAGTAGACCGAACAGATTCATAGGGTTACACTTCTTTAATCCACCACAATTGATGAAATTGGTAGAGGTTATTCCAGGAGCAAGTACAGACAAATCTATTGTCGATCTTGGAGTAAATTTTGTAAAATCATTGTCAAAGAATCCTATTTTGTGTAACAAGGACGTTCCAGGATTTATTGTAAATAGAATATTCATACCGTTAGTTCATGAAGCTGCATATTGCCTAGAAAATGACGGTAAAAGTATGACTCAAATTGATTCAGCGGTGAAGTTCAAATTATACCTCCCAATGGGCATATTCGAGTTGGCTGATTATACTGGACTTGATGTTATCCACAAGGCTACAACTGAAATGTACTCTCGCGATAAAAAGGTAGTAAACCCGCATCCTAGAATAGAACAATTATTTTCAGCAGGGAAATTAGGTAAAAAATCAGGAGAGGGTTTCTATTCCTATGGGGACAAGAATTATGAAAGGGTGCCATTATCTGAAGAGGAAGCAAAACAGTACGATCCGATTAGAATTTTATCAGTCGCGATAAATAATGCTGCATGGTTGATTTCCTACGGGGTGTGCACAAGAGAGGATGTTGAACAAGCCCTGAAATTAGGAATGGGTCTGAAAAAGGAATTATTTGAGATTGGGAAGGAAAATGGAATTGAAAAAATAATATCAACTCTGAATGAACTGCATGAAAAAAATGGATCATTTTATGCACCCGATCCTTACCTAATGACTATTTCGAACTAGCATAATTGTTATTTCCATTTTTGGTATCATCACTATGATTCTTGTTGTGATCCAAAATAGTCGGATATTATTTTGACTGCGGTGTGGGCGTCTTGTGATGTTTGTATAAACACTCTTTTTCTATCATCAAGATATCTTCCACCAAAGTTTTCAGCAGTTCCTCCGCTACTAGGTATTGTTACCAAAATTTTCTTTAACATGTATCCAACGCATAGCTCTATCAGGGTACCTACACCTCCACCCACAGCGATAATTCCATCTGCAGACGTCGCCACGACAAAGTCTCGTGCGTACCCTATTCCAGTTGCAATAACAACATCACAAAACTTGTTGGCGAACTTACTCTCTTCCTGTGGAATTATTCCCACAGTCATACCTCCATGATCTTTTGCTCCTTTGCATGCATTTTCCATGACGCCTCCCAGGCCTCCACAAATTAGCACAGCGTTTGCCTTTGCGATCTCTGTTCCAACCTGATATGCTATTTGATTTGTTTTTTCACTGGATTTATCTTGGTTGTATCCAATAACCGCAATTTGGAGCCTTCTCATGTTTTTCTTGATAAATTGATTCCCATATTTATTATAATTTTAGTTTGCACAAATCCTCTTTGTTGCTTAACATCAACAGGAGCGTCTATTCAAGTAATAATAATAATAACAATAACAATAACAATAATAATAGCAACATGAATTTCCATCACTATTCCCAAGTCAAGGCCCCGAATTTCAGAAAATGCTAATCTAAGGTGAATAAGAATAATATGTCTGCAATAGAACACTGAGATAAATGAAATACAGAATCAAAGACCCTAGTTTAGCTTCGGAGGGAAAGAAAAAGATTGATTGGGCAGAGGTTCATATGCCAGTGTTATTTAATCTAAAAAAAAAATTTAAACTCAATAGTCCTTTAGATGGCGTTAAGGTTGCCGGTTGTCTACATGTTACGAAAGAAACGGGTGTTCTAATTCGTACATTACGCGATTTGGGTGCGGAACTAACTTGGTGTGGTTGTAATCCTTTAAGTACACAAGACGATGTCGCGGCCGCACTAGTTGAAGAAGGAATATCAATATTTGCAAGTAGAGGTGTTTCAAATGAACAGTACTATGATGATATTCATGCAACCATGGCATTAAGCCCGAATGTTACAATTGATGATGGGGCAGACCTGACAGTTGAAATGCATAATTCCGGCGGAAATATCAGCCAAGTCTACGGAGGGACGGAAGAAACTACTACTGGAGTAGTCAGATTAAGAGCTATGGAAAAAAATGGAAAACTAAAATACCCAATAATGGCTGTCAATGATGCTGAAACAAAGCACGATTTTGACAATGTTTATGGTACAGGTCAATCTGCGTTAGATGGTATTATTAGAGCCACTAACATACTGATCGCGGGCAAAAATGTTGTTGTATCTGGATATGGACATGTGGGAAAAGGAGTTGCAAGAAGAGCAGTTGGTCATGGTGCTAATGTCATTATAACTGAAATTGATCCCATCGCGGCACTGAAGGCAAAACTTGATGGTTATTCTGTCTTGCCGATGATTTCTGCCGCCGAGACAGGTGATCTATTTGTTACTACAACTGGGTGTAAGGACGTAATACGAGAGGAACATATTCTTCGGATGAAGGATGGAAGCATCCTGGCCAATGCAGGACATTTCAATGTCGAGATTTCTATTGATGCCCTTAAATCCAACTCAAAGTTGGTAAAACAGATCAACGACAATACAACAGAATATGAACTTAACAAGGGAAACAAAGTATACCTAATTGGAGAAGGAAGATTGGTGAATCTAGTCGCCGCGGAAGGACATCCTTCAGAGGTGATGGACATGAGCTTTGCAAATCAACTCCTTTCCGCTATGAAATTGATACAATCGAAGGGATCGCTTTCTCCAGCAGTATATGATATTGATAGAACACAAGATCAGGAAATTGCAAGAGCAAAATTAGAATCAATGGACATCAACATAGACACTCTTTCTGATGAGCAGGAGACTTACTTGACAGGTTTTAGTGAAGGAACATGAAAGGATACGCTCATCTTTTCGTGGCTGGGTAGAAATTTATCAAGATATTAATTGGGAAAATATTAATCAAGTTTGGGATGGGTGGTCTAGACTGGTTATGATACCTGTCTCACACACAGGTGGTCGAGAGTTCAAATCTCTCCCCATCCACTGTTTATGATCTGCTCTAATTCTGAAAATGTTAATTTATCGAGTATTTACAATCAGTTCGAACTCTAAAACTTGGCTCAAACTGAAATATTACAGGTTTCTTTGACCCAACACTAATTGATGTGAATAGGAATAAGATTGAAGGGAGTAATTATTTGCCCCATTAATCCATCTAAAATGCCAAAAATAGTTATATCCATAAAAAATATATGGTTTTGAAAAAGAAACTAGAATAGTATTGAAAAAAGAAGTTCTAAATTATCCTGATAAAAAGCATTTTTCTCCGAAATCCAATCCAAGGTGGGGAAAAGAAGAAGAAACTGAGATTTTTGGTCAAAATGTAAAACTCTTTAGAAGGGGAAAAATGAGTGAGGACGACTTTAGACGTTTCCGACTTCAACATGGAGCTTATGGATCCCGCTTACAGCAGAATTACAGTATGATTAGGATCAAAATACCTAGTGGAGAAGTAACTCCAGAACAATTACAAAAGATTGCGACGCTTTCAGAAGCCTTTTCAATTGGCTCGGCCCATGTTTCGACTCGTCAAAACATCCAGCTTCATTGGGTGCAGCTTGAAGATGTAAGTGAAGTTATGAGAGGCTTGGTTGAAGTAGGATTAACAACAAGAGAAGCTTGTGGTAATACAGTGAGGAATGTCATGTGTAGTCATTTTGCTGGCGTGTGTCCAGACGAGGAATTTGATTCAACTCCTTATGCCATGGCAACTGCCCGATTCTTTCTGAGAAATCCAGTCTGCCAAAATCTACCAAGGAAATTCAAGATCAATTTCGCATGTTGCTCCAATCATGGATTGGTAAGGATTGCGGATATAGGCCTGATCCCGATTAAAAAAGATGGAGCCATAGGATTCAAGATATACCTCGGTGGTGGCCTCGGAGCTGCTTCATTCATAGGATACCTGTTAGAGGAATTTACTCCTGAAGAAAGACTCGTATCAACATGTATGGCTGCAGTGAGATTGTTTGACAGACTTGGGAACCGTGAAAATATGGCTAGGAATAGAATGAGATATTTGGTAAATGAAATGGGATGGGAAAAGTTTCAGAAATTGGTAATCAAAGAGAGAGCAAATGTAGAAATGACTATTTCACTTGAAACACTAAATAGATACAAAGTAGAGTCGGAAGGTCCCAATATCAGGCAATTATCCAATGGTAAGAAATTACCGCTGATTAATGAAAAAGTGGACATCAATAGTGATCCGTATAAAAGATGGATTCACTCCAATGTGGTTTCCCAAAAACAGAATGGTTACTTTGTAGTATTCGTTACGCTAGGTGCAGGCGATATAACTTCAAATCAGCTCCGGTCCCTTGCAAAGACTATTCAAACTTATTCTGGCGAGGGTTGTGCAAGGAATACTCCTAATCAAAATTTTGCAGTAAGATTCGTTAAAGCCAGAGATCTACCAGAATTCTATAATGAACTCGCCAAAACTGGACTTGCAAATCCAGGTGCACTGACCATGTCATCAGCTGTTGGATGTTCTGGCACAACTTCATGCAACCTAGCAATTACCAATTCTCACAGACTGGCAAAAGAGATCCAATCCAAATTCATTGAACTTGGACTTGATACTGAAGATGACCTTAGAGACTCAACCATAAAGATAAGTGGATGTCCAAATTCTTGTGGGCAACACGAAATTGCTACAATAGGATTTTACGGAGGAGCATCAAGGATAGACGGAACCATGACCCCAACGTATACGATGATGTTTGGTGGAAAGGATGGAGAAGACGGGGTGCTGGGTAAATCGGTAATGCGTGTCCCAGCAAAAAGAGTCATATCCACTATAATCAAAATAATTGATATTTACAGACAGGAACGAAACACTAATGAGTCACTTGCAATGTGGGTAAGCAAACTGATTAAAGGAGCACCTAATACCAATAGAACAGCAAAGAATCTGGATGACATAAAAACAGCCCTAATGGAAACTACCTCATTACCGAGTCCCCAGGATGATCCTGATGCGTATATGGATTATGGTAACGATGTAAAATTCAGTGCAAAGACTGCTAGAGGAGAATGCGCAGCTTGAAATATGCTACAAAAGAAAAAAAGAGTAAAAGTATTTTATCAAGGAATCATTCAACAATCAATCTTCAGGATATAATAACAAGTGCAGATATTCTGAGAACTTTGATTAGAAAAAATTCAGTCAGAGTTGTGGATGTCAGAAAGGAGGATGACTACAAAAAGGAACATATCAAAACGGCAATATCAATACCCCTTGCCAGGGTGTTAGACAACGATACTCCCCAAAAGATAGTTCTATTGCTAGAACAATCTGGAATTTCTGATAAGACTCCTGTAGTTGTATATGATGATACATTTGGTGCACTTGCTGCCAGGGTTGCATGGACATTTCAGTATGTAGGACATTCTAACACATCTTTGCTCGAAACAACTTTTGCCAATTGGAAAAGTTATGGATTTGAAACAGAGAAAAAAATCAATGTATTCCCAAAAGCCAAGCATTCTCTTAGGGTAAATAATGATATATTTGCCAATTATGATGAAGTAGAAAAAGCAAAAACTGAGCAGAACAAAATTCTCGTAGACTCTAGAGAACGACTTAATTTCTTAACTGAACATATTCCAGGAGCTACTAACTTACCGTATACCATGTTAGGAACGAGTGAATCAATACTTAGAGAACCTCAAGAAATTAAAAGATTTATGGAAAACAGAGGCATATCCAAAGACGATGAGGTTATCACATATTGTGGTAGTGTAGGAACTCTGTCAGGACTTGCCTTCTATGCATTGAGGATGGGAGGCGTGAAAAAAATTAGATTGTATTCAAGATCATTTAAAGAATGGAAAAAATTGGGCAAGCCAATAGAAGAATTCAAGGACGCGAATTTCTGGGATCTTTCAGCCGAATAGTCAAGTATTTTCTAAATCATAAAGATACTTTTATTCTGATACAGTTTTTAGATATTTCAAAAGTTTTACGGCATCTCGAGCCTTAAGACTATCTCTATTCTTCAATATGTATCTCCTAAAATGTTCAAGCTCATCATGAATCGAAGGGTACTTTTCTTGAGTTAAATTTATGAGATCTTCATAATTTCTAAATGGAAAATAAATGCTCTTTGCAATCTTTGCAATTCCTTTCTTGGTCTCATTAGTTATTATCCCTTTTTTGTACGCCAAGAACAAGTTGAAACGAATGTCAATCATGGCCTCAGATTGCAGGATGTTGCTTCCCCGAACGAACGTTACTGCGACTTCATCATCAGCGTTAATTACACCATTCTTAAACAGTTGAAAAATCTTGCCGATTCCTTTCATTCCAAACTTTTCTAACTCAACGGCCCTTAATGCCCCCAAACTGGACGCACCTATTAATTCAATATTTTTTCGTGTAGCAAGATGATATACTTCAATTGGCGGTGGAGGATAGTCATGCAGGAAAACTCCATCTATAAACCCAACATATTTCTTTTCATCCGAATCCTGAGATAACTTTAAAAAATCGCCCTTCTTTGCGGGGTCTCTATAATCAGCATCTAATATCTTGACTGCTTCTTCTCTTCTTAATGTAGGCCCAAGATAGACTATTGGTCTGCTCATGTTTTAAAAGACTCCCTTCCTCTTTTTCCTATCACAGCTTTTGTGATTTTGAATGTTTCCAACCCAGGTACTATTGTTCTTACTACAGGGATCATTATTTGAGGATTTGTGAGATCAACCACAATTACCTGGTTCATTCCATTTGAATTTAGCCTTGAAAGTATAAGATTGATGTCATCCAAAATGTCGTCGTTTACATAAGATTTTATCTCAGAAAACTTGACAGAGTTTTTTGATTTCATAAATTGCCAGGTCTTTTTTTCATCACTGTTGCTATTTCCGTATGAGATTTTTCGGAGATCGTCCCTTGCACCCTGAATATTTGCAGCTCGTGTCTGAGAAACTTCTGTAATTGCTCTCAATAATGCAATTCTTGCATCTGGATGAGTTCCATGTCCCTCAGCAAGGTATCCATAATTTTCTGTGATCCATTCTAAACTACTTGCATTAAAAGTTGGTATACCTATAGGCGAGGTAATATCCTTAACTATGAGGGGGATGTTAGAATTATTAAATTTTGTTACTAAATTTGATATAGGTTTGAAATCAATATTTGAGATATCGACATCAGGATACTTGGCATCATCATCTACAAATTCGGTACTAGGAATAGGATCTATACTTACTCCATTGTCGGATAGATGTTTAATCATTGTCCTGAGTCTATTGTACGGCAGTGCACTTGCATTTAATTCCGCAAGGCTTGTTGCATCTCTTTCAATAACTTCACAGAGCGAATGGCATATTGCTTCTTCTAAAACGTTGCCAGAAGCAAGACCGTTAGTATGATGATATGCAAATGGATTAACAGCAGGTGGCTTGGGAGAATATCTAAAAAGTGCCAGCGGAGCGGGGACCATTATATGCTCGCTATTTATCAAATCATATCCGGGTAGAAAATCCAAAATCATATCTTCATCATATTCAAACAACATTGGTTCTATCACGTTAGAAGGATGTAGTGTCTTTGAAATATTTGAAACTTCTTTATAAGATGTTTGAATCATCCTATTTTGATTGCCAGATGGCAGTGAACAATATCTTTCAATGCTTTCCATTAAGGCACTTGCCTTTGCATCCAATTTTGTAGCTCCTTTTCCACTATAGACCCAAATGTAATCCTCAGTTCCTGGTAAAACGGCTGAAAAATTGGGTATGCGAAGAATGTCCATGTCTGTAATGTCTGCAAGTCTTGTTACTCCAATATTGCTTGAAACCGGAAGGATAGTATCAAGGGTTTCTTGTACAGTTTTCGTTCTTGATGTTACTTTTCCCTTTAATTTCTTCTGGTTTCTGAGCAGTATTGGCTCAAGTTCCATAGATGATTTGAATAATTTGGTATCAATATCAATTTTTCTAAAATTTGAAATACGTGTAAAAAGTACAACTGGATAGCGTGCAATATAGCAATAGCGATCTGAAAGCAATAAATGACATAATTCGTAGGGCCCATACTGATCCTGAGTTTCGAATAAAGCTCTTCAAAAACCCAAATACAATCTTGGATCAATTTAATGTGTCTGATAAGGCAAAATCATTGATTTTGGATTTTTTTAACGAAATTTAGAATTAATCTGTAAAAAGTTGTCCTTTATGGTTCGTACACACCTTATTTTATGACACAAACAAGAAGATTACAATTAATATAGGAATTATATGTACCCCGTTTCTGACCCACAACTAGTCATTGATAGCCATACATTAAATGTACATCTCATAGTGCACTCTCTACCGGGGCTACTTAGTCAATTTAGTCATTGACCAAGTAATAATAACATCAGTTTGTGTCATTATAAATATTCTGGTCATATTCGTAATAATTCTGTGAGATCTAACTCGAACGCGGCAACGGGCATTTTTATTTTAAAACTATCTATTAGTAAAGGGGAAATTTCTCCTATCTGTCCAATGACTACCCCTTTGTAGATTATGTCGGCACTCCTACCCCTAACAAATGATAAATTTTCTGATGGTGTTGTTTCAAATTTTACACCAAAGCAAATTTCCATAAGTGTCTGTAGAACCGCTTTAATTTCACTGAATGTTACTCCATTAAATGCATTAACGCAACACAAATTCCACTTTTCAAAATTTTCTTTTTCTGGCTTGAATATTGGTCCTATTTCAAACAGTTTTTGTGGATATTCTTCATGTATATTTTTAGACAATGAAAATAGCAATGATGGAAGGAGTGATTGTCTCAATATATCATGTTCATCACTCTTTGAGTTGTTTACTGTAAAAAAATTAGGTTTATCCAGATTCATTTTTTTGAAGTGAATATCTTTATTACTCAAAATGAAGTTAATATTTTCAATTAATCCCATACCAATCATTGCCTGTCGAATCTTGTCAAAAAAATAATTTTGCCTGCTCTTCTTGCCATAAAATCTGAATTCTGGTAAAGAAGGTTCCATGTTATAAAGTCCATATCCGATTGCTACCTCCTCAACAATATCAATAGGACCAAAAATATCTATTCTATAATTTGGAATCACACAGTTAATTGTACTGGAGTCTATGACCGTCGCATCCAATCTGCTTTTTCGGAGACAATTTATTATATCTTCATTTGATAATGATAGGCCAAGAGCCTTGTTGATGGAATCTGTTTTGACGTTAGGTAAAGAAGTATTCAAGTTTGGGGTAAAAGAATCGCGAGTATTACCTTGTTGCACAGTCACCGTCTCTAACATAAACCCAATATCAGACAATATAGCAACAATATTGTCCAAGACATTGTAAACAGCTTTTTTGTCGATACCAGTAACCTCTACAAATAAATTATTAACACCTTCGCTTATTCTTGTTTTTTCACTATTAATTATAGGGGGAAATGATATTACATTTCCCTTTGAATCCCTCAAGATAGGATACCGACGTTCACCTAACAACTTTCCAAATTTCCTTCCTGGTTCAGTATTGGAAAGTATTTCAGTTAGTGTTAGTTCAGAAGAATTATCAAGAGGAATGAAGCTCAGATTCTCCACAGCTGTGTACTCCAATGGAAAATCTATGTTGTCCAAATTGTGAAATCCTATGGAGGCCTTTGACCTTTTTCTTCCAAGTCCATTATGCAGATCTTCTTGCATAGAAACAATTTGCTTGATGGTTTTGTTATTTAATTGATGAGCTCTAGCCACTGTCCCCACGATAAATGGTCTTATTTCTAGAACCGAAGAATCCACGTTGATGAGATTTTTCCTATTCTCAAATATTTCAAATTTTGGTATTCCCATTTCCTTGCCCAGTAACCCATTCAGTGCTCTGGCAATACCATAAAAAGTGGAAAAATCCGGACGATTTGGGCTATATTCCAACCTAATATTTTTATCATCTTGATGTTCTAAATCCAGTCCTATAAAAGGTAGCATATTTAGTATATACTCTAGATCGTAGTCAGGAAAAAGCCTATTGATGTCTTCAACTGGGAATTCTACAACGGGCATATTGGTTGCATCCTTAACCACGATAGCTTGTTATCGTAGAGTTCGCGTACATCATCTAATCCATATCTTATCATGGCAATTCGTTCAAGCCCTCCTCCCCAGGCAAGTACATTATTTGTGATGCCAACTGATTGAGTTACCTCCGGTCGGAACATACCCATACCAAATAATTCAACCCACTTTCCAAGTTTATCAATGTAGACCATTGATTGTAACGATGGTTCCGTATATGGAAAATATGTAGGCCAAAACTTTACTTTGTCCAATCCAAGTTTAGAATAAAATTGCTTTTGTAGACCCATCAAATCTCTCAAGTTAACTGTTTCACCAATTACAATTCCCTCAATCTGGTGAAATTCCATTAGATGCTTATAGGACATTTTTTCATTTCTGAAAACTCGTCCTATTGAAAAGATTCTTCCTTCACTCAATTTACTTTCTGAAAGGTATTTTACAGTAACCGGAGTAGTATGGGTACGAAGAACGGTTTGCTTTGATTTTTCAATGTCCCAGTCATAATTCCATTCCATCGTGTGAAAGTTTGATACTTGTTTACAAATATTAGGATCTATATTATCATCAATCAAGTTTGAAATGTAGAATGTATCTTGCATATCCCTTGCTGGATGATCTTGAGGTGTAAATAATACGTCAAAATTCCAAAAACATGATTGAATCGTTGGACCTTCAATTTCAGTAAATCCCATTGATACAAAAATTTCTCGAATTTCATTAATTATATCTGTAAGAGGATGCGTCCTTCCCATGGCGTAAGAGCGTACAGGAGATGATACATCTAATTCCGTAAATTTCTCATTTTTCCATTTTCCACTATTTAATATTTCAGCTGTAATTTCACTTATCCCTTCCTGCTCGTCGTTCTTGATACTCGGTACTAGTTTTTTACCCTCATTTGTAAGAGAGATGTCGAATGATTTTTCAATTGTTTCTTTAAGGTATCCTGGACGTTTTTTTAACAGAGTAAAGCAACGTAATTCCTGATCAGTCAACTCTGAGAGTTTCATCTTCTTTAGTTTTGATATTTTCTCTAAAAGAATCTCCTCGTGTGAAAGTTTTTCTGAATTTTCTGTTAGATTCATAGTATCTGCATCCTTAGTCAGCCAACCGTTTCTAATAGCATTCTGTATTCCAACACTAAATTCAATATTTGATAATCTTGAAATCTTGGCAAGATCGCCTATCCTGATGGCATTCTGGCCGTTGTTCTTTATTGAGTCAACTATTCTTCTTTCTGGTAATGTTAAACTAACTGAAGCATCTGTTCTGTCTTTTGAAGATCCATCATTCGATTTTTCTGAAACGAGTTGAACTATTGAATCCTTGTTGATTAACACTGACACCAATCCTTTATACTTTAACCATTCAATCCCACGTCTCACATTATCCATTGAAAGACTTGTTTTTGATGCTAATGTCTCAATATCAATTTTATCCTGATTTACAAGTGACAGTAGAATTTTTTTCTCTATTTTATGCAAGTTTAATTCCGTCATTTAAATATGGATCAGACATTGATGGAATACTTTTTAAACGTTTAAAGCTCTCGAATCATGTATATATAATAAAATGAGTGATTCAAAAGAGGATTATTCTGATGATTTTGAAGTAACCCCGTGGAAAGTAGAGGGATCTGTAGACTATGCTCGATTAATAAAAAAATTTGGAACACAGGAAATAACTGACGAATTACTCGAAAAATTAAAGTCGTTCACTGGTGAATTACATCCATTACTTGGACACAAATTCTTTTTCTCCCATAGAGATCTTGATTGGATATTAAATAAATACGAAAACAATGAAAAATTTTACCTGTACACTGGAAGGGGACCATCTGGAATGGTACACCTTGGTCATTTGATGCCTTGGTTTCTCACCAAACATTTACAAGATAAATTTGATTCCAACCTTTTGTTTCAGATTACCGATGACGAAAAATTCTTGTACGGAAACAAATCAATGGAAGAGATAGACAGGAATGTGTATGAGAATATTCTTGACATTATTGCAATAGGTTTCAATAAGAGTAAAACCAAGATAATCGTCAATTCAAAGCACATAAAACACCTTTATTCAACTTCATTAGAGATAGCAAAACGGATCACATATTCAACTGCAAAGAGTATCTTTGGGTTTACTAATTCAACCAATATTGGCATGATAGGATTTCCACCTCTTCAAGGAGTTCCATGTTTTCTTCCCTCAATAATCGAAGGAAGACCTACTCCAGTTCTTATACCTGCTGCAATAGATCAGGATCCCTACTGGAGATTGACCAGGGATATAGCAGAAAAAATCGGTTTTTATAAACCCGCACAAATTCATAGTAAATTCTTGCCAAGTCTACAAACTGTCGGCAAGATGTCATCATCAGATCCTGAAACAGCCATATTCACTACAGATGATCTAGACGTAATTGAAAAGAAAATATCTAATACATTCACAGGCGGACAGCCAACAATTTCACTTCAGAAAAAATTGGGCGGTAATCCTGGAGTATGTTCTGTTTTTTCATACCTCAAATATATGTTTGATACACCTGCTGAATCCAACGAGAGGGAACTAAGATGTAGGAGTGGAAATCTTCTTTGTGGAGAGTGTAAAAATGATCTATCAAATCACTCAACTTCATTCATGTCAATGTTTCAGCAAAAGAGGGAAAAGGCCAAAGATTTAGTCTCTGATTTCATGTACCGTGAGGATAGATGAATAATTGGATAATGTCACAAGATTTGAATGTCTTGATTCATATGAAACAGAAAAATTAGGGAGTATGTTGTTACCAGATAGAGATAGTGTACATTTTGTTATCGAAGTGATAAAAATTGTAGACAACGAGATTGTTCTAATGTTGAAAGATAAATCATGTCATGCTGTACTAATGAAAGATAACATTAATGCAATAAAATTGAGGGAATTTGTTAGAGAATTAATATTAGGCCCCGTGGTTGTTTTAAGAACCTTTGGTCAGGATAGTATATTGAACGTCGTACACAAGACCTCACAGTAGTGCTTGTTAAAGTTATCCTTTATTTGATTTAAAGTCTCTAATAGAAAGTTAATTTGTTTCCATTTACGTCTATTTCCCCATCGCGTATTCTTGTTGATGATATCACTTTACCGTCTTTGTCCTCCACCAAAGGAACAAGTATTATTTCGAGCGGTGTCATGCCTTTTGACTCTCTTAGGCTATTGATCTTGACGCAGTTTTCCAAGGATGACTCTGTAGTAATGATGGCCTGTACACCTCTTGTCAGCACTGTGGGCCCATAGAAATCATCAAGTTGATAAACAGAATAATTAGATTTGTTAAAATTTTCATCGATAAATTTCTTCAATTTTTCTCGTCTGATGTTATAATTGTTAACTAGTTTCTTGTGGTTTCGAGTTGCATAACTGTCACTACTTACTCCAATTATTATTTGCCGTCCAACTTCGAACGCCTTTAGTAGAAGCATGTAATGGCCTTTATGCAAAATATCAAATGTACCACCGGTAGCTACAATGTCAAACATCAATTGTCAGTTTTCAAAATTCTTTTTCGAATTGAATTATTGGCCCTTTTGGAATATTTTCACGCATTGCGGTGGACAAACATTTTCACATGCCATACAGAAAATGCAATCTTTTTCTCTTATCATGAAAGGCTTTTTCTCTGATGCAGGATGTCCTGGCGTATCTAGCCACTCATAGACATTTACGGGACAAGCCTCAATACACGCACCGTCA
>JAICFW010000068.1 GCA_025923455.1 Nitrososphaeraceae archaeon | reverse complement strand
ATAGAAATTCTTCCCTTATCAAATGATAATAAATTCTGTCCTCCTAATTTTCTAATTAATGATGGAGATTGTTCTCCTAAATTAGTTACCACAGCATCATTAGGTAATTTTACCGTAAATGGAAAAGCAGAATCAATAAGAAAGCTCCATTCTCTTTCCTGCTTATTAACTAGATCCGGAGTTTGATATGTTATTCTTATCTGCGATTCATTTTGCGAATTAATGTTTATTTCGTTAGTTACAGAATTGAATGTATATGCCAAATATTTAGATAGGTAATTTCTCACCAAAATTTCATTGATATTTCCACCAATTAATGGTAACGTAATTTCGCTGGTATTAGATTTCAATCGAAGATCATATTGCACGATTGAGTCACCATTGGATAAAATACCAATAAATACAGAGTTAACTTGATATTGAACTTGGGAAGAACCCTTATCAAAGATACTGCCAGAAAGAATAACAAATACTATTAAAGCGATAACAGGTCCAAATAATCTCAACACAAAAAAAACCCCAAATAAAAAAAACTATAATCAATTCTTGAATTATCCAAATTTGGGAAATGACTAAATCTCAACCGACCAGACAAATCGCAACTCATGAAAAGTTTGTGTTTAATTTTCATATGGTTTGTTAGGTTGAATTATTTACATTGAGATATTTTTTTAAGTCACTTTTTGAATACTGTTCGATCCATTTGAATTTTCTCTGAAGAGTACTTGTATAAATTTTTGTCCAATCCAAATCTACGTATTCACACCATGATTTGAAAACGCGTGGATCTATATAATTTCTTAATGAAGTACCTAGATTATAGTCTCTAGTTTCTTGCTGGAGTCGTATTTGGAATTCAAGTTTTTCAATTCTTTGTTCCTTCTTTAACTTTTGTAGCTCCGTTTTCCATTTTTTCTCTTTCAACTCAAGTTTTAGTTGCTTAATCTTCTCCTTTTTATTGGCTAATGACTGTTCAAATTTTTCCCATGACTTTTTGCTTGCTGGGTTCTTGGGATCTATTCCCTTTTTATGATTGCATGTTATGGCAGCCTCAAGGTTTGCAATTTTCGCTACATATATTTTCTTAAACTCGCTTTCATTCTTGTTAACTTTTAGAACTGGTGAAGAAAGGTGCTTCTTTACTATTGCAGTTGCAATGTAAGTTCTAAAAACTTTTGCAGTCAGGTTAGGAAGATTCTCTTTATCTATTGATCTAAGGAATTTATTCACTTTTGTTGATGTGATATCTTCAAAGATTTCATCAGATTGACCCTTTCCCTTCATGAAGAACAGTAAATTTTCATAGAGCGCTTTTGTATCTGCACTGGATATTTCCAAGGTTTTTTGCCAAGGAACACTATCTTTACCAAGAAAATTGAATTCTATCCGAACCTTGTCATTAATTTTTGGAAATTTTAGATGTTCTACTCTGAGGGTAGAGGCACCAATAGTGTCTGCTTCATCAGGATCTTTTTCATCACCCACTCTCATGGCCAGCTTATAAATGAGATAGCAAACTGTAGCGACTTTTCTTTTGCTTGTATCTTTAGCATATAACATCTGATTAATAATCTCCTTTTCAATGGCACAAATGTAATTTTCTAATTTCTTTGCGACGTCATATTTTGCCTTATCGTTGTCTTGACGCAGGTAAGATGAATCATGAAGCCAAACATATTTTCTCTTTCCAGTCAGAATTTCTATCCATGAAGCAAGCCATGTTGAATAATGATCATGAACAATCGCCTTCCATGGACCTTCAGGTACAGATGCATTCTCACCTAGATTGAGAGTCACATCATTAGGAGTAACTCGAGGTTTCCATCTTCCTCTTAATGGGTGTAGTCCTCTTCCCATAAATATTCCAGGAGGCTCAACCAACCAATTGGCGACATCAACTTCTATTCCGTTTATTTTGGCTCTTCCATAAATCGATTTCAGTTTTTCCTTTTCTAGTTTTTTTTCCTGACTGATCCTTCTTTTTTCTTCTCTTGGAAGTGATTTTATTCTTAGTTTTTCATTTTCCTTTATCTTTAATTCCTTATCAACCAAATTAAACGCCTCGGTCATATCAATTTCATCAATTCCTTGTAGCGATTTGAATCTGGTAGGAAATAGTTTCTTCAAATCACTAATAAAATTAGATTGAAAGACCGCATCTTTCACATAATGGGTATCCTTCTTTTTTGCCCAAGCATAAATAATCTCTTCTTGTTCGCGATTTAAGAATAGAATTTCTCCTCTAATTTTGATATTTATTCCGCGTTGGACATACTCAGGTGGAAAAGCTACGCCATTATGCTCCAGTTCTGTCCATTTATTGGAAGTGGCAACTTTAGACGATATGGTCAACTACACTCAAAATGTCGTACTAACTATTCTTAAACCTTATCCGCTCAGTTATCTAACAATTTTGCCTGCTACTCAATTGATTTATTTATTATGTTGAAAAAGTAATAAATGTGAATTCAATACAACTGGTAAATTTTCCAGTAAAGCTGACATTCAAAATAAGTGAAGTCTCTGAAATCAAGCCAATGATTGATAAATTCATCGAATATTATCGAGGGCCCGAGTCAGAAGAGTTCAGTTGTAGAATTTTGCTACCGCGCCATCTGGAATCCAAAAATGATGTAAAAAGATTAGGGGCCACTATACATTCAGAGATAATGTTTTCACTCAAAAAGAACAAGTTAGCTATGAATTTGAGGGATATACGATATATCCACGATGCCAATACTTATGGCTGGTTGTTGTTGAATCCAAAAGTGGCGGAAAAATTATAGAGAAACCAAGGAATTCTATCTACCGTCGAGTATTTTTGAGTTTATTTATAGTGAAAGGAATTTCAAGTTTCAAGATGTTACTCAATATTATAGAAATAACTAGTCCTAAAAGTAAACCTCCAAACAAATCACTCAAATGATTTAGTCCCAAGAGAAGATTCGATAGCATAAGCATTGGTGGCAGGATCCAGAGAATTTGGCCATACTTTTTACTTTTTAGCTGGACAATAGTCCCAACAATATAGGCCAATGATGTTATGACTGCGGTGTGATTTGAAGGATAGGAGAATGAGCGGGCCTCAGTTAGCAAACTATCACTTTCAAGCTGAAAACCCTTTGGTAGATTAGGTATCCTTTGAGTTTCAGGGGGGTTTGGCTGCGCGATTAGTGGCTTCATATACGAAACCAAAATTGCTAACGTCATGATTGTTATCATCAGTATCATTCCCATTTTTCTTGTTCTTCTAATGATTGTGAGAATTATTGCGACGAGAATTAAGTTCACCACTTCTCCAAAAGATGAAATGACTACGAAAGTGTAGAGTAATGATTGATTTGGATTAAAGACACTAATCGCGTTGAAAATAAAAGAGTCCATTGAAGATAGAAAATGGAAATGGACCAGGACCGAAAGTACAATGAATGCCAGTAAGATTCCTATAAATTGAAATGATCGGATATGTATCAATCATGATTACCGGAAAATTATCTGCGCAAAATTGAACATAGATGTTACTGTAAATGAAATAACATAAATCTCATTAATTGTAAGCGGTCAATAAAGTGAGGATTCATTTTTAATTTGTTCTGCTGATTTGGGATCGTTTTCTGAATAATATTTTACCATTCCTACTTTTAGTACCTTCAGTGATAATAATGCGCATTTGATTCTAGCAGGACCCAAGTTGGTCAACCCAATATTTTCAAGTATGTCCTCCTTTTTCAAATCCTTTACTACATCGAGATCCTTACCCATGACTAATTCTGTCAACATGGAAGCACTAGCTTGGCTAATTGCACATCCTTTACCTTCAAATTTTACGTCTCTTATTACTCCCTCATCTACCTTCAAATGAATATCTATTTCATCGCCACATAGAGGGTTACTATCATGAACTGTAACATCAGCATTCTCCAACTTACCTTTGTTTCTTGGATTCCTGTAGTGGTCTAGTATAATCTCCCTGTATATATCATCGCTCATATCTTGAAGATTCTCCCCGCCTCTTTAATAGTATTAACAAACTTATCTATTTCTTCCTTAGTATTATAAATGTAAAAGCTTGCTCTAGAGGTTGCTGGAACGTCTAGTCTTTGCATTAAGACCTGGGCGCAATGATGACCCGATCTAATTGCTATTCCATGATCATTCATTATCGTAGCCAGGTCATGCGGATGGATATCTGCAATATTAAATGAAATAACTCCTCCTCTATAATTAGGATCTCTTGGTCCATATACTGTAAGATGATTTAATGATAGAATTGACTCTAGTGCATATTCCGTCAAGTCAATTTCATGCTTCCTAATATTTTCCATTCCAATTTTTTTCAAATAGTCAATTGCTGCACCAAATCCAACTACGTCAGCAATATTCGGAGTACCCGCCTCAAATTTGTAGGGCACTTCGTTATAATTTGTATGGAATTTGAAAACCTCCTTAATCATATCCCCGCCACCCATAAACGGTCTCATTTTCTCTAGGACTTCTTTTTTAGCATATAGTACTCCAACCCCAGTCGGACCCAACATCTTGTGTGCAGAGAATACTAGAAAATCACAATCCATATTTTTGACATTAACCGGCATATGTGGTACTGATTGTGCACCATCCACCAATACGGGAATGTCATTTTCATGGGCGATCTTGATAATCCTTTCAATAGGTACTATAGTACCAAGTACGTTTGACATGTGGCTTAGTGAAACGAGTTTTACTTTTTTTGAAGAAATCAATTCAATCAAATGTTCAAGATCTAAAAATCCGTTTTCATCAATTCCGACATATTCTAATCTTGTTCCAATTTCCTGAGATAGTATCTGCCAGGGGACTATGTTACTATGATGTTCTAATTCACTTATGGCTATGCCATCATCTTTTTTTAGATTTGTTCTTGCCCAAGAGTGTGCAATAAGATTTATTGATTCTGTAGTGTTCCTTGTGAAGACTATTTCTTCAGGACGGACATTGATAAAATTAGCAATTTTCTCCCGGCTTTGTTCATATAGTGTTGTTGCCTCTTCAGCTAACTGGTAAACAGCTCTGTGTATATTAGAATTATAATTTGAATAAAAATCAGTAATTGATTTGATTACAGTGTATGGTTTTTGTGTAGTAGATGCATTATCGAGATAAACTAGTTCTTTACCATTAATTTTTTTCTTAAATATTGGAAAATCGTTTCTCAGTTCATAGCTATTTACAATGCTTCTTTGCATCAATTTTTAAATCAACTCCCAAGAAATATAAACTTAGATTATGACAACTTAAGGATAAGTAGATTTGAAAGATTTTTCTGCAAAAGGCAGACAATAGTTCGACAGGTTCTCGATACACATGATCTTGCCATGGGTTATCCTTACAAACCATTTTTTATAATACAAACCATCATGGCAGCCGAATAGGTCTAATTTCTTCAAGATTTTTGAGGTTAAGGCTCTCCCCTTTTTATCTCTGTCAAGTAAGAGTATGACTTTCCTCCCACTCCTTGATACATGATCTACAAAATTCGTAATACCCTTAAAATTATTATAAACCAATATTTCACCAATGAATCCTAATTCTCTTAAGGCCGATTCATCCTTTTTGCCCTCTACCGTAACAATTGCTCCTGCTATGCACTCATAATTTAGTGATTCGATAAACTCTCGAATTTTCAGGGCTATTTCTTCCCTTTCGTGCATCAATCTATTGAATTAGGTACTAATTCAAATTTAATGAATCTTGTCTTAGAATCCCAATAAAATATCTAACTAGTTAGTTGACTATCTCGCATTGTAAAACTGTAATTACAATTTGATTTTTGGCAAAGACTTATTTTTCATTTGGTTAGATCTAAATTATTCGTATGCTGGAAAATTACCTAATGAGCATAGGTGGTTCGGAATGGATAATCATAGGACTTCTTGTAGTTATTCTCTTATTTGGTTCAAAGAAATTACCTGAATTTTCAAGAACCATAGGAAAAGCTATGGGGGAATTTGAAAAGGTTCGTACGATGTCCCTTAAACAAAGAATCGATGATAATTCTAATTATTTAGGACCTCGAATTGCTCAGCCTGTTGACAATGAACGGCACAAACTCGAAATGCTAGCAGAGTCTTTGGGGATCGATCATGTCAACAAAAATGATGAAGAATTAAGGCTCCTTATTTTGGAGAAAATTAACAGATGATTTGACGTTCTTTTAGCATGACTTTTTGGACAATTTCTTTCAAAATTTAAATATCTGATTTTTTCAACTCACGTAATGTCAAATTCTGCAATTAGTGGAATCAATCCATTTGAAGTGGCGCTTACTCAGCTTGATGAAGTTTCATCTATTATAGGTCTTGATAAAGGACTCCATCAGTTTTTGGCTCAACCAAAACGGGTATTGACGGTATCTATTCCTGTAAAAATGGATGATGGAACTATCAAGGTTTTTACTGGTTTTCGTTCTCAACATAATGATGCTTTAGGACCATTTAAGGGTGGAATCCGTTATCATCCTCAAGTAACAATTGAAGAAGTCAAAGCACTCTCTATGTGGATGACATGGAAATGTGCGATAGCAAATATCCCGTTTGGTGGTGGGAAGGGCGGTATAATATGCGATCCAAAAAGTATGTCTGAAGGAGAATTAGAAAAAATGACCAGGAGGTATGCATATGGAATTTCAGATATCATTGGACCTTACAGGGATATTCCTGCTCCTGACGTATACACCGGTGGAAGAGAGATGGCTTGGATTATGGATACTTATTCTGTTATCAAGGGTAATTACATTCAACCTGAGGTGATCACAGGCAAACCATTACAAATTGGAGGTTCCCTTGGGCGTAACGAAGCGACGGGTCGAGGTCTGGCAATTACAGTAAGAGAGGCCGCCAAGAAACTGAATATCGACATGAAAAGCGCAACCATTGTTGTACAGGGTTTTGGGAACGCTGGACAATTTGCTGCCCAGCTCGTTGAGGAACAAGGAGCAAAAGTTATTGCCGCAAGTGATTCAAAGGGATGCATAATAAACAAAAACGGAATCGATACTGCTTCACTCAGAAAACATAAAGAAAAAACCGGTTCTGTGACAAATTTTCAGGGCACTCAATCTATATCCAATAAGGAGCTACTTGAAACTGAATGTACTATACTGATTCCTGCTGCTCTGGAAAATCAAATAACTAAAGATAATGTTGGAAATATAAAGACGAAAATTGTTGCAGAAGCTGCCAACGGACCAACGACTCCTGATGCTGACAAGGTATTATATAATAACAATATCATGGTGATTCCAGATATTTTAGCCAACGGAGGAGGAGTTACAGTTTCCTACTTTGAATGGTTACAAAACTTGCGTAGGGAATATTGGACAGAAGCGGAAGTCAATGATAGGCTGGACACTAATATCACAAAGGCATTCTTGGGCGCTTATGATACACATTTGAAACACAATACTGACATGAGAAAAGCAAGCATGATAGTTGCACTAAACAGAGTTGTAGATGCCATAAAGATACGAGGATTGTGGCCCTAACATCAAAAGTGTCACTAGGGCAATCGAGATTTTAAAAAAAGTAACTAAAAAAAATTGTTTTATTCAGTAGAAAAGGAATGTCCACATGAACATGATTTGGTTACATTTGGATTATTTATCTTAAAACCAGATCCCATGAGACTTTCGATATAATCAATATTTGTTCCTTTAAGGTATTTTTGACTATAGCTGTCCACAATCATTTTAATTCCGTTTTGATCGATAATACTGTCATCTTCATCTGGTTTTTCTTCAAAACCCATGCCATATGAAAGGCCAGAACAACCACCACCAGAAACATAAACTCTGAGGTATAAACTATCCTTATTTTCTTGTTTCATAAATTCAGTTACTTTCTCAGCAGCCTTTGGACTAATTGTAATCAGTTGCGTTTGATGTGTACTTTCCATTATCAGTACATGCCCAAATAAACTATAATAACCTTTTGAAAAATTGAAGATTCGAGCAGAAACAAAAGTAGGGTATGAAATAAAATTATTTCAAGCTTTCCTTAATCTTGTGCCATTTTGCCAAGCTTCCAGCCGCAGTTATCCATGTGATTACAGATTGGTAGACCGGTATGTTAAAGTCTTCAATTTTCTTCGAAATCTTTTCGGTAAATGGACCACCCATGGCTCCTATTAGTATTGGTTTTTTCTTTTGTTTCTGAAAATCACCTAGAATATCAACTATTTTTTCTTCCAGAGGATCATCTTGGAACACAAACCAAGGCATGACGATATCTACATTGGGATCATCTAGGAATGCTTGAATAGCAAACCGGTAATCATCAGCACTTGCAGAACCAGTAACGTCGCATGGATTACCAATTACATAGGTTGCAGGATAATGTTCTTTGAATGATTTCATAGTTTGATCGCTTAATTGGGCTAATTCGAGATTTAGTCTTTCAAAATTATCAATTGCAGCAATAATTGGTCCTGCTCCATTTGTAACCATCGCAATCTTGTTTCCTTTTGGAACTGGTTGCCAGGTTAAAGCCTTAAGTGCAGAAGTTAATTCCTCGTATGAATCCACGGAAATGATTCCTGTTTGTTCAAAGGCGCCACTTATTACAGCAAACGAGCCCCCAAGAGAACCTGTGTGAGAGGCTGCTTGCTTCGCACCTTTTGTAGATCTACCATTTTTGAAAACTACAATAGGTTTTTGATATTGTTTTATGACATTCTTTGCCGAGTTCATAAACTTGCGACCATCTCCTAGTCCTTCCACATACAAACCAATTACATTAGTACTCGGGTCCTGCGCCAAATAATGAATCATATCAGCTTCATCAACATCCGATCTGTTACCATAAGAAATCATCTTGCTCAAGCCAAATGCATCAGAAGTCTCCATGAATGCAATTCCAACAGTACCACTTTGGGACAGGAATGATACATTTCCTTGCTTCGGTCTTAACATTCTAAGATGACCTTGAAATGCACAGTCCAATCTGTTTTCCCCATTAAATATGCCAATGCAGTTTGGACCAATTATTCTAACTTTTAATTCACGCGATAGATCTTGGACACGTTTCTCAATAGCAGCACGTTCTCCTCCAAGTTCCTTACCGCCGCCAGATATTATTACCATGTTGTGGATATTCTTTTTTCCACATTCTACAAGGAGATCTGGAACAAACTTTAGATCGACAGTTACAATAACTACGTCTACAGGATCTTGAATGTCCATGAGATTTTTGTACGCTTTTACTCCCATTATTTCGGGATATCCCTTAGCATTTACTGGATAAACTTTGCCTTTGTAATCATGTTTTACAAGGCTTTCCATCACCGAATTTCCTATCTTACCTACCTCTGGTGATGCACCGATCAATGCTACAGATTTTGCATTAAAAAATAAATCCATGTAGCTTGAATCAGGGTTGGCCGTCGAAATTGCATCATCTGATGATTTGTCCTTTAGTATAATTTTTGCATCCACCACGTAATAACTATCTGGATATACCACAACCGGATTAAAATCAATACTTTCGTACTTTCCGGCCATATCCACTCCTAGGGTGCCAATATTTACAATTGCTTGACTCAGCATGTCCAAATCAATTGGCTTGGAACCTCTGAATCCTTTCAGAATATCTTTTCCTCTTAGGGATTCCAACATCTTTGCCGCTTCATTTTTCGTGACGGGCAGAACTCTGAAGGAAACATCTTTGAATAACTCCGTATAAATGCCACCGAGACCCACCATTATCGAGGGCCCAAATTGAGAATCATTTTGGAGACCAACAATTAATTCAACACCATTTGGAACCATTTTTTCCAGTAATACTCCCTTAACATCAAATTTTTCCTTCAGTCGATTAAACATATCATCAAATGCTTTCTTAACTTCATCCTCGGAACTTAGTCCTACTTTAACACCACCAACGTCTGTCTTGTGTAGAATATCTGGAGAAACTATTTTTGCAACCAACGGAAATCCAATTTCTTTTGATTTCTGCACTGCTTCATCGCTGTTTGTCACAAGTGCATATTTTGGTACTTTGATTCCGTATTCACTAAGAATTTCCTTCGAGGATTCCTCTGTTATGACTCTTGGATTGCCTTTTGAAGACTCTACCATATTTTGGATCTTTTGTTTGTCAACCATCTTTATGAAAAAAGGTTTTCTTTGTTTTTAATTAACTTTACTCAAGCTAGGCATTAAGTTGGGTCTGGAATATGTCAGATACTTTCCAAAATATTATTTTTCTTTTTAAAAAAATTAGTCAATTTGATGACAGTATTACAATAATCAAAAATACGTGAATTCCTGGCAGTTTCCGATCGCATTTGACCAGTCAATTCATCATGAATTTGTAAATATTGCATTCCTTTTGGAGTAATGACATAGTTAAATTCACTATCCATAGATTTCAAAAGATTGTATTTCTTTAACTCAAAAATGAATTTCATAAACTGTGACGTTGTGAGTTCCGCCTGTAATTTTGAATATATCTCCTCGTAGTCACAGTTTTTGTGTGCTGTTTTTAGGATAATAACTATCACATCTAGCTTACTAAATGATTCCACAGAAGATAAGAAAATATATGAAATAAAAACCTCATCAATAACTCTTATAGTAAATGGATTTCTACATTTTCCGGTAATTTTATTAGAATAATCATAAGAAAAAAGTAGATATTAAATTGACCATTAATATTGACATATTTTCTATAAGATACATAAAACAAAATATCCAATTCACCTTTTCGATTACCAGTCGCAATAGCTGTTACTATACACGATATTATACGTTGTATGTTACAAAATACTGCAAAATATTAGCCATCAATATTCATTTGGAGAAACTCAATTTTAAAGAGAGCAAAAATCCTCATTAGTTCGTTTTCCAAATACATATGTGTTTGACGTCAAATTGTATAACTTTGATTCTTCATACATTTCAAGATAGTTTTTGCCCTTTTCTGTAGTGTGGTAAGTCATAGATCCTTCAGATAAATTACTTTTCTCCTCGACTAGGTCGTTAACAACTAGAATTTTTATGTATTTTTTTATCTGCCTATAATTCAAGTGTGCCTTGGACATTATGGATGATTTCCTCTCACCGTTGATGGCAGTAAACAATATCATTGCGATAATATCAGCGGCACTTCTATAATTCAACATGATTTTAAATTGAAATGTCTCTATAAATAGAAAGGTAGAGAATAATCTGGTTTTTGAATAGCTAACATTTACTTTTTCTCAATGAACTAACATTGAATTCTATAGAACTAGACTTGATTATTTGTATGCCACAATAATAATCGCTCCGCCAAACATTTTTCTCGTAAATTTAACTTTGGAAAATTTATTAAGTAAGAGTTCATTCAGGACAGAATTCTTTGGCCATTGTAAGAAAGTTCCATACAGTGTCTTAAATCTCAAACCACTCTTACCAGAAACAGAGTACGCAATTATTCCCAAGATGTATTTCAGATAAAAGGTTACGAATGTTCTAAACAGAATGTTGTCCGGCTTGCCTATGTCAACAATTATGAATCTGCCTTCATTTTTGAGAACCCGATGTACTTCGGAAATAGCTTCGACTAATGAAAAGGAATCACGTAGAGAATATCCACACAAGACAGCATCAATTGAGGACTCCTTAAATGGCATATTCTCAAACACTCCACACGAAAGATTAAGCCTTTGACTCTTTTTATCTTGAGCATAATTTAGCATCTCGCGTATTGGATCATGTAAAATTATCCTCGCATTTCCATTTAGAATATCCAATGCTTTTGATGACATATTACCAAATCCTGAACCTGCATCTAAAATCAAATCACCTGGATGAATTTCACTCGTTATACCCAATTCGCGGTATTTATCATCCTGACCTAGAGAAATACTCTTGTTAACTTTATCGTAAACTGGGATTATGCTTCTCAGTACTACAATGACTTCTTTCCAATAGCTCAGGCCCAATCCAGACAATTAACATAGCTTTGAAAAATGAATGGGTATTTTTTTATTTTGGACGAAATTGTCAAATCTAGGAGATGCCCTTCAGCTGTTTCAGTTCATCCCCAATCGCCAATATCAAGGAGGTTCACAAAATTGATAAAGGACTCCCATTTATGGAATACTGTCTGCTAATATGGAATACGTATGCGAATCTTGTGGTACCCTATTAATGCATAGTAATCAGGTAACGCTGGATAGTATGAAGGATATTCATAGTCAGCTTTGTTCCGTTAAGAGGCAGAACATAGCAACACCTGTGCCACAGGTGTCCCAAAAATCAACACCGAGTGTTCGGCCTTCCCTTTCGAATACCCCATCTCCGTCTCCATCTTCGTCTCAAAGCACCAATTCTCCATCAGCCCAACAATCAACGACAGTTGCATCGGCTCCTGGTGGGCAAACTACTATTTCTCTAACAGGTAATGGAACAACCTATTCCAAGATAGAAGGTCCGATCGATCCTGAATTCAAATCAAAGCGTCAAGTAAAGGGAACGTTTCAAGGAATTAAGGTCTGGGGTCCTGTTGACCCGCCAGGGCAGCTTGGTATCTGGGGAACCGAAGTTACAGTGGATTTCGATATTTGTGTTGCTGACGGTGCGTGTATTGAGGCTTGTCCCGTAAATGTCTATGAGTGG
>JAICFW010000067.1 GCA_025923455.1 Nitrososphaeraceae archaeon | reverse complement strand
AAGATAACGATCGACATCAGAGTGCCGAATGGTGTTAAATGTCAAGATGTGCTTGATGCCTTGGATAAATCTATAAAAAATATTTCTGAACTGCGGAAGGTGAAAATTACTTACCGGATTGAGGATATGACAGAACCTTTTGAAGCTGACCATTCATCCCCAATAGTTAGGGCGCTGTCTCTCTCAATATTAGATATTGGCAAGGTGCGTCCAGTACTTTTAAGGAAAACAGGTACTGGAGATATGAACGTATTAGGAAATTCCCTGAAGATCCCTATGGTAACGTATGGACCCGGTGAACCTCATGTGTCACATTCTAAGGACGAAAGAGTGGAAATACAGTCCTATCTAACCAGCATTGAAATTTACAATAGGGCACTTTTTCATACCTCAAGGCTACACCATAATAAGAGGGATCCGAGTACCAGATGAAATACTGATATGTTGTATTTGGTCGGTGCCGGAATTTATGACACTTTTGAAATGGGTAATTCAATTGACATACTGAAAAAATGCGATATAATCTACATTGAAAGATTCACATCGCCTATTTCGGACAATTTTATTCAAATCCTCAAGTCAACTCTGGAACCGGGAAAAAAAATAGAGTTTGTAAAAAGGTGGTTTGTGGAGGATGGTAGACAAATATTAGATGAGTCAAAGACTTTAAATATTGGATTGATAAGTTATGGAGACCCGACTATTGCCACAACTTTTACAGAATTGAGAATAAGGGCCGTTAGGAATGACATTAATGTCAAAGTCATACACGCCGCTTCAGGTATTACTTCGCTCGTAGGGGAATCAGGATTACAAATCTACAAGATAGGAAAACTAGTTACTATGATGGAAGAAAGACAATCAGCATTGAGTGTTTACACGACAATCTTTAACAACCTGAATTTGAATTGTCATACCATCATACTAACGGAATATAGACAGGATGAAGATGGATCCGTTTTTTTCATGAAACCAAATGATGTAATCTCAAGACTGCTTGAGGTAGAGAAAGATATCATGTACGAGTTTGTTTCAGAGGATTCATTTTTGATTGTTCTTTCAAGAATTGGAACGGATAGGCAAAGAATAGTCAGTGGCAAGATTAAATCCCTATTGGGCATACATTACGGAGAAGGGCCCCATGCCATCATATTTCCTTCCAAGCTTCATTTTACAGAAGAGGATGCCATAATGAATTTGACTGAAATAATCAATAGACCTGATGATAATACGGCGAAAATAAAGAGCATTTCGTATCATATGTTAAATAAATACGAGCCAATGATTAGAAATGAAATTAAACAACTAAGAGAATCATTAGTTTCTAGAAAGAGCGAGAATATTCAATTAGAATTATTGGAGAATGCAGAATTATATCTGGAAGATGCAATCCAATTCTTCAGACAAGGAAAAAAGGAGTTGGCGGTATTATCTATTGGATATGCAGATGGATTGGTAGATGCAATAAAACAAATGTTAGGATTGAGTAATATTTAATTCAAATTACAATGTTCAATCTCAAAGCGTCTGTTCAATACTATTGAATCCAACCTAGTAATTTACTAAAAAATAGTAATATCCTCGTGCAAATTCCATTTACATGAATATTTTCTAGTTACGAAAATTTCGAAGTCTTTCCATGCTATTTATCCTCACATATTATTGCATTTCATAATTTTTTTATAAGGGCAAAATAAACATTAAGTATGAACAACTTGATATATTCAATACCCGGTGGTCTAGCTATTTGGACGTTAGTTTTGATGAGTAATTTTGCCTTTGCACAGATTGATTTTAGAACAGACTTGGCGGGAGAACATGAAGTGCCGCCCATTTTCAGTGAATCCTATGGAAGTGCTCTTGTAGGTGGTAACGATGATAATCTCAAGTATCAGATAAATGTAACTTCTCTAGATAAGGTTACAGGGGTATTTCTGCACAAAGGTGATTCTACAGAGAACGGAAAAATCCTTGTTTCATTATTAAACTCAACAGAACCCTCAGGAGTCATTGATGGCAATTTAATTGAAGGTACAATAAATTCCTCAAGTATATTGTTGCCCTTGGCAAACCTGACAACTAATATTTTGGCAGTACCAGCTTCTGCCAATTTGACAAATGCTACAGCAGCAACGGTAGGCAATTTGACAAATGTTACGACATCTGTGAATCCCCCTAGCAAACTGGAAGCATTAATAGACCTGATGGGTCAGAATATGACGTATATTAATATCCTTACTTCAGATTTTCCTCAAGGTGAACTGAGGGGAACATTGACATCAACTAACTCAACAGGTTAATTATTTTTTTCAGTTTTTTGCAATATGCGGTCTCCTTAGTCCTAAACTACTGCTAACAGCAAAAGAATTTAAGATAACTTTGTGCATGTACAACTATGTTATTTTTGGAAAGTGATATAAAAGCCGTTTTTTCCAGCAAAAAAGTTCCTAAATTACGATCTCCTATTTTGGTCTGTGGGTTTCCGGGCAGCGGATACGTTGGGAAACTTGCGATTGACCACATGATCGAAGAATTAGAAGGCATACACTTAGCAGACATTTATTCAACTTCATTTCCACCGCAGGTCATAATTAAAAATAATGGAATCGTGGATCTAATGAAAAATATTTTGTATTATGTTAAAGATAGTCGAGCTAAACACGATTTCTTGTTTCTTACAGGAGATGCCCAACCGGTGAGTTCTAAAGTAGAATATTTGCTTGGTGAGGAAATAATAAAAATTGCCAAAAATTTTGGCGTTACACAGGTCGTAACCCTTGGAGCATATATAACTGGCATGTTCGTCGAGACACCAAGAGTATTTGGGGTTGCTACAGATGATGATGGATTAAAACTCCTAAATTCGTACAGCATTTCAAAAATTGATAATGGCAGTATCTCAGGAATGAACGGTATTCTATTAGGTATCGGTAAGATAAATAATCTAAATGGCATTAGTTTGCTCGGTGAAACATCAGGATATGTTATTGATGCAAATGCATCAAAATATATTCTAATGAAGTTACTCTCAATTGTTGATCTGGATATTGATATGGGAGATTTGGACAAAAAAGCAAAAGACACGATTATGTTGATAAAAAGCATTGAACGCAGAATTGGTGACAAAAATGCGTCAAGTGATGAAGTTCAGCATATGGTTCAGAAGAAGCAACCCGAGATAGGGTATATTAGCTGATAACGATTAAAGTTCGATTGGGGAATTAAGTTAATGATACTAATTCCAAGTATGTGGGTAAAATTATAGTTTTACAAGTTTGCCATAACGGCCTATATTTAGACTGTTTTCTCCTCTAAATGATTGTGTATACCCATTTTCAATTGACACTTCATCCCCCTCGGTTACTATGTTTATTTGGTCATTCCACAATGATAGTTTAATACTCCCACTTTCATCTGAAAGAATCGCGTCAGCTACTTGTGCTGTTTCA
>JAICFW010000066.1 GCA_025923455.1 Nitrososphaeraceae archaeon | reverse complement strand
TGTTGATAAAGCACCTATTCTTATTCCAGTTGACGCTAAAACTAAGAAGGCAGTTTTCAAACGTTGATCTGTGAATTCTAATATCTTTTGAATCTCCGAATGAGTATAAGCCCTGTCTTTACCACTAATCGAATTCTCCGTTCTTTCAGATTTGATGAACTTCTTAATTTTCTTCCAGTTTAATATGACGTCATTCATTTGACAACAATGCATTATTGCTGAGAATATTACGATCTTGTAGGGCCTTGATACCTTCTTATTTATCAGATAATTAACTATTAGATCAGATATTTCTTGTTGGGATAAACTGAGGAAGGAATCCAAATCTGTCTGATAGTGTTGTAAAAAACGATTTAGAGAGTATTGATAAACCTCTTTTGTTTTGTCAGAGTCAATAGAGTTCACAAAGTTAGAATATGCATCCTCTTTTTGTACTTGCATACTCTTGATGCCAAAAACCTAGTATAAGGAACTAATTATTTAATCAGTTTTATTTACTACTTAATACATGTTTTTAAGTATATGCTAATATATTTTTTTTATTTGATGGATAAAAATATCATTGAAATAGCTTTCCAAAAGTTTATTTGATTATTTTTTATCAGAACTATCTCGATAATATATGATAATACCAAATAAAATCATTATTGAAGAAATATTTGAGCCCTCATGAGCATATGATAATAATTCTTGAAATGTATTGAATGCGAAGTGCGGGATTTGAACCCGCGATCCCGAGCTTGGGAAGCTCGTACCTTAACCAGTCTGGGCTAACTTCGCTCAATCTGCAAATACGTTTTACAAACAATAAATTCCTATCTTATCAAGACATTTAGATTAGGACTAGAATTCGATTGTGTTTGCTCTGATTACTTTCAACTTGATTCCGTCTTGACATTTTCTTTCTGAAAATACTGAAGGTAAAGGATCCAAGATTTAGTAACAATTGAATGTGAAATATTTTGACAAATTTTTAAATTTGAATTCAATAGAAAATTGGCAGGTTGGATCAATCTATGTAAAATCCGGCAAGAAATTAAAAGTACAAAGAGAGAAGATGTCAGTCTACAAAATATTTTACCCTTTCTTTTTTGAATTCTCTTGAGCTAAAAAGAATCCGGTATTCATTAATTCCTACAAAGTTTGATAGTTCTACTGCTATTTTATTGGCGGCTTCTACCGTTCTAGCGTGTATCATGCTAAATAGACTAAATGGCCAATCAGGATATACCGGCCTCCTATAGCAATGACTTACTTGGGGAAACGATGCTAATTTGTACCCTGCTTCATCAATCTTATCATCAGGTACCATCCAAACAATCATACCATTGGCGGTAAATCCAGCATCTCTATGTCTTAGAATTGCTGCAAAGCGCCTCATTACTCCGAACGATTCATATTCATTTGCCTTCTTGAATAATTCATCTACCGTTATACCAAGGCTCTTGGCAGAGTTATCAAACGGTCTAACTGATACCTCTAAATCCTTCTGTAGTTCTCTTATGAAATCCTTGTCCCTTGAAGTAAGCTCAAATTTCTTTTGATCCAAACTCTTCACATTGTCATCTGGCGTCAATTTGCTAGGATCTGTATTTACCATGTCAAGTTTCACTCCTATTTTATATAACTTGAGAGTTGGCAAGAGTCGAAATTTGATTACCCCATCAAGCGATGCCATTTTTTCAAGATCTTTTTTCAAATCTCCTTCCGGAGGAACGGCTAAAGTAAACCACATATTGAATTCATGATGTCTCTCATAATTATGACTGACACCTGGATGCTTATTGACTTCAAGAGCCACTGCATCTAGTTTGTCTTTCTGTACAGCAAATGCAACCAATGCACTTTTGTACCCTAGTTTCCTCGTATCAAAAATTGCATTAATCTGTCTTATCAGGCCACTTTGTTTCATTAGAGAAATTCTTCTCATTACGTCTTCTTCGCTGAGTCCATGTTTTGCTGCTATTTTGAGATATGGTCTTTCTGACAGAGGAAAGGTCCATTGAATATCATTCAAAAGTTGTTTGTCTAAAGGATCAATGTACTGCTGATCTAGCTGCATTAATCTTAAATTCCAGTGTTAAGCATTAAATACTTTATCATAATTTGTACAAGTCTCATTGCCATATTATTCTAATTCCGACCTCAATTCTTCGATATTATAACCTAAAAATATATGAATTATTAGTTTTAAGATAACAGATACTTTGAAAAAGAAAGTCGCTTTTCAAGGGGAGCATGGAGCATATAGTGAAATTGCTGCCACTAAATTTTTCCCCGATTCCGAACTTATTCCTATGAGATTGTTCCAAGATATTTTTGAAGCGTTACGAAGTGATAGTATTGATTGTGCCGTGGTTCCGATTGAAAATTCTATCGAGGGATCTGTCAATGAAATCTATGACTTGTTGTTAGATGCTGATAAAAAAATCACTGGTGAAATATTTCTAAAGGTTAATCATTGTTTGATTGCAGTACCAAATAATACTACTATAACGAAAGTTCTTTCCCATCCTCAGGCATTGGCCCAATGTAGAAATTACATCAAGAAAAATAATCTAGATCCTACACCGACATACGATACGGCCGGTTCAGTTAGACTTATCAAAGAAAAGAAAATTCTTGACACCGCAGCCATTGCAAGCAAGAATGCCGCAGAATTCTATAATATGAAGATTCTTGATCACAATATTGAAGACAGAAAAAATAATTTCACTAGATTCCTAGTCCTGTCTGACAATCTAACCGCTCCTTCAAAGGCCGATAGAACTTCAATGATCTTTGGGCTACAACACACACCAGGTTCGTTATACTCTGTAATGCAAGAATTTGATAATAATAAGATTAACCTTACAAAAATAGAGTCAAGACCAACTAAAGAAAAACCCTGGGAATACAACTTTTATGTAGATTTTGAAGGGCACATTGAAGAAGCTAATGTTAGAAAGGCCCTTGATAATATTGAAAGAAAATGTACATTTGTTAAAATCTTAGGTTCCTATCAAAGAGGAACAATAAATTAGTTGTCACTTATTTCATGCAAATTTAGATCTCATTCCAATTCCCAACACTATGATTCCTGTTATAAGTAACATCATCTGACCTCCGAAGGCCAGTGGAGCGGCTTTAGTTTCCACTTCTCCCTCAATTTTCACTTCTGAATCTCCGGTATTTTTTGTTTCCATTCTATATTGACCTTCATTATTGGCAACCAAATCGTATTCATAATGTGATTGATTACTGACTGAAATAACAACCGACTTGTTAGGATCTTCGATCTTGAAATTAAATTTTGATCCATCAATTATGATTTTTCCAATACTTCCATTATTCATTATTGGTGTAATAACATCTGTTAGATTCGCATTTAACGTACTGGCCAATGAAACTTTTCGAGGAATATTTGAATCAATCATTGAGATTCCCCCAATTAATATAAACGCAATACCGCTTAACACCAGAATGTAAAACGTCTTTTTCCTGTTCATGTGAAAAATTATGTATTGGGCATTAATTAACGATATGTTTTTTATCATAGTATTTGAGTCCTAAGTTACTATCCAAGACACGATAAATGCAGTGCCAAATCAAATACTTTCTGAAATGACTTAGAAATATTTGGTAGTTCTAATGCAATATGTAAATTTGATAACTTGAGCCGAGTCCAATCACTTTAAAACAACGACTTAACTAAGTATGAACCACAACATTACTGTTGAAAAAGATTCTATTTCTCGTGGTGAAAATCAATAATGCAGTAGCGAAATAGATTGATTTAATCCTCAATTTTCAGAATGATTTTTTCCATATCCTTTAGAGTATGATTCGCATAATTTTCAGTATTATTCCCACCTATGATAAGATTTACTTTCATTCCATCAAGAGGTAATCCCCAAATATTAAGGAAATCTCCTAGGGTGTAATTTCTATATTCAGTTGATTCAACATGAATTAATCCACTAGAGTCATGAGTGTGTAATGGAGACATTGCTGGGCTTATCGTTCCAAATGTTGTACTTTTTCGCTCTGTTCCAAATTTATCTAATGAATGGTCATTCCACAACGTTGAATTTATTCCAACTCCGTTGGGTAC
>JAICFW010000065.1 GCA_025923455.1 Nitrososphaeraceae archaeon | reverse complement strand
CTGACAGCCAGTACACTTGTCATGAAATAGAATATGTCGACCTCTAGAACCTGCGATTCCTACGCCCCTCTTTGGATCAAATTGATATCCATCACCAACAAACTTTAGCTTCTTTTCTGGATATCTCAGCGTAAATCTCTTGATAAGGAGATGCTTTGAACCAGATTCAATAGCTTTTATGAATCCGCCTGCAGAGTTGGTCATGTCGACAATAACCCTCCTGGACCCAAAACTCCACCATAGACTAGTAACAATGCAACGAAGATATTGATGAATGCTAATACTATTAGTTTGTACCAACCTGTATGCAATAATATATCAATTCTAATTCTAGGATTGATACCTCGTGGAAGAAGAATCAACATTATCATACCAAGGGTTTTGAGGGTAAACCAGAATACTGCATTTACAGTCGTTGCATTGTATATTTTTTCTCCCGTGTAACCTGGCATGATTTCCTCGGG
The DNA here is from genome assembly GCA_025923455.1 of Nitrososphaeraceae archaeon. Taxonomy (GTDB): domain Archaea; phylum Thermoproteota; class Nitrososphaeria; order Nitrososphaerales; family Nitrososphaeraceae; genus TA-21. The sequence continues at coordinate 2,983 of JAICFW010000065.1, read as the reverse complement.
AAAGATTTGTGGTCCTGCCCATCCACCCAGAAACAAGATAACAAATAACCCAGCAAGAGCGTATAATTTAACATAAGTCCCTAATTGGATAAGCCCGTAAATCATCCCGGAGGTTTCAGTTAACCACCCAGCAACAATCTCACTTTCTGCTTCAGGAAGATCGAATGGAATTCTTTCTAATTCTGCGAGTGAAGAAATATAGAATACGAATGCACTGATTGGTAAAAAGAACACAAACCAATATGAGTATTGAGCATTAGCCATGTCAGTAAGATTTAACGATCCGGCAAGAATAACTACCGGTAGAGCAGACAGAATGAATGGAATTTCAAACGCGATCATTTGATGTAACGCTCGCATTCCACCAATGAATGGATATTTACTGTTGCTAGCCCATGAAAACAAAAGTGCGATAAGTGGGAAGAATCCTAAAAATGCGAATACGGCTATTATGCCCACGTCGAGATCGGCCACAACCCATCCGGGCGCTGCAGGAATTAATGATACCACAGCTGCAGCTGTAACTACAAAGGCAACAGGAGCTGTCCAAAATATTGGCTTGTCTGCACCCGATGGTACTATGATTTCTTTTGAAATTAATTTCAAACCATCGGCTATTAATTGCAAAATACCTTCTATTTTTCCGGCATAAAGAGGTCCAATTCTTAACTGCATTTTTGCAAGGAACTTGCGCTCAATAAAAATTGTTGCAGCAGCCAGAAGTGCGGCATAACTAAACCCAGGAAAGACTGCCACCCTGAACATATCTGTGTGAATCATGAAATTAATTATTGGAATGGTACGCGTAGGGTCTACCATCATGGAGAAAAATAGATACGGAGTCAAGACTTCTCCATTTACAGGTGGAAGAGGTACATAGAATAGGATAATAAAGATTAGTGGGAGTCCCACTAATGTTACTATAATAAGTATCCAAAAAATTAACTGAATAAGACTTCCAACAAAGTTGCCAAATCTAAAGTCTTTTGGAGCAGTAGCCAATTCTAGTATACACTCTTTCTCCCAATCAATTTGACAATTGTTATTTTTGCTTTATCGACGTAATTGCTAGATTGATATATTGATGTAACTTTCATATTCACCTATCAGCCTCCACCGGCCAATAATTTAATGACCAATAAATTGATGGCATGTCAGCCAATTTTGATCCTATCAAAAGGTACGGCAGAGCGAGGATATTTCTAAATGAACCAACGGATAGTTTCACTCTATAGGGCTTTGGTGTACCGTCACTTACAATATAGTATCCCAGGGCACCTCTTCCTGATTCTACTCTCTTGTACGACTCCCCAGCTGGACCCTTTGGATTTGGTTGTAGTTTAGCTCTCACTTCACCAGATTGTGGCATTTTATCAAGTAATTGCCTTATGATTTGGCACGACTCTCTCATATCAAGAAATGGGACCATCGATCTTGCAAATGAATCACCAGTCTTCATGTACTGTACCTTAAAATCTATTTCATTGTAGATATCATACGGCTCTGCTTTTCTGACATCAAAAGGAATTCCTGATGCTCTAAGAACTGAACCTGTGACTCCAAGTTTTATGGCATCTTCCTTTGTCAGAATACCTACTCCTTCAGTTCTCTGCCTGAATAATGGATTATTATAAAAAATATCTTCATATTCATCAAGTCTCTTCTCAAAATAGGCAACTTGCCTTAGACATCTTTCTTTAAATCCTTCAGGCATATCGTTTCGAACACCTCCTGGAATATTAAATGCGTGAGTAACCCTAGCGCCAGTAAGCGCCTCCAAAAGATCGATGAATAATTCTCTGTCTCCCACTGGCCACATAAACATGGTAGAGTGTCCAAGGAATATACCGTATATCCCAAGCCAATAAAGTGTGTAAACTTGTCTATTTAACTCTGAAGCCAGTGCACGAATGTATTGTCCCCTAAGTGGGACTTGTATATTGGTAAGTTCTTCAACCGCCAAGCTGTATGAATAAGTAATATTTGTAGAATCATGAATTACGGGTCGTTCAAGGTGAGGGATATTTTGAATAAAATTCCGGTATTCACACATTTTTTCCTCTCCTCTATGTACGTATCCCGGGTCAGGATCGCAATAAACGACATAATCACCATCGACTTTTATTGTAAACCTAAAGTGTCCTGATCCAGGATGTTGAGGACCGACACTAAGCGTCATCAGTCTATCTTCTTCTGTCTCTTTAACTATTTCGAGCCCCATCTTAATAGTTTCATTAAACTTTTGGTCAAGATTTTCCAAATAATATCACTATCTCCCTTTAATTCTGAACTCCTTTCGAAGTGGAGGAATATCAGCCCAATCCTCTGGAAGCAAAAATCTTTCGTTTCTCGGATGACCTTCAAAATATATTCCAAGCATTTCGAAGGTTTCTCTTTCATGATATTCTGTACTTTTAAATAGATCAATTAGTGTTGGAAGTCTAGAATCGTTTCTATCTACTCTGGTCGAGAGAGCTAGAACATGTGAGGAAAGTTTTTCATCTGAATAAGAGCTCAAATGATAAATTACTTCGATTTGATTATCTTTTGGATAGTCAGTCCCTGATACGGACTCTGCATGATCAAATCCTAAATTGTCTTTAAGGAATTTGGCAACCTGAACGATCTCATTTGGTGGAACAAGAATCTTAGTTCTTCCAGGGCGTACATAAACGACTTGCACTACTTTATCAGTAAATCTTGTAACTAGCTGATTTACAATACTGCTTTCAAATTCTGGCGTTATTGTTTCAGTTTTTTTTGACAACGAAGTTTGTGCTAACTCAGATACCTTTTCCTTTTGCTCAGAACCATTTTGAGTGTTGGATTGATTAGAGATCATTTATCTAATCTTCGACCTTTTGATTTTTTCTTGGAGTAGCATACATCCTTGAATTAGAGTTTCGGGTCTTGGTGGACAGCCAGGTACGTATACATCAACTGGTACAATTCCATCTACACCTGGTAGTACGTTATAAGAATC
>JAICFW010000064.1 GCA_025923455.1 Nitrososphaeraceae archaeon | reverse complement strand
TATCTATTTTTTCACCACAGGAAATTCCTATTTTTATTGAACCCATTGCGTTGCTAGGAAAAGTAAAACATGAATCTTTTACCAGTATTGCTTAAAACAGAAAAATAAAATTTTTCATGTCTACAATTATCTAAAAATTTCCACTGTTTTTGATATATAACAATTCTAGAAAATAATGATAATTAAAGCTCATAAATCTGTATGATCATAATATTGTATTGCTAAAAAATAATAAACAATTTATAAATCTGATAAAAATGTGCCGCGAAGAAAAGGAAATTGGGAGAAGATGTCAGCTTTTTAATCACATTAATTATATAGCACCATCAGAGCTTAGGGTATCAATCCCAACTATAATTAGTCATGATTGTATAGATCAGTTCTTAAGCACCATGGAAGAAAAAATATCGCCTCCCATCTACAAACTTACAATATAAATTACAAATTAATTTACGATATAAATTGAAATTTTCCTATTCTTCTAATTCTGCAAAATTATGCTTGTGAGAATAAGTTTCTGATTATTCTCTATGTAATTCTAGCATATGTTCTTTCAATTCTTCTTGGCTATTGAATGTCATTCCGCACGCAGCACATTTTTCTTGATCGTCTGAAGACATGATATAGAATATTCAATATAGAATATAACGATTTCAGTCTGGAACAAATAACGAATTACGATTTATGCTAACAGGACTATTTCATATGAAATATTTTTTCCGGTTTTATCTTTAATATGACTCTTTGTTCATTTTTTGACCTTCTTGGATATTTGTCCAGGTTAAGATATTTTCTTGCTAGTCTATCAATATGTTTTTCAGCCACGTCTCCAGTAATTTGCTCAGTCACCTTACCTCTGACGGTAACCATTTCGTATTGATTATCTTGATAAATAATTGATAATGCGATTCTTGGATCTCTTGAGATATTCGTTTGTTTTATTCTACCTAATGCAGTATTGATTAGAATGTTATCATCTTCAACATCAACCCATGTAGGTGTTACATGTGGAGAGCCGTCTTTCATTAACGAACACAAAAAGGCAAAATTCTTCCCTTCGAAAAATTCTCTGATACGAGGGTCAGTTAATTTCGCATTGGATTGTCCAGTCATAGACAAAATATTAGCATTATTTTTAATAACTGTTTGCTATGTAAATTAAATGGATGCTATTCTAACATCCAGGCTTTAAATAAAGAACGGATTATGTTGATAGAAAACGAGTCGAAATTTTCTTATACTAAAGTGAGAAATAATATTTAATTTGAGACGTCAAAGTAAACAGAACGAAGACAACACTGTACTGAAGGTGCTTTCAGAAATTGAAGAAACGGCAAGAATGAACCGTCTTCCTTCAATAGGCCCTATTAAAGGAAAAATCGTAGAAAGTGTACTAAAGGAACACAAACCAAAGAAGGTACTGGAAATTGGAACATTGCATGGATATTCGGCAATCTTGATTGCTAATATTATATCAAGTTGTGCGTATGGAAACAGGAATTTAGATACTGATACTGAGTACAGTGAACCTATTGTTATAAGTGTGGAAAAGGATGAAAAACTTGCTACTATAGCTAGAAAGAACATTAAAAATTCAAGACTATCTAATTTAATTCAAGTAATTACTGGGGATGCGATAAGAGTGATTCCAAACCTTAAAACCAAATTTAATATGATCTTCCTAGATGCCGCAAAGAATGAATATCTAAGATACCTTCAGCTTGTTGAAGAGTGCGGTTTACTAGAAAAGAGAGCAGTGATAGTTGCCGACAATGTAATATTATTTGAGAATGAGATGAAAAATTATTTAGATTATGTTAGACATTCTGGCAAATATCTTAGTCGCACGACGGAGACAAGCTTGGAATTTACCAAGAATGTTGCAGATGCTCTTGAGGTAAGTATTAGGCCCGGATAGTAGTTTGGTTTAACAAGACATTAATACCATGTCCTCCCATAATTAATTAGTATTAATGAGCACTGAAAAAAAGAAACCATTCAAACGTGATCAGGCGTTAAATGATGCTACGAGTGGGCAATTTGGAGAAGAACCACTAGATATTCCTGAGGAGCATACCGCAATGCAAGAGCATGAGGATCAACGAAAAAAAATTGCCAGAAAATTTTCAAAAAATATCTAATTATTTTCATATCGAGTATTATACAAACTAAATCAATATTTGTTTTCTACTATTGACCTATATTTGATTACGGTGTTGTGTTAATCCGAGTTATCTATATCCTGGATGAGGTTGTTTCAGTCTTAATAGTCAGTGCGTCATGATAGCTTTTAAAAATGGCTGGAAGCATTCCGATTGGTTCACCATCAACTGAAACAGTAACAGTAACATTCCTTTCTCTTGGAAAGAATTTGACTTCTGAAGCTTGATAATAGAGTATGTCCTCTTCAAGTTTATAAGTACTTGTACCCTTCAATTCAATTAATTTATCGAGCATTTTGAAGCTGCCAGAATTTTTCAAAATAATAAGATCCAACAAACCATCCGAAAACTTTGCTCGCGGCGCGGCTTTAAAACCCCCCCCGAGAAAGCGGCCATTTGCAATTATACCCATAGTCATATTGGATGAGATTCGTTTATGTCCATCAATTACAATATCGCATTTATTACTGTTGTATGCGGGAAGGGTCGCTACTATGCTTGCCACGGTAGATACAAAACGACTTTTTATTTTACTTCTTACTTTCTTTGATCTATCTATAATTTCAGCTCCAACACCGATTTCTGCCGCATTTAATATTATTCTCTTATGGATCAAGGAAGGAGAATCTTTGTCGGTTATAACAGCCAAAATTGCATCCATCTTTCGTCTTTTCATCTGCTTAATACGTTTCAAAGCTTGTACTCCTTGATGTTTTAATCCAAAAGACCTTGCGAGTACATTTCGACTTCCTGACGGGATAATATACAGTACGCCATTCGGATTTACTACTTTAAGTTTGGGATCAAAACTAAATTTTTTCAAATTCTCAATATTTCTGTTTTGTGGTTGAAGGTTAAAGAATCCATTTGCAATTTCATTAATTGTACCATCTCCTCCAATAGCAACAATGTTTTCATAACCTTTTCGAAGTAACCTACGTGTATCAAATATGCCATCATTGGTTTTCTTTGTAAAAATAATTCTATGATTCTTTGGTAGAAATTCCTTAACCTTACTATAAGTTGAAATCCAGTTTTTTCCTGTGTTTCCCCCTTGGGAATTCGGATTCAGGATCAATATCATTTCATTAGTGTTAATTTTATTAATTTCTTTTTCGATGTTTTTGTTTTTTGAAGGCCTAACTCCAATACTCAATATCTTTCTCTACCAAATATCCTATTCTGAATAACGCTTGATAAGATTGAAATCAATATATACACCATCTAACGAAATAATATTTGTATATTTCGCTGTCAACGTTGATTGAAATTTAATATAAATGATTTCCATTTAGGTATCTATGTAATCTTGTTCTGTTCAAGTCAATATTTCATTTCATTTGATACTATAAGAGCTGTCTGTACAAAAATTAAAAAATTATTTGTTTGCTCCTATGCCTTCTTTAACTTCTTCGCTAATATTATTGACGACATCTGCCGCACCACCCAGTATCTTTTTACCTACTTCTCCTGTCTTATTTAGAACATTCCCTAATGTGTCATTTTTTCCTAATTCAGAGGCAGTCTGATTCAGGCCTGCAGAAGCATTTCCCATCATATTCGTTGCATTCGATGTAAGATTTTGAGCATATCCTATTGGCACATACATTAGTACAAACGCCAACACTAAGACTATAGTTCCAGTATAAAGTACTTTTTTCATCAAAATAATTTATACAACATTGTTTTAATAGCTATATAACCAA
>JAICFW010000063.1 GCA_025923455.1 Nitrososphaeraceae archaeon | reverse complement strand
ACTGATATTGGAAATGCTGTAACCCATCTGGAACTAGGACAATATGTAGGATTGGGTTGGCGAGCACGTTCTTGCCTTGTATGTGACCAGTGTTTGAGCGGTCATCATAATCGCTGTCTTAAGGGTCAGGATGTCATCGTTGGCAGACATGGAGGATATGCAAATAAGGTACGTTGTCAAGCACTATGGGCCTTTCCCTTACCTAAGAACATTAATGTTAAAAGTGCTGGTCCATTGTTTTGTGGTGGAATTACAGTTTTCAATCCCATTATTCAAAATAATATCAAATCTACAGATCATGTGGCGGTTGTTGGAATAGGAGGATTAGGACATATGGCCATTAAATTTCTTAATTCTTGGGGATGTGAGGTTACTGCCATGTCTACCAATCCTGAAAAAGAGAGGGAAGCGCAGCAATTTGGAGCCGATCATTTCATAAACACTACCGGCGCAGATGCATTGAAACCATATTCAAATCGTTTTGATATGGTAATGGTTACTGCAAACGTCGATCTGAATTGGGACTCTTACATTAATACACTGCGTCCGGGAGGTAGGTTACATATTGTTGGAGCAGCCTCACAAGTGAATGCAACGGTGTTTCCATTAATTTCCGGTGAGAAATCTATTGGCGGTTCTCCTATTGGAGGTCCTGCAGATATTCTAAAGATGCTTGATTTTTGCAATCGCCATGGTATTGAGCCTGTCATTGAAGAGTTTCCGATTTCACGCGTTAATGAGGCAATCGCACATCTTGCAGCAGGCAAGGCACGTTATCGAATTGTCTTGACCAATGATTTCAAGTAGTCAAACATGTTCCGCCCAGTTGCTATAGGTCGGAATTTGTTTTCAATACACGTTTCCTTATATGGAAACATTTAGCTACTTTTCTGTGAATATTACACAAATAATGTTCACTCACATGCTCACAAAGTAATTTTATCTTCTTAATGGGTTTACACTAATTGTTTATACTGCCGCCTGCGCTATCCTGTTCAGGGCTTCTTCTGTGGTCTGTTTGATACCATTTTCTGCAAAACCTCCACCAATAATGGGAATGCCCGAAAGTATCATGGAAACCGATGTTTGGAGGATTTTGGCATGGTCTATTTTCTCCATAAAACATCCAATATGGATAGAATAACAATTCCATTTGGGAGGATCTACACATAAATAAAATGTAAGTGTATTCAAAGCATAATGACTCAGAACACAGATTACGTTGAAGCATGTAAGGTGAGTGAAATTGACAATGGAAAGATGAAACATGTTGAGATAAATGGAAAAGAAATCGCAATAGCAAATGTTGACGGAAAATTCTGCGCTTTTTCCGATAGATGTAGCCATATGAATGCAAGACTTTCCCGAGGAAATATTCATCAGGGAGTAGTTACATGCCCTTTTCATGCCGCAAAGTTTGATATTACATCAGGCAAGAAAGTTTCAGAACCCGTATTAGAAATTCCGCCTGGAATGGAACCCTTGCCTCCCTCGTGGCAAAAATATATGGGAGTTGTGGCTCAAGAGATGTCATTTATCAAGACAAATGACCAAGAGATATACGACATAAAGGTTGAAGGAGATACTATTAAAGTAAGAGTTTAGGTTCTGCCTATTCCTTCCTTCTCCCGTTGTTTTTGAATTGCTGAAATTCATTTATCTAACTATCATTATCTTTCACAAAATTGTAAATTAAACACAAAGTTGGAAAAAATATATATACACAAGCAATACACAAAACGTAAATGAAAAGTTTAGTTATTCTATTAATATTTGTAGGAACTACCATTTTCGCTACATCTAGTTATTTCTTGGATAAGGTAAGTGCGTCTGATACTATGGTTTCTGTGGGAGGAAATGGAAGTTCATGGGATACAATTTCTCCTAAAAATATTGAAATTAAAGTTGGAGATAGTGTGACATGGCACAATCCCATGATTGTTCCCGAACCTCATACTGCTGCTTTCTTGAAAGATCCAAATTATTTTCCTCCACCAGCAATTCCATTTAGCATCTCTAATATTTCTGAGTTAAAACCAGTGGTGCCCGTTCCAAACAACGAACCACTGATAGTTGCAAATGAAAGCGGAGCAAGTGCAGTAGTAGTAGATAATGCAAGGCATTATACTCCGGTAGCAATAGATTCAACTGGTAGTAACGTAACTTACTTGGAACTCAATCAGAATTATACTATGATAGGGACTGAAAAATTTGTAAATTCTGGATGGATCTGGCCAGAGGGGCTAGCTCCTCCTGGTGTACCGCCGATAAGCAGTTTCACTATCACGTTTGATAATCCTGGAAAATATGACTATATCTGTGTTATTCACCCTTGGATGACTGGGAGCGTTACTGTTACATAGTATAATGACATAGAATAAATTAATTCTCCTTTATTTTTGATTTAATTCTCTATATTTTTGAGAATCATGGTCTACAATAGAGAAGAATTACATCTTCGACTCAGATCCAATTTCCAAGGATCTAATGTGCTAATTCAAATTACATTCAGTGAGGAGAACTATTTACCATAGTATGAAATATATAAAATCCCTGTCACTAATAAGAATAATGTCAACCATGACTAAGGATGAGATCAGAAACTTTCTTTTGCAAGGGACTCTCACAGGTAAGCTGGGAACTATTAACAAGAATGGGACGACTCACGTGGTTCCAATATGGTATACAGTAGATGAGGAAGATAGTATTGTTTTTAATACTGGTGGTGAATCAGTAAAGGCCAAAAACATTAGACGAGATAATCGAGTTCGTTTGTGTGTTGATGATCAAAAGCCTCTTTTCTCATTTGTTCTTATAGATGGGATAGCACAGATAGAAAAAGTTGAAACAAGCGAGATTTACAAATGGGCGAAGATTATTGCAGCCAGATATATGGGTGATGACAAATCAGAAGCATACGGCAAGCGAAATAGTGGAGAAGGAGAAATATTAGTAAGAATCAAGCCAATCAAGATAGTAGGCCAAAAAGATACCGCGGCATGGTAACCATTTGAATTGCCTAGATATGCTCTATTAAGGCAGTGATTTTGAGATGTTTGGGAAAGAAAATAAAAAATCAAAATGGAAAATTGAATATGATGACACAATTTACAAAATTTACGATTGGAACGGAAATCTTGCAGCATATTTCTTTCCGAATTACGAATCGGACGAAATCACAGAAGAAGAGGATGAGATCATTGAAAAATTCAACAAAGCGCATCAAAGTGTTGCAGGAGGGAACGTTCTTTTCCCCATGGCAAAGTTGAATGTACTCGATAAGCAAGAAGCAATAGACCTGGACTATACGATCTCGGCACTCGAACAATGTCTACAGCGAGTCAAAGTATGGAAGGAGTGGATACTAGAGAATTATATGAAATTTGAGATAACTGGAAATGGGGTGCATACTTCGAGAGAAGATAGGGAGATGCTTTCACTTGCTCTTAGACTTGACTCAAATATTACGCTAGGAGAAAAAGAAATACTTGTTGCGTTAACCCCTTTACTGGATGAATTGCACAAAGCTGGCTTATTGTAGAAAATACATACACTACTTTCTGGTTACTAAAAAATATGTTATTAATTTGGTAAGGCAGCCACATAAATTAAAAATCGCAAGGTTCTAAAATATACAAGAATAAAATATAATTATTTTTTCGATGCCGAAAAATTTTCCTATCACATATTGAGTCACTATCCTATCTTAAATACTTGGCAAATATCTATTTAGCAAATGGAAATTGTTACCATAGGCATTTGTCTGTAGAAAATTAAATAAGTATTGTATTGTATTTGGAATGGATCTAAGCCTGTTAATCCTACGGGCGGATTTTGGAAGACCTATATACTTAAATCCGGTTCGGAAATTAAGCCCAGAGAACCGTTACCATGTAATTCTGATGCTGATTTGAATGATGTTAAAGAGACATACATAGCGTCAAAAAATAGGACGCCTGAACAGAACATGCAAATACATTTCTGGGCAGATGTACCTCCTCCGGTGATTTGGAATATGATGCTAAATCAACAAATTCAAAAGTCCAATATGAGCTTGTTCGATGTAGCATTTTCGAGCGTATATCTGAATGTGGGGGTGTATGATGCGTTCGTATCTTGTTGGTACACCAAATATAGTTATTGGACTGCCAGACCTTTTCAACGTATTGCAAATATATCGACGGAAATACCAACCCCAAATTTTCCTAGTTATACTTCAGGGCACTCAGTTGTTTCTACTGTTGCGGGTCGAGTTTTATCAGAGTTGTTTCCAAGCAAACTCAAACTGAGGAGGACATTACAAATACCACCTTTAACTTAGATGAGCAGGATTTAAAGGACTATATCATCGATATCTCTGAGGAATTGAGGAAAAAAAGTAGTCGAAACTACTAATGGTATCGATATCATATTTTGTGTACAAACGCTGGGATAAATTTTAAGATAAATTACCTCATTAACAAAATTCTTAAGAGTACTCAGAATTAGAGTCTAAAATACAAGGACATTGTCTGAGCAATTTTCGTTAGCGATAAATCGCTAACGATGATTTAATAGGTGGAGTGTAAGTATAAGGAATTTATGTGTCTTATTCCGTTCGTAAGAAGATGCCCATTTTAAAATTTTCCCGTAAACATAGGGCTTAATGTCATTTAAGAAACTCCTCAAGAGTTTGGCTTTTAGGTTTCCTTAGTCTTTTACTACTCCCAAAACCATTAACTGGATAGTTGTCAACTAAAGCTGGACAATAGAATAATCTTATCGTCCACTTATGATTTCTTTTATAATAACAAGACACATAGTGTGGTTCGTTGGAAAAAGACTTTGAAGTGTATTCCAAGATACGTAAAGAAGATCACAGTCCGATAATCATAATCCTTTTTTAATAGGAAGAAATACACATCACTTGTGGTAGAAACTACAGTCGTCTGGCTTTTAGTTTCGTGGGGTTTAGCAATATTGGGAGGAATTACGGCAAGTATATTAGGATATCTTAAGGATACTGCCCAAGGGTTTAGTAAGCGTCTCTTCATGTATTCAATTATTACGGGAGCCATAAGCGGATTCGCTTTTGCATTAGGAAGTGGAACTTTAAATCCTGTCTTTAAGAATCCCGATTCACCACTCGTAGAAGTAGTTTACCAAATGGGACTGATCTATATTGGGGCAATAGGTGTTGACTTTTTACGAAAGGGTACGGAAAGCGCGTTTAAAGCACATTATCAAAAGAATAAAGTCAATAAACGTGACTTCGTTACTTCTATCAAATCATGAAACTAACCTGATCTAGAGATAACTATCGATTTTACAAATCAATATTATCCTCTAATACATCCAATTCCCTATACCATATACCCATACTTCCCATACTTTTGTTTTCTAAAAAATAGAATCATGATATAGAAACTGATTCTTGCTTGATATGCTATTCACGGTAAGATTTGTTGTAGTACCTAGTTGTCGGGGTCAGGGTCACTTGCAACATAAAGTAATGGTTCCGCATTATCATCAGGATCTTCTTTAAAGTAACCATGACCATTACCGTCGCATTCTGTATTTTGTGTGGAACCAAGGCTTTTGAGTGCAGTCAAAATATCTGAAGGAGATTCCCCAGGATGCTCTGATTTGTATAGCGCTACAGCACCGCTAACATGAGCTGTTGCGGCACTTGTGCCGCTGAACGACATGTAAGAATCTCCATTCGTTGTTGTTTTAACAAGGACTCCTGGGGCAGCCAAATCAACCACAGGGCCATAGTTACTAAAA
>JAICFW010000062.1 GCA_025923455.1 Nitrososphaeraceae archaeon | reverse complement strand
CTCTATTGATTTGGTGACCTTGCAACGGCATCTACGGTATATGTAACAGTAAATGGCTCTCCGCTAGTTTTGTGAAATACAAGGGCGCTTCCAGTAAATTGCAAAGAACCAGTACTTATTGATGTATCGGTAACCTTAACTGGAGAATCCGTAAACATTGTCATTGTTGAAATCGCTACTGTCTTATTATTGGGTAGGGTTGCATGATATGGTTCTCCATGTTCGGAATCTATGGTAGATTGAGGCTTATAGAAGTGTAGTATTTCAATCTCTATAGGCTTACTTGCAGTAAATGTTACTGTGCCTGTCCAAATCTTGCTATCGTTTCTTAAGGGTAGAGCGAAGACTATCTGATGAGGTATTTTACCATGAGGTGTCACCGTAGGAGACGCTGGATTTGACATTTCAGTTTTTTGACCAACAAATCTTTCTTCAGACAACGTGGAGTTGGAGATCATGACTGCTGCGTTCAATTGAGTTTGGGACCCGATTGCAACTAGAATGACGAAAATAATGGCAATTAATGGAAATAAAAATAATACCTTATCCATACCCATACAAATTCAAAAATGAAATCAAATAATAATTGTTTCTATCAAAATTTCTAATTTTCCCTAATCTTACAAGAGAATTACAAAAAAATATAATTGCAACATCGTCATTTATTGAGACTTCAAATTCTAGTTTAAGACTTCAAAACCAAATATTATCTAGTTGTGTCCTCTTACGAAAGGCAATATGGGTAAAGTCTTCGTTTTTATTTCTACATCCGTGCCAGTGCAAGATAAATGCCGGAACGCAAATAACATCGCCTTTGTCTATCATGACAGTTTTTTCAATTTCTATATCTGTTTTAGTAATGTTCTCGGGATCAATCATAATCCTTTTGGCGAAAACTACAATGCCCTTTCCTTCCGTGGGTATCAATACTTGGTCTGATGCATGTATGTGGGGTCTAGTCCTGCAACCATTTCTAAATGTCACATGATACATTTCCTGTTCATTTGAATCATTATTGTCCAATACATTCTTGATTATGAAATCTCCAGTAAACTTATCCTTATATTTTTCATTTGGTTCTTCCTTTATAGACATGAAACTTTTTTTTTGCATTGTATTTCCATGTGATATTCACTTATAAAAACTAGTATAGAATCTAACTATTTATTATTAACCTGGATCTTAAATTAAAGACCAGTGACTGCAATTCATAAATTAAGAGGTAGGATTACATTAAATAATATTTGGTTCTAGGAAGTATTTAGTAAAAATGGACAGGGTATCTTTTAGTCGAAAATGTTACCACTAGATTCACATATTTAGATGCTTGTCGAGAAATGACAAGGTTCTATCCCATGCATCTTTAGTTTCATTAGGAGCGTAATTATCACCAGAAGGATTTGCAAAAGCATGACCAACTCCCTTGTAGATGCGTATCTCATTTGGAATGTTATTGGCGTTTAATGCTGACTCAAAGGCTTTTACTGTGTCAACCGGTATAGACGTATCTTGATCTCCAAATATGCCAAGAACTGGCCATTTTATTTTTGAAAGAGTTGCGTTGTCGGTTACTAAACGACCATAATATATGATGGTAGCTGATAGAGGATGATCCTGACTATTCAGCGCAAGCTGTAGTGATTGCCCTCCTCCAAAACACCACCCCAGCGATACTATTTTATTTGGATTAACGTTTGGGAGTGAAGTAAGGTATTTTATGGCTGATTTCAGATTAGCTGTGGCCATATCTTGATTGTCCCTGACATACTGGGTAAGCTCCGATGAACGGTTTCGATCAGTAGTAACCTCGCCTTTGAAAAGGTCGACAGCTAATACTACGTAGCCGCTCCTAGCCAAAAGATTCGCCATGTTCTTGATATTGTCATTTAATCCCTTATTTTCATGGATCATAACCACTCCAGGAAGAGTATCATTATTCTCACTGTTGCTCTCATTTTGCATGATTGGATATACGAGATATCCACTTGCTTGATCGTAATATTTTATGGTTTTATTTTGTAAATCGACATCGGAATTAGAGGTATCTAATCTTGTAAGATCCGTGACATTCGTTACTACATTAGAAGATTGAGCTGTTACCGAACTCACAAAAGTGCCCGACATAGCCGCTGAACTAACTAGAACAAATAGGAAAAAGATACTAGGATATATTCTATTCACAAGTGAGATTATACAATATCGTTTATATTTTTTATGCATGCATAATACATCTAGCAAACAAATACATGAAATTTTTACTTGAAATAATCTAGTTTTCTTGTAAGATATAGAAAAATTGGTAAAAAATGAATCAAAATGAAATGAGTGTATAATTTAAAACAATCAAAATAAATATTATGTCCATTATTCGTCTGTTTAGGACCTACTAGCTACCCTGCTAACTTTCTCGAAATTGATAACAAAGAATGCATATTATACAAAAGTTAAACAGCAAAAAGTGTCGAGTTCAAATAAAATACAATTTAAGAATAAGTTCTTTAATTGGGTAACCCGTAAACATCTAAGTGTATATCAAGTTTTGCAAACTGATACTTTTTAAATCTGGGTTTGAGGATCGATTCTTTTTTATAACACAACATACAAATTTAATACGAACTTGTATGAAAGAAAATTTTAGTATATTAAGGTCTGGTGCTGCTGGAAGTACACTTATCGCAGGAATATTGCATCTTTCATTGGTAGCAGGCGCGATAGACAGAAACTTTAACACAGGCATATTGTTTTTGATAGGTGGTTTGGCTCAAGTATTTTGGGTTCTCCCCACTCTCATGGGTTGGAATAAAGCATGGTATTATGTTGGTATCGCTGGTACTTTGACCTTCATGATAATTTGGGTAATGACGAGATTTCCGGGGAACCCAATTAATGGTAGAGGAGGTTCAATTGGCGAAACGGCAATTGTAGTTGAAATATTTCAGGCTGCATTTGTTATATTGAGCATAATCATCTTGTCCAGAGATCCAAAGGTAAGAAAATAAGGAAATAGAATAAAATTCAACCTTATTTGCTGGATGAATAATGGAGGATAAGAGCCATATATCAAACAGGAATATTCTATATGACAGTATCATCAAATAAGAAATATGTATGATAATTCCTACTTTACAGTAACAAACAAAAAAATTAACATGATTACTGGTGAGTAGTAATGACTTATAATATTTATGATTTATGGATATGGGCCTTGATTTTTTCCTGCATCTCAGGTTTGAGAACATCCTCACGTGTAAATCCATGATCTTTGATTGCATGGTCCACCAAGTTGTCCATTAGTTCTTTTTCTGATTCGCCCTTTCCTACGAAATCGCAGTCGACTCCAACTTCTCTACATAAAACAGATAACATGCCTGATAATTTAGGCATAATAGTATTTAAGTATAATAACAACCAATTTAGCTAGAATCCAGATTTTTGTCCAACACTTGGAAAGTCATTTAGAGTATTTTTCAAAAACAACATAGCGACAAGCAATAAATGAAAATTACTTCAACGAGAAAAATTTCACTACTTTCTAGTTTTCAAGTGAAGATGAATTGGTTGTAGCTGTAGCTGTGCCTGCAGGGGGCTCCTCAAGATCAAGATTCACAGTAATGACATTTGATACAGGAACTTTCTTTGTCAAATCTGTGAAAGTTATATTTGCTAGTATACTCTGCATTGACTTGTCAAGAAACGTTGTCTTTAGTTCTTCTACTCCACCATTACCTTGTGCAGTAAACCCACTTGGATTAGACGTGGTACGAACTAGCGATCCATTTGGAGCATACACTTTCATAACTGCATTAATCATTTCATTTTCTATTGATTCATCCTCTATAGTATACTCTATCCCCACTCTAACCTGATTTGCATCAGTATTTGTTAGAGGTACAAAGCTCGAGTTGCTCACAGAAATAGATATTCTCTCGCCAATCTGTGCGAATGATTGTGTAACACTAGCCGGTGGAAGGAAACTAAAAAATGATAAAGCCAAGACAAACAAGATGATAGATTTTGTGGAATAGGACATTGTTGTTATTTAATCATTAATGATTTATCTTCTCTAAATAAAAAATCTTTCTTATCTATAAATTGTTTAGCAATTATGATT
>JAICFW010000061.1 GCA_025923455.1 Nitrososphaeraceae archaeon | reverse complement strand
TCCTGCAATAAACGCAGCAAAAGAGATAAGACAATTTTTGAAATCTAAAAACATTCTCAGAAAAAATGGATTGGGTAGAATGAGGATCATTGTAAACGGGCATAAAGAAGAGTTTCAGGAAACATTGAGGGAAATGGGTCTTACAGGATCAGTGGAAAGTTTTGAAATCGATTGAACTCATTTTTTATGACCAGATGCTTTTACCTCTTGCTTCCATAACGATTATGTTAAATATTCATAAATCTCCTCATTAGAAGATGAACAACCGACCCAACTGGGACACTTATTTCATGTTGCAAGCTGAAATAGCGAAATTGCGATCAAATTGTTTGAGTCGGCAAGTTGGCTGTGTGATTGTTAAGGATAATAGACAAATAGCTACAGGTTACAATGGTACTCCCTCAGGTATCAAGAATTGTTTTGATGGTGGTTGTCCGAGGTGTTTGGATAAACATAACAATAAGATAAAGTCAGGTGAAAATCTTGATAGATGTTTCTGTACCCACGCAGAGGCTAACGCAATAATGCAATGTGCACTGTTCAGGACTGGCAGCACTAAGGGTTCTACTCTATACTCGACATTTGCACCGTGCCTTGAATGTAGCAAAATGGCGATCAGTGTAGGTATCAGAAGGATTGTTATCATGGACTCTTATCCAGAAGACGGAAATGCAATATTAAGTCAGGCTAATGTTGAGATTTCAAAGTTAGAAAAGAAGGAAGTACTATCATGGATTTCGGATTTGAACAAAATAAAACCATGAATATCTGTAAACATATCACCATGCAAACATCATATATAATGTCGAGTTTTGATCATGCCTGGAGATTCGTTAGGTAACTGATTTATAAAATGAATGTGTGTGTATTTCTAAGATGATGAAATCCATTAAATTCCTTAGCTCAAAATTATCGCTTTGGTCAGTACTCGTCCTAGGTATAATGATTACATTCAGTTCTATCTCTCTGCAAGTCTCTTTTGCTCCCCTCCAGAAAACATGATGACAGTTGATCCAACTCTTCAACCTGAAAATGTTACTGCTTCAGTAGGTGATCTTATCATTGTTGTATTCAGTTCTGGATCTAGTATGAGAATCCCAGAACCTGATAAGCTGCAATGGAAGTTTCCTGGGTAGGCGGAGGTAGTTACAGAGGTGTAACAAATATTTCAGATTTCGGCACCGTCATGGTCGAATCAGGAGCTGATGGTGTATCGAGAAGTCATGGTCAAGGAATGATAATGAATACACAAGGTGAAGTTGCTACCTACAGAACTCAGGGATTAGGTAATATGGGTGCAGATGGGAATTTTCGAAATCATGGCATTTTGTTCTTTAATGCCACACCTGGTGGTGTATTTGAACAGCTATCTTCCACAGTGGGCGTATTTGCTAACGAAGTAAATCAAAAAGGTAACGCTCTAACAAAGATTTGGGAATTGCAGTAGCGAAAGATAGCGCCGCTTGCTTCACTCATGTCTGGACATTTTCATACATCCGACTATTTGTTTTCGGAAAAAAATGATTGGTGCCTTTCTGGTATGGAAAGCACCAACCATATCATCCATTGCAAGATTAGATGATAAACATATTTCGTAGAAAATTTATTTAAAAACTCGTCATAACTGTTTATTACTTTTCATAATCGATGCAAGTAAAAAGTTAAAATTTTGTGACACAAGATTCGCATAATGTGTCACTTCCTAAAGGATGTGGATCATTTTGTAATCGACACAAAATAAAATTATTTCACTTTGCGTAGGCGTTATAATAGTACTTTGTCTTTTCCAATCGAGACAGGATACTATGGAATCGTCCAGGCCTTTTGTGGAGAATCCCTTATTGGCTATGCGAAGTCTCGGACTTTATTTTGTTAATGGTGTATTGCTTATTTTTGGATGAATACTAATCGGTAAATTAGTAGATCATGCTGGACTGTCTGATGACCTTTCAACTACACCTTGGTGATTTTATTTTCTTAAAAATCCGCCGAATTGTTACAGGTAGAAATCTGTTACCGATCCAACGGAGACGTTACAGAACCGAACATAGAAAGATATATTAGATTCCAGACAGTCGTTAGAATATGCCTAATTTAGAACGAGAAATGTATATTTGCTTTTCAAAAGAAGAGATTGGTCTGCTAGAGGATTTTGCAAAAAACAAAGGAGCATTGAATATTAGTCAGGCTCTAGAATCACTAGTTAAAGAAAGAAATAATGAAAATTAAGTTTTCTTAGTAACTCATGATAATTTTTAAAAATTATTATGGCTTGTCCTTTGATTTTGTACCAATGTCGATGATTTCATCAATGTCTGAGATGAAAATTTTTCCTTCTCCTGCAAGTCCTGTGCTTGTGCTCGCAAGTATCTTGTTAACGACCTGTTCAACAAGCGAATCCTCAACTACAGTAAAAATAGTCAAGTTGGGGTTAAATTCAGGCGTATAAAGGGAAGTGCCTCTACCGGAATGCACTGCAGCCGGAGGATTTACACCTCTTCCTTTCGAATCAAAATAGGTAAAACCACCAATGTTCAACTCTTTCAATGCTGAAAATGCATCTGACATTTTTGACTGAGGAATAATTGCATCTATTCTTTTCATAGTTACTAATGTATTCCACTGCTTTTATTAAAATTTTCTTGTCAAAAAAACAAATTTATCCAATTTTGGACAAAAAGTCTTAAATTCACAAACGACACATCGAAGTATTAGAAAAGTCGGTGCATCATGAGTGAATAACTGTGTTTTTTCTATTTGTAAATACTCCAACTACTATCACAGCCACACCAATGGCAATAATCATGATGTCCGCGGGGATTAGGATAGCAGCTACTTCATTAACCATTCCGTAAATAACTAGCATGATGCCAAATACCGTTAATGATATACCAGATAGTACTTCACCATTAAAGCCAGTTCCAACCATGCTATGATCACGGATATGTTTCAATAAAAATCATTTCATTGAATAAAATAAGCTAATCCGATCTCATTCTCTCTGACCGTTTCTTCCATGCAAACAGCATAAAAATAAAAGGAATAGTCATTACTGTAGTCGCAATTATTACTGGCTGCATTATGCCCATGTCTACTGGTGTTCCTATCAACATAAAGTATGGAAATGGATAGAGTCCTGATACAAAGAACCACATGGCAATTATGAGCGCTATATATGGCAGGTTTTTCTTGAAAAATGAAACTTTTTCTATTTTTCGAGAACTGCATCTTTTGCAAATTGTCCCCTTTCTGCTCACACATGATGAACAAACGATTTTTGAACATATCACGCAAGATTTGCTCCCAAATCTAGATCCACATATATCACAATCTGTCAACTGAAAAAATATAGGATAACGATAAGTAAAAATGTTTTATCTCTCAGGTCTTTAATGTCGAGAGGAACAGAAAATATGGTCTAATTTCTCAGCTGCAAACCTAACCACTTGTTGTGGTTTGGTTCAAGGTCCTTAATGAGGGTGGAGTAAGCAAAATACTCTGATTTCTAATGACTTCCTGAGCAGGTAAACCATATTGTTCTCTCAGCTCTGCCTGTTGTACGTTAATTCTTTCAGCAGAGAAAGATGGTCCAATGTGCCCAAACATTACATACGCGATGATGATGACTGCTAAAGACAAACCCATTGCAAGTATACTCCATGCTACGCCTTTCATATGGAAGTAACCTCCTCCGGATTGAATCTTGTCGTCGTGGGAAGACATGTTCAAATTACCTAAACCAAGTGCTTAAAAGTATTTGGATTGTTTGTAATTTTTTTTGGTTGTATCATATGATTTCATCGGATAATGAATAAAAACTCGGTTTCATGATTAATCGCAATGATTGAAGAAAAATTAAGATCCATTGGAATTAGGCTTTCCAGCCCTCCTCAGCCAATCGGCTCCTACGTTCCAGTAATACGAAGCGGGAATTTGATTTTTGTTTCCGGACAAATTCCAATAGTACAGGGAACTTTGCCAGAACAATACAAGGGCAAGATTCCTACGCGGGTTTCTATAGCTGATGCAGTACAGGCTTCAAAACAATGTACTATCAACGGACTAGAACAAATCAACAAATTCCTCGGTAATTTGGAAAGTATTTCCAAATTCGTTAAGATAACTGGTTACGTGAATTGTGATCCTTCTTTTAAGGATCATCCGAAAGTTATCAACGGAGCATCAGATTTTTTAATAGAAATATTTGGTGAAAAGGGTAAACACACTAGAGTTGCAATCGGAGCAGATAGCCTTCCCCTTGACAGTGTAGTGGAGATTGATATAATTTGTGAAGTAAGCTAGTATTCCACGATTATTTGTAAAGTCAACTAAACTATGCCAAAATGGTGATATCCTTTGCTTGCCATGTTATTTAAGGACAAAACCTCAAGTACAAGCAAGATAAAAGCTCATATTTGCCGTATGTTTAATTTAATCCGTCTTGGATATACTTGAAGGCAACAACCTTGCGTCGAACCTCTTCCAAAGATATTCTGCAAATGCAAAAAATTGGAAATTTGTAGTTTCTGTCTCACAAATGAATGGAAACTTTTATGATGCTATTGTTAGCAATCCAAATGAAGTTTGGCAGCTCAAGATTGATTCAATTTACAAGCCAAATCCACTAATAGTTGGTGCAAAGGTCGATGTAGATCCGGTAAAGTTTAACGATAATTCGCACATGCCTTTTGGATATCGAAAATTAGACCCAGAAAAAATCGGTAAGATCTTAACTAACATGGGTGAAAATCAAGACAATAGTGGTATTAGTTCGTACATTTCCTCTCTAATTTCTTCCTCCGAACCTGAAGTCCCTGCTCCCAACAACAGTTATGCATATGGACCATTTGTATTTACGCAAAAAAACCCGATTAAGGTAGATGAGTATCAGAAAAACATATCTGAGAAATTGGCAAGTAGACTCAAAGATAAACTCCGACTGCTATACTCCAGTTATGGTTAATCAAAGTATCAACTTCTTCTTAGTCAAGTGAGGGACTGAATTAGTAGAGAAGGTGAATTCTTATTAATTTTAACGATACTAACAGAAGGAACTATTATCAATGGGGTCGGCCGGATTCGAACCGGCGGCCTCCAGCGCCCAAGGCTGGCATCATACCATGCTAGACGACGGCCCCAACTTCACGGTTTAGCAAATTCGATACCTCCCAGTATAATTTTAACTTTGAGATGATGAAAATCTTGGAGACAACTGGCATCAATACTTTTAGTCGGGTCATTATTCATATTTGATATCCTATTTGTTCCATTCAAACATTCAGAAATGATGATGCGTGTATCAATATATCTAAATATGTTTGACTTTGAGTTTTAAGAGTTGGATAACTTTGAGAACTATATCAAGGCTGGAAAGATAGCTTCCGAAGTTAGAGAGTATGCTAGGACTCAAGATCACACTGGAAGAACACTGAGCGAAATCTGCAATGACGTTGAAAATGAGATAATAAAAAAAGGCGGAGAACCGGCATTTCCAGTTAACGTAAGTTTGAATGATATAGCAGCACATTATACCGCAGTGCCAAACGATCCCACGGTTGTAAAAAATACGGATGTACTGAAAATCGATGTGGGGGTGCATATTGATGGATATATCGCTGATACCGCAGTAACTGTGAGTTTTGATTCAAAGTATCAAGATTTGATTGATATTGCTCAAAGAGCACTAGACGAAGCGATAGGAATTGCTCGGTCGAATACACGTGTTTCTGATATAGGCAGAATAATAGAAAAGACAATCACAAAGCATGGTTGCAAACCAATTCAAAATCTGAGCGGTCATTCCCTTGAGAGATACACGATTCATGCAGGACAATCAATTCCAAACATTTGGACCATTGGCCATTCATTCAACTTGTCTGTAAACAATGTATATGCCATTGAGCCCTTTGTGACAACAAAAGATGGTCAAGGTGTTGTATATGAAGGCAAGGTCAAGAACATTTTTGGAATTACCTCGAGAAAAAGAGCCAAGGACCAGAGGGCCGATGAGTTCCTTGAATATCTATGGAATAAATTCAAAACTCTACCATTTGCATTAAGGTGGGTTGTTAAGGATTACGAGGAAAAGGAAGCGCTCTCGTTACTGGAAACCTTGCTAAAGAAGAAGAACGTTCACGCATATCCAATTTTAGTCGAAGGGTCTAATAGAATTGTTGCTCAAGCAGAACATACTATTATTCCTCAAGAATCCAATACCATTACAATAACGAAATAACGAGGAATCCATAATGGAAAAAGGACTATTCATTGATGTTTTGGCCCTGATTGATATAAAATCAGATTAATATTAAAATAAAATATGAGAATGTGCTAAAAGTAATATATACAGGTCTTAACTAGTTCCTTTTTATGAAAGCAAAAACAGTCGTCTATGGCGCATATTTTGCATTAAAACTATGGTTTTACAGGAAAATTAAAGGTAAAAAATCCAAACCAGAGAAAGAAATCTCGCTGTAATTTACTTTATATTTTTGATAGAATTTGTAAGATTACCGTACAAAGTATGTAAATCCAAACTGCTTAAAATTACGACCTGACTATATAAATTCAATCTTGTTTGAATCAGATATTTCTGAACTGAGAAGACTTGGACTAGCAGATACATTTAACGATGATTGGACAAGGACAATCTATTCAGTGGATGCAAGCCATTGTACCCTCAAACCTTCTATAGTTAGCTTCCCGTCTGACGAATATGATGTTCAGAAAATATGTACATACGCACATTCACACGGCATTCCTCTAGCTTGCAGAGGAGCTGGCACAGGTTTATTGGGTCAATCCTTAACCACGGGGATCGTGTTAGATTTTACTAAAAAAATGAACAAAATCCTGGAAATTGGAGATGATTACGTTGTTGTTGAACCGGGAGTTGTAAAAGCAGTACTTGATAAAGAACTTGCAAAAAGGAATAAATTTATTCCGCCAGATCCTGCAAGTAGTAACTTTTGTACAATTGGCGGAATGCTAGCGAACAATTCCAGTGGTCCGCATGGACTAGGCTATGGAAGTATTATTAACTATGTACAGAGGATTGATCTTGTATACTGTAACGGAACGATAGGATTTGCAGATCAGAGTAGCCATGATAATAAAATCGATAAAATGTTAAAGTACGTATCGTCTGTAAATATCAACTTAAATGATCATTATCCAAATGTAAGTAAGAATTCAAGCGGATATCGATTAGATGCAGTTTTTGAAAATAATCGGGTAAACCCACAGAAGATATTTGTTGCATCGGAAGGAAGTCTGGGAGTAATCACTAGATCCAGAATTTCAATACTGGACACCCCGGAAAAAAAATCGCTCATTATTCTCAAGTTTGAGAACATTTTTCATGCTGCTCTGGCTGTGCCATATATTCTTCATTTCAAGCCTGTAGCATTGGAATTACTGGACAAAGGCACTATGATAGAAGGATGGAAAAATGATCAGTCTGAGAATAAGAATTCCTGTATTATGTTTGTTGAATTCTATGGAAATGATAATAATTTCTATCAAAGAGTTCACAAGTTTGAAGATCGTCTTCGGCAGAAAGCAAAGATAGTCGAAAGCGGACATGACCCAAAAAGCGTGAGTAGGGCCTGGAGTGAAAGAAGAAATTCGCTTAATATTGCCATGAAAAATGGAGTTGGTTCTAGAAGGCCAGCTGGATTAATTGAAGATACCGTAGTTCACCCCGAACTTTTACATGATTACCTGATTTTTCTCTTAAAACTACTTGCTGAATACAAACTTGATTATGTTGTTTATGGCCACGCAGGAAATGGCAATTTACATCTAAGGCCTATTATCGATTTTGCATCAAAAGACTGCAATATCTTGATGGATGTGCTGGCGAATAACGTTTTCAATCATGTTTCTGAAATTAATGGTTCCATTTCAGGAGAACATGGTGATGGAATGCTTAGAACAAAATACATACCAATGATGTATGGTCGAACAATGTATCAAATGTTTAAACATATAAAATCTATTTTTGATGATAAAAAGATAATGAATCCTGGAAAAAAAATACCATGAGACAAACTAATTACAAATGAGATTTTCTTAATTTATAACTAGTTCCGAATCTAAATATCAAAAGGCCTGCGGCAATTGTAAGTAGTGCCGTTACTAATGTTAGGGGTGATACTATTGATCTCAATATGCCAGGTGCTGTTGAAATAAATTGACAATTAGAATCGTTACTATCACAATTCTTTTGTACCGGAAAAATAAAAATAACTGACACTAGTATTATCATAATAACTGTTCCTACTAGAGAGAATATAGCGCCACATTTGATGATGTTGTCAAT
This sequence comes from Nitrososphaeraceae archaeon, assembly GCA_025923455.1. Classification (GTDB taxonomy): domain Archaea; phylum Thermoproteota; class Nitrososphaeria; order Nitrososphaerales; family Nitrososphaeraceae; genus TA-21. The sequence goes on along the minus strand of JAICFW010000061.1, from coordinate 20,787 downwards.
ATTAATGAGCATTTTTAACCCCGAAATATCAAGCCTGTATTTTCCGTGGGTCTATCGTCACAAAACTGTATGTGTCACCAGTGGAAATTATTTCAAATTTGTTATTGTAGTATTGGAGCGGGAGCGAAGCATACATGTGTTTATCCCATAGTTCATGCACTCCGTCAAAATACACCTTTCTTTTTTCACCCTTCATTCTCAATATCTCATGACTCAGGACGTGTGATATTTTGGCACAATTTTTATCAGCATAAAATTTTACTCGATCCAGATCAGAAACCGGCTCTTTGGATCTTTCCCAATACACCATACCAAAATTTTCTGAAGAGTAACCTTCAGTTCTACAGTCCGTCCAAAATGGCTTAAAGTAGGTGAGATAAAAGTGGTATGTTCCTTTGTCCCTTTCGGAATGATCTCGCGATAGGTAGGAAATTGACATCCTATCAAATAGTCTCCCCGGAACTACGGGAAGTATATCTGCCTTTATCTTTAAGTTTACATCAAATGATCTCTTTATCCAGTGATGAAAAAATCGAGACATTAGAGAAACATAGTACCAATCTTCATTTTGCAACCTGACCCAATCTTCATTCTTTGCTACGTATATAAAAAACAGAGTAGGGTACTGCAAATCAACAATTAAGACAAATTATGCAAATAAATACTAATGAACACAAAAAGAATCATTTCTCGTTTATCGTACCTTTCAAAACCATGTCGTAAAACTTATACACTCAACTTTAGAACCATTAAAAAGCGATGCTAATGTGGGGTCGTAGCGAAGCCAGGCATCGCAACGGGCTCCAGATCTAACAAACAGGGCTTTATTAGAGAAAGATACCCGTGGATCAGGGGTTCAAATGTGCGGTATACCGTTACAGAACAAATCCCTTCGGCCCCATAGTATTTCTATAGTTACTTGGTATGTGTTTCTATGCAATTAAAAAGGCAGTAGCAATCTTTGCTTTCTATTCATTTCACAATTGTCCAAGATAATATCTCCATTATCTGAGACAGTCTTCAATTGCTCTAAAAGATCCAAATGTCTTCTGAGCTTCAGGAATGTGTTTTTGGAGAGATTCACTGGCCGATTCTATGAATAATGACATCGGGTCTTGTTTCTTGAACAATTTTAAGAACGATTTTTTAGGATTATTTAACTTGTCAAAAAAGATCGTGGAACTATCCTCTATAATGACATCTGCCTCGCTGCAAGCTACACCATGATTTAGGAGATGCTTTTCTAGCTTTGCAGCAAATCGTGCAAAGTGGACCGAATAAGTATCTTGATCTAAATTTGGCAATAACAATTATGTATCGAATCCATAATATTTAAAAATTTTTTGTTTAACCCTGTCTTCGTCTTCAGGCTCGGTCTTTTGTCAAAGATATTTGTCGAAATTTGTGCTTAGAATGAATTGTGGTCAATGTTCACTAGCATATATGTATGCAGGCAATATCTCAATTTTTTATCCACGTTAATCTGGTATGATCATTAATCTGGTATGATCATTATTCATAGTGCAGTCTTTTGTAATGTCTCCATCATCAAAAAAATACCATAGTCAACTTGAGTCGTGCATGAGAGGTGGGGAAGGGATTCGAACCCTTATAGATTCGCTAACTACTTGGTGATTCTGCAGGCGAACGCATAGCCTCTCTGCCACCCCACCATAAGTTATGGATGACAAATTTTCTCAATTTAAAGCATTGTCTGTTTAAATCTATATGGTATGCTACCAACCATTCAAAAAAATCTTGTTGATAGAATTTCGTTGGTTATTATTCGGTAATTTTTGTGAATCGTTTATCTATCGGATTATATTCGCAGCCCATTGGCCCGCAATATCTTCCCACATATTCTGCCTTCGGTCTATAGAGTGCAGGTTTAGGAGCCGCCTCGGCAAATTTTTCTTCAATCACATGGGAAGTCCAGCCAGAAATTCTAGCGATGGCAAAGATAGGAGTGAACAAGTCCATAGGAATTCCCAAGCTGTAATAAAGCGATGCACTGTAAAGATCAACATTGGGGTATATTGATTGTTTTCTAGTTTCCAGCAAATATTTCTTGGTTGTCTTTTCAACCTGTTCTGTAATGTCAAACCATGGAGTCTGTCGTTCCTTGTTAACAGTCTTTGACAATCGATATAGCACTTCGGCTCGGGGGTCTGTAGTTTTATAAACTGCATGTCCCATGCCCATAATCTTGTCCGCATGTTCTAATTTGTCGATAACCCACTTGTCAACATTCTCTGTCTTTCCTATCTCTAGTAGCATTTTCATAACCTGGGTATTTGCTCCTCCATGTAATGAGCCGGATAATGCTGCAATTGCTCCGTTTATTGATGCATAAATATGTGATTTTGTAGATGCAATTTCTCTGGCTGCAAAGGTGGAAGCGTTAAAACTATGTTCTGCATGAAGTATCAAACAGATATCAAATATCTTTGCTTCTTCATGCTTTGGTTTATTACCAAAAAGCATGTAAAGAAAATTTTCAGCATTTGTCATTTCATTTGATGGTTTAATAATTTCTTTACCACTTCTGATTCTGTCCCAAACCGCAACAATTGTTGGAATCTTTGATATCAGCATCTTGCCTCTCTTAATATTCATCTCCCTAGAGTCATCCTGAATGTCCAAATCATAGTCAGGCAATTGTGAAACGCATGACTGCAGTACGTCCATGGGAGAAGCTGTAACTGGTCTGTTTTTCAAATTTTGATATAATGCTTCTGGAATTTCTCGATTTTCTTTGAGATCTAGTGTGAACTCAGCCAGTTCGTCCTTTGTTGGCAGATCTCCAAAAAGCAACAGATATGCCGTTTCTTCAAAAGTTGAATGAGTTACAAGGTCTAAAATATCATAACCACGATAAATCAGCTCACCGTGCTCACCGTCAATTGAGCATATCCTGGTATCCGCAACTACAATATTTCTCAGGCCTATGTTTCTAGCATCTATATTCCTCATGCCGCTCATCAAAAATCACTCATTGACATATATCACGTCAAATTTATATATAATTGTGTATAGTTACCTTCAAATGGTAATAGCTTAGCACAAAAACACTATGAATCTTCAAATCTTACTTATCCATAAGGTTGGAAAAAGAATCTATTAAAGTTTCTTAAAATCAGAATTTCTAGATATCGCTAGTGATAGGGCTAGGAAATCCTCCCCACTACCATTTAACTATGATTAAACAAGGATAGAGTATAAATGACAATTTTTGTAGCACTTACATATTGCGTAAGTTTAATAATTCCGAATTTCGAATTCCGAAAAAGGCTAAACGCCACAGACATTTTACCAATCACATTAATACCGTTAAGAAAACGTCTTCTAATTGTTGCATTTTTTCAATATCCATTTCTGTGATAGGTAACTTGTTTTTGTTGATGTGTTCAAATAGTATTCTCTTTCACAAATAAACATAAGTCAAACTGCATAATGCGAATGGCTTAAAGTACTCATGATCTTCAAGTGTCAGCAATTTCTTGTTGTGGATATGTTCATAAAACAAAACATTGAATTTCTTGAATTTGTTCTATCATCTCTACCTTCTCAGAAAGATTTTTTTATCATTTAACGAAACAATGATTGAACTTGTTTTATTACAGTAGGAGCAAGTATGGATGTCCTCAAAGTTTAACTTATTTCTAACACTTCTTTCAGCGATAACACCCATGTACTCAGATTCATTTTCACGCAAGAAAATATAAAATTGGATTTTGGTATTCAATATTGGGAAGTTAAGAATGAAAGGTTAAAAATATTATTTTGAAATTAATAGTCTAACAAGATTGAATATTTTCCTTTTCTAATATCCGTCATCTTATTTTATTCAATTCTTCAGGAAAGGTTTTACAGAAGTCGTCCCAAAATTCGTTCTGACCTTTATGTTCTTGAATACCAAATCCGTCTTACCACAGAGTCTCTATGCTGTTGATGTTTGGACATAAGATGAATTTATTCCTAAGAGCATGATTGCCGAAGTTATTAAAATAATAAAAAAACTTCCTTTCATTTATTGTTTAAAGGGTTGCTTTTTAGTGGTTTAAAATATGTGCCTGTTATCGATTCCGTAATTCAGGAAAAACAAGAAGATTCAAAAAATAAATAATATAGTTTATTGTGGTTGATGTTCAAAATAATTGATTAGCGTGGCTACATGACTCGATACTGCACGCATAAATATCACAATCTAGTTAATCTAGACATGAGAACAACTGTTATAATTTACTACGCAATATCGATAGGATTGTTGGCAGGTGCGATTTCACCTGTCTTGTCCAGTCAATCAACTTCGGCTCAAATGATGAATCCTAACATGATGAACTCCAATATGATGAATCCCAACATGATGGGTAATGGAAGTTGGATGAATCCAATGTTTATGCAGAATCAGAACATTACGGGCTCGATCAAATTGGCACCAACATTGATTAATTCCATAGCATCTCAAATTAAGGTCAGTTTAAGCGACGCTGCTTCCATTGTGCAAAATCAATCAGGAAACAACTCAAAAGTAGTAGCAGCACATCTAGACGTCACAAATGGCTACTTGGCATACAAAGTTATTGCTGTTGATCCTGATGCGAATATTCATAAGTTTGTAATAGACGCTGGTAACGGAAATGTATTATCATCCTCGCTGGTATCATGGCAGAATATGATGATGTTTGGTGGTATGATGGGACGTAGCATGATGGGTAATATGATGTATGGTAACATGATGGGTAATATGATGGGATTTCAGTAATCACTATAATATCAAAATAAGGACGTCAAACCCAACGTTAAACTGTTGATGGGTGGCGTGGGTCTGTATCATGGGAATAGTGAGGATAGTCTTCTCCTGTCCGAGTGAACTGATTACCTTTTATTGATTCTAAAATGTATAATCCAATCTTTGTCAGTTTTACTTTTCTTCTTACAAAAGAATAGTAGAGATTTGCATTCGGAACAATTTCCGTTATATCATATTCACTGCTAGCAATTATTGCTTCATTATCATAAGTAACGACTCCGTTTGCCATAGCAAAAATGATGTCTCCAAGCTTTATGTCATATTCCAATAATTCCAGTATAGATAGATTCGTTATGTCAAGAATAGTTGCCATTCTAATTATAATCGGCGTGTTCATTAACTTGCTCAAGGTAGCATTATCTATGGGAATTCCTTCGCTCATGTATCGAAATAATATTGCAAGTTAATAACTATTGAATTTACGTGTCTAAGAAGGAAATAACTTGATTTGGTACCCTCTTACTCCGCTGGAATGTCAAGATTCAGATTATCATTGAAGGGTTATCGAATTGATTTTCTCAATAACGTCTTTAATCATTGGTTCCTTTTGAAATTCATTAACTGCATAAACGGAACCGCAAGAATAACACTGTATCCAATTTTCATGATCTATCTATATTTGATTATTTTCATTAACCTGTTTCTTAGAACAGAATGAACATTAAACTCCAAACATCTTTCACAAAACGAATTTCTTTTTTTCATCTTCGGTAAAATCCATTATCCCTATTTCACTTCTTTCAATCTGCATTCTATTGCTTAATTTGTTCAAGCAGTATTGTCAAATTATCATGCCTGACTTGTCATTGCTAGAGTCTAACTGTATTTGATGAAAAATATAGTTTACCATCAAAAGATATACAACCAAGTCTATTGTTGCTTCACGGCAGAATAGACTTGCTGTTTCATGTTGGAGGAACAATTTGTCTCACGGAGAAGTTCTTGAAATCATACGTTACTCCGTTAGACTTGAATATTACCATCGGAGAGCCCCAGGTTATTGCCGCGCCACTTGTTTTGGCCTTACAGTGGGTCATATCATCTCCCCAATTACCCTTGTCGACAAATTCAGTTGCCTTTTGCCAGTTATTGTTATTGTCTTTGTCAACATACGATTCCAACTTAACACTACCGTCAGGCAAATTATACACAATTCCCTTAAATCCAATCCACTTGTTCATGGTTGAACCAATTGTAATACCGCTATATGATTTTATGTCATAGTTAACATGCCACATCTCTTTTTTGAATTTGAATTTACCATTTGTAAAGTCAATATTATTGTGATACGATGAACCACCGCATCCTTCTTGTACGTTGGTACTGTGTCTTACACTTCTAGACACCAACGAAATTTCATCTCCACCACCTGATGTCGAAAGTACTTTCACATAAATTGTTATTTCTATATTCTTCCAGTCTGATGGTTTGTAAAAGTATCCAGTTTGTGCCAATCTTGAATAGTCATAGGTTGGTAGACTTGATCTAACTTCATCGGATGGAAGTCCGGAGCTTTTGGTAAAGACCAACATTCTGGTAGTGCCCGGTTTAAGTTTCCAGCTACCATCGGAATTTTTAGAGATTTCCGCGCCGTTTCTCTCAAATTGACCGTCATTAGGATTTGTAGGGTTGAAAAACCAGGTCTCTGCTCCTGCTAATGTTGGGTAGATCATCTTGACTCCATCTCCACCTCCATTTGACGGTGGTGAGGGTGGCGTTGTAACTGTGGTTTGTGTACTAATTTTTATTTCAGTTATACTTGCGTAATCATTTTGTGTATTACCATTTACAGTAATCTTAATATACCGTCCATTGGCGTTGGATAAAACATATTTTTCTAGATTTAGAGTAGTTCCGCTACTCTTTTTCTCAAGCACCTTGGTAAAAGTAGACCCGTCTTTCGATGTCGAGATAATGAAATTATTTTGTCTCTCGTCACCTTTATACCACGCAATGTCTACACTGCAAATATTTTTACTTGAACCTAAGTCAAGCTGGATCCAAGAACCTATCCCGTTGTTAGACCATCTTGTCTGAAGGTTATTGTCTTTAACATTTGAAGGTGGAAAACTTGTTTGGCTTCCTGATGCTTTAACACCATTAAGAGTTGCAGGAGAACATTGAGTTTCCTGGGGTTGAGTAGATGATGTTGTTGTCTGTAGCTTTACCTCAGTTATACTCGCGTAATCATTTTGTGTGTTACCATTAACAATAATCTTTACATAGCGTGCAGATGTGGTGGGTATTACATATTTATCAAAAGATAACGTGTTACCACTACTCTTGGATGATAAAATATCTTTGTATGTAGTGCCATCAGTAGAGGTGGCTATAACAAAATTACTTTCTCTAACATCACCTTTATACCACGCAATGTTTACACTGCAAATATTTTTACTTGAACCTAAATCAAATGAAATCCAGGAACCTTTACCATAATATGACCACACAGTATTGAAATTATTGTCAATTACATTATTTGGCGGAAAATTTTGGGTACTTCCACTTGCAGAAAGGCCCTTGACAGTTGTGTCAACACACGAATTTGTTGTCTGCCCGAAAGTAGGATGAATAGTTTGTGAGAGCATAAAGACGGCTGCTATGAAGAAGAACACTAATGCCCTTGTAAATAATCTCGACAATTCTTATTCTCCCACCACGTTCCTGTTGCTAAGAGAACTACAGTTATCATTAGAATTTTCTAATTCAAAAGTCGACAAGTAAATATGATATATTAAATTATAGTGATGATTCATCGCAAAATTATTTTATAACATATTATTTATGCAGGACTAAGATTTGTACCTATAGTACGTTATGAGTCAGTTAAACATAATACTTTTTAAAAAATATCTACAATACTTATCTATTGTAAATAGTGTTACTCTTTAGAGTAAATTTATGTAGAAGAATAGAACTAAAAACTCATACAGAAGATATGTAAATTGAATCTTTAAAATAAGTTGAGGTGTTGTAAACTCAACTTGTACAACTTTAGTTATTGGGATTCAATACGGCACGCCCTACTATCTTCCCTGCACGTAAATCTTCGAGGGCTTGATTTGCGTCGCCTAATTTGTATGTTCTATTCACTACCGATTTAATTTTACCCGTCTTTGATAAATTCACAAGGTCAACCAAGTCATTAAAACTTCCAGTATAGGCACCTGTAATTGTGAAACCTCTCAGAGGTATTATTGGTAAACTCAATTCTAACGCACCACCAAAAAGTCCTACCATTACAAGCTTGCCTCTCTTTCTCAACATGTTAATCGAAAGTGGTGCTGTCCGAGTGTTGTTTACAAAATCTATCACTGCTTCTGCGCCCAGGGAACTAGTAAGTCTTTTGATATCTTCTACAGGATCTACTTTAGATGAATTTACAACTTCATGGGCACCTAATCTTTTTGCTTCCGATAATCTCTTGTCATCAACATCTACCACTACGATTGTCGAATTGGTTATCGCTCTCGCGATTTGAACTGACATTAGTCCCAATCCACCTGCTCCAATTATCACTATTGATTCTCCAGGGCCTACTGTGGCCTTCTTGACTGCATTATATGCCGTTAGTCCTGAGCATGCCAGTGAGGCAGAAGAATTCACATCCATATTGTCGATTTTGACAAGATATCTAAAATTAGGAACCAGAACCAACTCAGAATAACCACCGTCTCTGTAAATACCAATAGTCCTTGGTGTGTCACAGAGATTTTCTTGAGCAACTCTGCAAGCAGGGCATGAACCTTCTCCAATCCACGGATAAACTATGACTCTATCTCCGACGCTAAAACCGCTAACAGATTCCCCAATCGCTTCAATTTTTCCAGATATTTCATGTCCTGGAGTTATTGGAAATTTGACTCCTCTATCTTCAACTTTTAAAAAAGTTCCTGCAGCTCCTTCATATCCACCTTCCCAAAGATGAATGTCGCTATGACATACTCCGGAGGCTTCAATTCTTACCAATACTTGAGTATCTCGGGGTTTTGGATCTGGCAGGTCAACAACAGAAAGTTTCTCTTTAATCTTAATTATCTGAGCTGATTTCATTTCATTATTGCAATATTCTACATGGTATTAAAAGAATTCACCCTGCATCAGAAAATTCCTTTTATTGAAATGAGCATCTGATTGGTCGCCACGATCTTATCAGAAGGATATCTTTCAATTTAGACTATTAATGCAATTACAAATTTATCTTCAAGTCTTTTTAATATGGATTGGATGCTAATGAGGTGAAGGAAGAGCCGTCTGATAGTGCAATGAAGAGGGTTATGAGTGCCGAAGCATCCATTATGTAGAAGTCACTGTAGCAGTTTTTGGAATGGATAACTAAATTTAACGGTGTTGAATTTTTCTAATAACGTGCCGAAGGTGGACATTTTTTTGGTTAATGGGGATCAAGAGTAACGGTTTTAGCAACTTGTTGTTAGTTATCCTTTAAACTCGTCTGATTTTTTAAATTTGGAATTGGCAATTTACGGAAAATTCAAGTACCCATTTGATTGGAGGATTCTTGACCAGTAAAAGCCAGAAATTCTGCAATCAATTTTATAACAAATGCTATGCCACCTACAATACCAATCGCTAAAAGTACTAGTCTGAGGTGAGTCAGATAATCGTCTTTACTGGTTTTTTTTGCTAGTTTTAATACTTGAATTATATCCAATACCTTACGTTGTATGAAAGACAACAGTTTCAGATTTGATCACGTTATTTAATATTTGAATCTATCGATAATTCACAAGAATAACTTAAACCTGATGTGTTTATCCATGTCCCGAGTACCTGCTTAAAGTTATCGTACTTATTGTCGGTGTATGAAACTTGACCTCGAAATCCTTAGTATTGTATAATAATCTCGCTATGGCTATGCATTGATAGAAATAATATTAATGAATAAAGATACGAGATAAGCATCCGCATACATCACGTTTATGAGATGCCGAAGCATCCAGTATGTAGACTGTGCGTTCCCGGGTCCTTGTTACTTAGCAATATTGGGTAAGGTAAAATTTGTACAGTTAATTCAGAGCATGTTCCAATCAATACACGTTATTATTGTGCATTGCTGTTACGGACTATTGTTATTGTTTTAGTCACTGTTGTCGTCGTTATTATTCGCTATCTGATTCTTGAAAAAGTTCTGGTCTTCAGAACAGCGAACTATTTCATAATCAATAAGGTTACTTCCTATTTTTGCTGCCAGGTCTATACAATCTTGTGTTTGTTCATCTGCCCCTTGATAAGCTCCGGTATTTTTGAAGTCATCCAGGGGAATTTCGTCATTGTCGACGACTTTATTTTTTATGTCATCTACAAGTTCACTGAGACTATTATAGCTTTCAGGATTACTACTATCGTTACTTGATGCAGAATCATCATTCTCTTCATTTCTAGATGATGTTGTATCATCAGTGCTGCTTGTTTGAGTATCATTAATGTTAGTAACTGAACCAGTATCATCAGTAGTATTAGAGCTGGTATCATCAGTGCTGATTGTGTGAGTATCATTAATGTTAGTAACTAAGCTGGTATCATAAGTAGTATTAGAGCTGGTATCATCAGTGCCACTTGTTTGAGTATCATTAATGTTAGTAACTGAGCTGGTATCATCAGAAATTGATGCATTGGATATGGATACATTTGAAGTTGTTATATCGTAAATTGATGTATCGCAAATTGAAGCATCGTAAATTGATGTATCGCAAATTGAAGTATCGGGAATTGTTGTATTGTAAATTGACTTATTATCAGCTGCGGTAATATTATCTGTATATGAGGATGCGGTAGATGCAAAAGTCGTATTGGCAGGAACAGTACCATTTGAAGAATGTACCGGAGTATTAATGTCAATAAGGAAGAAAGCTCCAAAATAGATAATCGTTCCCAATAGAAGAGATACTGTAGTTCTACGCCTTGTGTTCATAAGATTCTAAGCTTTTTAATTATTATAAATAAATCTTTTGAAATACTTATATAATGTTCAGGAAGTCATTTTTAACTCTTGACAATCTTTTCGTTTGAATTTAAGATTATCTGGAAGATAAGGGACTTCGACTATTTAAATCTGGAAAACGAACATGTTATAGCGAGATGATAAATTCTTTACCTTTAAACATTGACTACAAAAATAACGATAAAGTAGTTGAATAGATAACCTCGGAATAAAAAAATCTATCAGACTCGTTAACTATTAATTAGATAATTCTTATAAAGTTTTTCTTATCTTTTTCGTTGCCCGAATATCCTCAATTTGTTTTTCAATTTCGATTGAAAAACGGTATGAAGGTATCGTTTGCCCCATTCTCCATTTGTTGAGTTATTGAACTTAAAACACAATACTTAAACAGGGAAAGGGGACACTTGAACTCTGACTCGATGGTTTAGTCTACAATCTATATGTTGAATGGTAACAAAATTCCGAATTATTATGCGTAACATTTTTCCCTTAAATCTTAAGTATTATTGATTCTAGAATAAACGTTATGTTGATACTGAAAAGAAACGAAAAGGTGGTAACTTTAGGTGTGCTTACTTTAGGATTAGCCGCTCTGTTGATGATACTACTTGCACCACTATCCTTTGCGCAAGATGCTGCATTTACACCAGCCGCACAGTTATCGCATAATGAATCAATCCAACCAAATGTTACAAGACCAGTATTTGTTCCGATGAACTCTAACGATTACATCAATGGTGGTATTACACACAGTGACACTAGAAACCCAGCTGATGTGATTATCAATCAAGATGGAACTTACCTAATCGTTGCAGCAGGTCAGGTGGGAAAGACTTCAGGTAATACAACTTGTAATGTTGATTTGTGGCTTAGTCAAAATGGTGAATTTGTAGCAAATAGTAACACTCGCGCTTCAGTCAATACAGCTAATGATACCATTGTTCTCGTGTCACAAGCAATTATGCCATTAAAGGCGAATGATACAATAAATACAATGATGTCTGTATCTGCTACCAATCAAGGTTGCGGTCTGATAAATATTGCAGCATCTGGTGAGCCCAATATTCCTGCTATCATATTCTCCATTGTAAGAATAGGTAATTGATACATCGCTCCCTTTAGCAAGGATTAGTAGGACACAGCCCCAGGAGGTGCCTACTCATCTATTACTTATCTATTTTTCTTGTCCGTTATTGAGCAATAATCCTTTCATGTATATATTCAGATTTCAATCTAGAACAATAACCAAATAACTATAAGATAATCTAACTCTAGTCTTCAGGACACAATTCCAGTCAAGAACCATTTCAACGCCTTGGGGCCAAACTAATCCCCATGAATAAGTTGCTTAAATACAAGGAGAATAACCTAGATATAGAAATTAACTTCGAAATTGGTAGTACTATATAATTATCTCGCCTTGGCTATGGGTTAATAGGCAAATATAAATTAATAATTGCTAAAAAGAATGTGGTAAGCGTCCGCATACTGGACGTTTATGACTACCGAAGCATCCTTACGGTATGTTCAACGGCTTGCGTCAAGAAATCCATTGACCGATTTATACAAATTAAAATCTCTGAATTCAGAGGTTAGGAATTTACTATGAAGGTATAATTGAAAGTAAAGTTTAGCACGGGAGACTATATTTGCTACAGTTGCTCTTAATGTAAACGGCCCTAAGAAATATTTGGCACAGTTAGAAAAATAGGAATTGTGTTCATAAATTAAATTTTTTATACGAAAATGATTTATCCACACTGGTGTAATATTAGAGCATCGCAAAATTGAATAAATCTTCCGACTGCGTGATAAGCCCCTTTATTCTGAAAAATGGTGCTCTTCTTTTATCACTAGTGATAACGTTACTTATCTTCATTACATTTTTATTCATTTCAGGTTTTGACCATCATATACAAAATAGCGAAGCAACAAGTAATACTCCAACAGATTCTTCCACCCTCTCTGATCTCATTCAAAAAGGGGGTGAAATGCTTAATAACTCCAGATATGAAGAAGCGTTAGTTTCATTTGACCGGGCGTTAATGATTGATTCAATGTCTGTTGATGCTCTTAACGGTAAAGGTTTGGTATTAAATCAACTTGGTAGATATGAAGAAGCAGTTACTTGGTTTGATAAGGTGTTAGAAATTAACCCAGACTTTACAAATGCATTGTATAACAAAGGAGTAACCCTGTCTAACCTTGGAAAATATGAAGAAGCAATTACTTGGCTTGACCGAAGCTTAGAAATTAACCCTAACTTTGTAGATGCAATGTACAATAAGGCTGACGCCCTAGGTGAACTAGGTAAATATGAAGAGTCCCTCGTGTGGACTGACAAGGCTTTGACCCTGAAGCCTGTTACTCACAATAATTCAAATCCAAACAGCCTATTGCTTCCAAATGACTAAATTTTGCTATAATGCAAAATGAATACCGAAATTTCCTGCGTACAAAGAGAATCTATAATAGTCCAACGATCACAAAATGACATCTTCGTTATTTGTTGCCTTGACATTGGGTTATTGTCCAATTTTCATTAGCGAATTCTGTGATATCACAGAACTGGACAAGAATCCTTGCCAAATTGTTTGACATGAGTTTTTCATTCGTATTGATTCCGTCACAGTAGACAACACCAATTTCTCTTCCATGCCTATCCCCTCTTCTTTGACCGCTGTCTACATCCAATTCTCCCTTCTTTCCAAGACACAGTGATTCGAGAAATTGTTTCGCCAGGTCATATCCTGGTTGGTTTATCTCAGGTGTGTCAACCAGAGCTAATCTAATCCTAATTCCATTGATGTCCAATGTATCACCATCCACTACTTTTGTTACAATTCCTACTAGTTCAATATCACTACTTTGATTATCATTAATATCGATTGAAGGAGTGACTAATTTTTCCGAATAAATAGTGTCATCGAGGTTCATTATTTTCAAATTCGAATCTGATCTAATCGGGATATTTGCGTGAACTAAAGCAATTGATTGACTAATAAGAATGAAAAAAGACATGACAATAAACAAACTTGAAAAGGCTATCCTGTGCATATATCTCAAGACAGTAATCAATCATCGGTATTATTAATTTGCTTTACTAGTGAGTTGTGGGGGGAAATAGATTTCTAAATATTAGAGTGTTGCAATTAAGCGTCAGATATTGCTAGCGCAAGTAGAAATATGAAACCAATAAATAGAAACGATAGTTAAACTTCCTTCCTTGATTAAGGACTTAGGCTTAACGAGATTAGATTAGACCATGATCTTTCTTCAAGAATATGAGGATTGTATCCATACATGTTTACTTTTTTTGAAACACGTTTTGACAAGTACATACCTAGCGCACTCATCGTATTCCATAATCGTGAGTTTGGATTTGAAATAAATGAATCAATAGCCCATCTGACTAGAGAATGGAATTTTGGGTTCGTTTGGCTTATCGAATTCAATATAGTTTGACGAGATGAAGAGATAATATAATGAGCATGTTCATGCATTTCTGCCTTGCTTGCATAGTCTAACTTTCCAATTTTGAACATACCTTTTCTCAGATTCTCTAGAATTGAATCTGTGTTTTTTTCTGATTCTACAGTGTTGACGCTCCTCCCCATAGTTGATTTGACATGAGAGTCACTACCAACTATTGATTTCAAATTATTTTCCTTGGTAAACTTTTCCGCAATTATATTTGAAAATATGTCAACGTTATTGCTGTTAAAAGATTCAATTATATCGCATTTTTTTGCTTCTTCTCTTATGCCATTTGAAACCGCAAAAGGGTGAGCTGCACATGATATCGCATTTTGTTTTCTTATCTCGTCAAGAGTTTCATCCAAAGTCATACCAGGCCTTATTTCTTTTTCTATACCATAGGCTAGAACATGACCCTTGTTGTTAATTGTAATCTCTTCAGCAGGATAGATCTCTATGTTTCGATACTTTTCGTGATTCTGCATATATTCTAAAATTTGGGAATATCCATCTAGAGTATTGTGGTTTGTTACAAACATGATATCAATATTCTGGAGGAGTGCATTTTCTAACTGTTCTTCTAACGTGACCCCGCAATCGAATGGTAACCTTGAAAGATAATTGTTGTGATTTGAAAAAACATTATGACAATGGGTTTCAACCCTTAGTGCTTGCGCCATAGCTTCCTTAGCGTAATTACATGTGTCTACCTTATATATACTGAGGACTCTTCTGGATTTTGAAAAACATGTTATGACGCTAAAAAGGCAAATTATTGTAATTATTTTTACATTTGAGTAATTATTTGTAAAAATTAATAAATTGTCTCAAAAGTCAACTATTATTATTTGGTTTTCCTCTGACTTCTGAGTTGAGCTTTTGCAACAATCAGCGATTCTATTATCTTACTTCAATAACTTCTCCAACAATCTGATTCATTGCTGCTTCGGCAATATCAAAAGAATATTCTGCAGTTCTTCTTATGTGTTCAAGGATTAATTTCACATAGATATTGTTGTAATTCTTTGGATTCTTCTCCTTGTCAATTTGGGCAATGATTTCATCTTCTATTTCTCTGATATTTTCAGATTTGTCAACTATACTATCTGCCAAGTAATAGTCTTTTCTAAGGAACGCTTCTATTGCATCATTTAGTAATTGTAGTGATAACTCACTCATTTTAATAATCCTCTTACGTAAGTCCTCTGGAATAGAACCTATCTGAGAACTCTTCAGGGCAATTTCAGAAGCATGGTCTGCGATTCTCTCTAGACTCCTAACTGCTGCACTGTAGCTGAGACAGTCAGCGGGGCTTTTCAACCCTATTGCCTTCAAAGTGCTTTCATTTTGAGAAGCAATAACAAGATTCCGCAGGACATAGAGACTGAATCTGTCTACTTCGTCATCGGATTTTATCACCGTCTTGTATAGTTCCTGACTATCTCCTGACAGTGTAGAAATTGCATCTCTGTGCATCGATGATCCAATTAGAAACATTCTCCTTACAGCAGTGTTAATTGATAGTTCAGGAAGACTCAACAAGACCTGAATTGTTACCGTATCTGAGGAATCTGCAATGATTTCAGTTCCAATAAGATTTCTGCGAACAACCTCTCTGATTGCATCACGCTGCGATGGATGAATTGTTCCTGTTTTTGATCTCAGATGCATAATGTTAAAACCTCTTAGATACATGGATACTACTGTCCGCTTTAATGTAGGACCGCTCTTATCGCTAGTAACAAAAGAGGTAGCCTCAAAAATACTAGGACCTCTTACGACATTAGGGACTATGGAAAGTGAGTTATTGGCTTCCCTCATTATTGTAACCGGATCACCTGCTTTGAGCTTTAGTTCATTTACCCACTTTTTTGGAAGAGACAACACATAGGTAGACCTTCCGGTATACTGGATCTTTCTTACTTCATTATTTTCAACCGCTTGCAATATAGTTATTTAGATATCAGTAGAATATGGGTTTTATGTGTAGTGATCTGTATGTATCATATAGATATATATATTATATATAGGTCATTAACGCCTCGGGCTGGGATCTCCTGTGACAACATAGTGCACACAGTCTCCTATGTAACAGGCATGATCTGATATTCTCTCAAGATAGCGAAGAATTAGTAGCGCAGATATGTAACACCTTGGTTCATAGTTTTTTTTCTTTGTTTGAGTTATCGCCTTTTTTAAATAGTTTCTAAAGATCGAATCCACACTATCGTCCATCATGTATAATTTGTGAGAGGCGTTCTTGTCGAGCTTTTCTAATGATGTTACGCTCAATTGTATCATTTCTTTAACTGTCTTTGCCATATTAGTGACTGGAGATTTGTCACAATCGGGAAGAGGGCCTATTGTATCTAGGACTTCGGCAATATCGTACGCATATCTACCAAATCTAGAAAATCCATATGAAGCATCCATAAAAGACTGAATGAATCTGAGGTCTTTAGCAACTGGTTGGTATCTGGCTATCAATTCGGTGGCAAAATCGGTAACTTCAATCTGCAGAAATCTGAGTTTCTCTGAGCCTTCAAAGATTTGCGAACGAAGCATTGTTCCTTTTTCATAAGACTCTAGGGCGGAATTCACAAGATCTACAGACAGATGACCCATGTCCATTATGAGGTTAGTAATTCTCTGTAAACCAATGTCTAAAAGTCGTGTCAATTTTTAGTGAGTGGTTAACCAAATTTGCCAGAAATGTATCGCTCTGTAAGTTCCTTTTCTGGCTTCATAAAGATCTGATTTGTTAACCCATATTCTATCAAATCGCCGAGATACATAAAGGCTGTAAAGTCTGATACCCTAGCTGCCTGTTGCATATTATGGGTGACTATAATTATGGTAACGCTATCTTTTAGGATTCTAACAAGCTCTTCTATTTTAGACGAACCGATTGGATCAAGCGAAGATGTTGGTTCATCCATTAATAACACTTCAGGTTGCATAGCAAGTGCCCGTGCAATGCAAAGTCTCTGTTGCTGTCCACCGGATAAACTCATACCTGGTTGTTCAAGCTGATTCTTTACCTCCTCCCACAAAGCTGCATTTTTGAGGCTCTCTTCCACAATTTCTCTGATAATTGTTTTGTTTCTCATGCCATTCAGTCTTAAACCTGCAGCAACATTATCAAATATACTCATTGTAGGAAACGGATTTGGTTTCTGAAAGACCATACCTATACGCCTTCTGATCACAACAGGATCAATCGATTTATCGTAAATGTCAATTCCATCTAATACCACTCGGCCATCTGCATGTGCACCTGGGGTCATTTCGTGCATTCGGTTTAAACACCTCAAAAGCGTGGTCTTTCCGCAACCCGATGGCCCAATAAAAGCAGTTACGGATTTCTCTTTTATGTCCAGGTTAACATCCTTTATTGCTCGTTTACTACCATACCAGCCATTAACATTTTCAATCCTCACTTTGATTTTTTCAGCACTCTTCTCTATCGATGTTTTTCTAGTCTCACTATCTCCTTCAGGTACTGCTTCTTTAGTTTCCATTGATTCTTCCATGGCCAATTGGAATAATTACTTCAGGAAAACGATAATTATGCATTGTCTATATAGTAACTATAGACACACTGATCAGATGGTTACTTGAATGACCTTCGTCGTGCTAAAAACCTTAATCCCACACTCATGGCCAATATCATCAATATCAAAACCAGAGCAGAACCCCAGCCAAAAGCATGTGCTGATTCGTAGGGTTGGCTTGCCAATCTCCAAATTCTCAGTGGTAAAGCATCTACTGGGCCAGTTATTCCTGTGAAGAAAAGGCTTGTGCCCAATATTGTCATTATCAGTGGAGCAGTTTCACCGGCGATTCTCGATATGGCCAACACTATGCCAGTAAGGATTCCGTGCTTTGCACTGGGAAGAACTATGGACAAGGTGATCTTTGCCTTTGAAATTCCGAGAGAATGGCCGGCTTCACGCAAGGAGTATGGCACTATCTTCAATGTTTCCTCCGTAACTCTGACTACAATTGGAATCATAATTATTGAGAGAGAAACAGCTCCTGCAAAAACTGAAAAAGAGCCAATAGACAAGACAATTATCACATACCCTACAATACCTATTACTATCGATGGAAGTCCCGTAAGTACGTCATTAAAGAACCTCACTGAATTAGCAAATACCCCCTCTTTGGCAAACTCTGACAAATATATTCCTGCCAGGACTCCTACAGGAGCAGCTATCAAGGATGCGAGTCCGACAACAATGATAGTACCTTGTATCGCTGGTCCTACGCCGCCTCTACCAGAACCAATAGATCCTTGAGGTTGAGTTAGAAATTCAAAACTTATTGCACTAGCTCCATTCTTGACAACCTCTATCAATATACTACCCAGAGGTATTATGGCAGCAATGACACAAACAATAGTAAAAGCAGTAATGAGTTTGTTGACGATCATGCGCTTTTTGTAATTCTTGGTTACTGTTTCATGAAGTATTTCACTATAATTTTTATTTGAACTGGTATAGGATGTCATTGCGATTTAGCTCCTGATGAGGCTTTTATTTTCTTCTTTACCAAAAGACGTGCCACAACGTTTATTCCCATCGTGAGGACCAAAAGTATGAGTCCCAAAGCAATGAGTGCCGATAAATGTAAGTCGGAAGATGCTTCGTTAAACTCATTTGCTACCAGACTTGCGAGTGTTTGACCTTGCGAAAAAAACGATGTGGGAATGGCGCTAGGTCCTATTACATTACCAATAACCATAGTTACAAGAATGGTTTCTCCTACCGCTCTACCAAGACCTAACATGGCTGCACCTACTATTCCTGATTTTACGTATGGGAATACAGCCATTCTAATGGTCTCCCAACGAGTTGCACCAAGGCTGTATGCTGCTTCCCTTTGAGAATCAGGAACTACTCTCATAACCTCTCTACAAATAGAGGAAATTATTGGAATTATCATGATGGCCAATACAATACCGGCCGTAAAAATGTCAAGGCCAAACGGGGTTTTTGCAAAGAATGGAATGTAGCCACCGAAAGCGTCATACAACGGCTTTTCTATCAAATCTCGGACCCAAAATCTAAAGACGAATAATGCCCAAAGACCATAGATTATGCTAGGAACAGCTGCTAGGAGTTCTGTGATAAAGGATAAAGGGGTGCCTATACGGGGAGGTGCGATTTCTGAAATGAAAATGGCAATTCCTAAACTAATGGGCACTCCTATGACCATTGCTATGGCGGAGCTCAAAAGAGTTCCAATTATGTATGGAAAAGCACCAAATGCTTCTCTACCTTCTACGGCATTCCAATTAGATTGAAAAACAAACTCAATACCTTCGGCTAAAAATATATCCACAGAACCTCTAGTAACTGAAAAGCCGACAAGTCCCACCATGAGTAACGTATAAGCAGCAGCACCTATGACAAGACCGTAAAACAAATGGTCGCCTCTCTTCTTTCTTACTACAAAAAGCGACGAAATGTATCGGCTATTTTTTGAACTAGGTGAAGTCATATCAGAGAACCACCAAATTGCCCAAATGCCAATAGTGTATCATGGTTGTTATCATTACTCTCCTTAATTTTATTCCGTATAATAAATGTGAAAAGCTTGAAAAGGTAAAAGAAAAAAATAAGATTGTTGGGATTCATTGATGTCCCTGTCGTGAATTAAGATATTGGCTGACCATTGAAGGTAAGTGATTTCAGTGTCTCCTGGTTGAGTTTGACTATGCCATCTGGAAGAGGTACATAGTGTAGACTCTCTGCAGTTTTCTGGCCATCAGTTATTGCCCATGATATGAAATCAACAAGTGCCTTTGCTTTTCCCTGGTTCATGTTTGGATCTGTGCTTAATTCTTTGTATAAGAGTAGGTATGAAAAGCTAGCTATGGGGTATGAATCAGCACCAGCTGCATTTACAAGGGTAACATCAGTCCAGACACCATCACCCTTTGGCAAAGTGGGAACATAGCTTTGAACGGCTGCCTTTGTGGACGCTAGAGATGGCTCAACAAAATTGCCTTCCTTGTTTTGTATAAAGGCAAATGGAGTGTTTGTAGTTAAGGCATAGCTTAATTCAATATATCCTATTGTGTTTGGAGTTCCCTTAATGGCGTTTGCTACACCTTCATTTCCTGGTGCACCAATGCCAACGGGCCATTCAACTGATTTTCCTTTACCTAGTTGGTCATTCCATGCTGTACTTACATTTGATAGGTAATCTGTCCAAACAAATGTTGTACCTGAACCATCTGATCTATGAACCACTACTATGTCGTCACCTGGTAACGTTTTGTCAGTATTTAGAGATTGAATCTTGGGATCATTCCATTTTGTAATCGTGCCCAGGAAAATCTCAGCTAGAACTTCACCTGAGAGTTTTAATCCTTTTGCAGGAACGCTTGGGATATTATATGCTGCGACAACAGAACCAATAGTTTCTGGTATATGAACTGCTCCTGGTGCTTTCTGACTTTCATTTTGCGTTAGAGGTGCATCAGTTGCTCCAAAGTCCACTGTTTTTTCTGTAAATTGCTTGA
>JAICFW010000060.1 GCA_025923455.1 Nitrososphaeraceae archaeon | reverse complement strand
CTGACTGATGATCAATCAGGAATTTTGATTCTATATCCGATCATTGATACTCAGAATCGTACAACTGCTCAAAACAACACTAACCAATTTAAAGGCGCCATTTTAGCTGGTATCAGCTCTAAAACACTAGATAGTTTTCTTGAAAGTCAAAGGTCAGCAGTACAAAGTCCAAGAGGGGTACAACTGATGTAACTTTGGACGGAAAAGAGTTTGCGGTATCGTATGCTCCTGTCATGTCAAATGGTATACACTACTTTACTACTATCTTGGTTCTACCTCACACCTTGGCATCTTCATTAGATGACCTAGTAGCCCAAATCTTAAAATTTCAATCAGTACTTTGACAAAATAATTAGAAATGCCAAGAGGTTGGAAAAATTAACTGAAGACGTACTTGATGTATCCAGAATTGAAGGTAAAAATCTTCAATTAACAAAGTCGTACTTTGATTTGAACCAAACTATAAAACAAGTAATTGAAGACCATCAAAAAGAAGCTCTAGATAAGGACGTAAAGGTATCTTTTGAATCCAAAAATAACGTTACTAATACAATATATGCAGATAAAGCAAGATTACAACAAGTTATAGATAATCTAATATCAAATGCAATTAACTTTACTAATAACGGGGCATATTATGATATCCTCTTACAGAGGCAAAGAAGATAACAATGGAAAAAATTACGATGCAGATAAAGAGTCCGTTGTAGTAGAAATTAAGGACACCGGAGCAGGAATTAATCCCGAAATGATGCCTAGACTGTTTGAAAAATTTGCAACAAGATCAATATCTGGAACTGGCCTCGGTCTGTATATATCGAAAAGTATTGTTGACAGTCATGGTGGAAAGATATGGGCCTATAATAACGAAAATGGAAAAGGAGCAACTTTTACTTTTACACTTCCCCTGGATAAGAAGAGCAAGAAATAGAAATCCAAATCCAAAGGTTGAAAAACAGAGATAGAATTTTTCCTTTATCAATCAACTCCTTGCCATCCAAAATCAAGTGACAAGAACAAGAATTTTACAGAAAATTGGGAGTCACTTTAAGAAATTATTTTATGCGTGGTCATCATTTTAGTATTGTTGAAGCGTAACCTAGTAATGTTAGTAGACGATGAAATTGACATTATAGGCTTATTTACCGAAATTTTAACACTAAATGGCATAATTGTTCGCCCATTTACAAATCCCAAGGAGGCTCTAGATGAATTTGAACAAAGTCATTCTAGTTATAGGCTCATAATATCAGATATAAGAATGAGCCCGATGTCAGGAATTGAATTCATAGCAAAGATAAAGGAAATCGATTCTGATGTTAATGTGATCTTAATGACGGCCTTTGAAATAGAAGGGAATCAACTTAAGGAGATCAATACCGACGAATTTTTCAACAAACCTATTAGCATGAATGACTTGGTCCGTATTGTTAAGAAATACGTTGAATAATCACTTTGTTTGACTTTGAATATATTCTATGAGTAATCCGATCAGGACATCAATTTGAATCCATATTCAGCTTCTAACAGATTCTTTCTAAGATACGAGTCGATGTTTTTCATGACTCGAGGATTTCCTTCAATATGTTTAATCAGTCTGGGATCGCTGTAACGCATATCACGATATTTAATGCTGCCATCAGATGAATAATATTCGAACTCAATTGTCAATATTCCAGAAATTACCTGATCGTTTTCTTTAATACTGAATGCAATCAGGTGACTAAGCCTTATTGGTTTGGAATTACTAACCATATTATCACCATCATTATCAGTAGAAAGATTATCTTCAGCAGTATTAGAGTGACTGAAATACACTCTATGCATTAGATTGTAATCGGTCACATCGTCTTTAAACATTACTGGAAGGACACTTAAAATCAGGCATTAGCTATCTATCTAATTTTTGCTATACTTGAAATTCGATTGGCGACTCTAAGACCTATAAATATTTTGTTGTGCACTCAACATTCGCGGTTTAATCATTACTAGGTAGTGTGGAAAAGCCAGACGTTTATAATTTGCCGGTTGCCGATTAGATCAAGGAGATGTTAATACTACGAGGGTATACTAGGGAAAAGATTCTAAATACAAATGTGAGCAGCTTGGCTGAAAACTTTCAAATTGATTATTATGTGGCACTTTTAATTTATAATTCAGCGAGAAAGTAACGACATAATTACTACTGTAGCTTCCCGACGTACTTACTGGTTTAATGTTACTCGCTAGAATATCACATGATTTTGCCCATTAATCAATATTATAAAGAATTTTGAAGAGATTACTCTGTTAGAACATTAAATTTAACAAAACTGTTCTTATACATGATACTATTTTTTTAGAGAAAAGGACTAATCATAAGTACATATTTGCATTCACGAAAATTTTAAAATGATGTTGGAAAAAAGACTAGTATATAAATTATTGTTATGATCAATTATATATTGGTAAGGGTTAATATTTGGTATATATTGAATCATACATATGAAAGTGCTACCGAAACTAAAACGCTACGTAACACTGATAAGTCATGTTGAAGAATAGATAATAGTGAACTCTTTTGGATTATCATTTACGTTTGGACGTTAGTTGGAGGAAAAAATGTGCGGAATAGCAGGTATTCTGAATAAAAGCAACGCAGGTGTAACTGAGGATCTTATTCTGATGTTATCTTGCATGCATAATAGAGGCCCTGATGGTGTTGCAATACAAGTTGGACAGAACAAAATTAATTCATTGGAAACTTCAGATTTTTCCGCACCATATAACGATGGGAGATTTGGGTTAGGTCATGTTAGACTGGCAATAGTGGGCGGTCAGTTAGGAAGACAGCCATTTACAAGTTGTGATGGAAGATTGACATTAGAGCATAATGGTGAGATTTATAATTATAAGCAAATCAAGAATAAATTGAAATCGCCACATCACTTTGTTAGTGCATCAGATAGCGAAGTAATCCTACATTTCTTGGAAGAAGAATTATCTCGATCATCCACTTTACTTGAAGCATTGACAAAAATGGCAAAAGCATTAGATGGAGTGTATAGTATCGCGATAAAGGATCATAAGACCGGCGAAATTGCTCTAGTCAGAGATCTTTTAGGGGTTAGGCAGCTTTACTATAGTGAGGATCCCGAACAAGTAACATTTGCATCTGAGCAGAAAGCAATATGGCTTTTGGGAGGTAACAAGTCTGTGAAGCGAGTGATGCCAGGTCATGCTGTAATAATAAATAATGAAGGCACTTTAAGGGAATATAGAATTGCAGAGCCTCCGCGCACACTGGACTGTAACAAGATAAATTTCAAATATAACTCCCTTGAGGACGCTGTTAAGGCATACAAGAAGTCCTTGTTGTCAGCAATGAAAAAACGCACTGAGGGTCTTGATAGAATAGGTATAATATTTTCTGGAGGAATTGATAGTGTTCTAGTTGCGTGGTTAGCTAAAGACATGGCAAAGGAAGTCACCTGCTATAATGCGGGAACTCCTGAATCATCAGATATTCTATTTGCAGATAAAGTAGCCAAAGCCCTAGACTTGCCACTTAAAGTAAACGTTATTACCAAGAGAAGTACTGAAGACATGTTACCAAAGATCATTCACGCTATTGAAGATAGTGATGCATTGCAAGTTGAGGTTGCATTACCCATATATTCCGCAATGGCGTTGGCAAGAAAGGATCATGTTAAAGTAGTATTCTCGGGCCAAGGTGTGGACGAAATATTTGGAGGATATTCGTGGTATCCTAAAATAGTAGGAAGTGAAGGATATAATTCTCTCAGAAATCATATGTTGGAGGATCTATTTTTATTGTATAAGGAAACATTAGAAAGAGAGGATAAAACAACAATGGCGCATGGGATCGAAATGAGGGAACCCTATTTGGACAAACAAGTCATCAGAACCGCTTTTGATATAAACCCCAGACTCAATGTTACAGGACCCGACGATAATCTTGGGAAACGTGTTCACAGATTATTGGCCCACAGATTGGGTATTCCCAAAGAGATAGCATACAGAAATAAGTCGGCGGCACAACATGGTTCAGGGATACACTTCATCATCGATCAAATTGCAAGAGAAAATAATTTTGATGAGAGCAGAATCTCTTCAGGCTATTTGCGGGAACTGCAAAAGAGAGAAGTCCTAGGGAGTTCACAAAGATATGGTTTCAAATATGGGAACAAGGAATTATGGTTGACTTCACCTCACATTCAGATGTATTTGGACAGGATATTTGAAAGCGTATTTGGGAAATCGACCAACTATATCGATACTTCAGATGAAGAAGCTCTCTTGACCAACATGATAATAAAAAGAATGTAGTTTATCCCAACTAATTTTTTTGGATTAACTTAAGAAAAAACCCAAAGAACTTTCTACTTGTTTACGATGTTGATAATAGAGCTCTCAAGTTGTGAAAGTCTTAGTGGCTTTATCAAGATCTCCACGCGCTTATTGTCGAAGAAGGAATTGTTCGCAATCTCTTTTTTCACGGTATCATACGCAGTAACTATCATAATAGCAGCAGATGGATATTTGTCCAGAATCTGTATTGCTGCATCAATGCCATTCTTTTCCGTAGGTAATTTATAATCTATAATTGCAATATCGGGCTTGATTCTATCATAGTCAGACATTATTTCATTTGCAGTCGTAGAGGTGGCTAATACTTTATGACCCCTGCTCATGAGATAATCCTTATAGAGTAGAAGGATATCTTGTTCATCTTC
>JAICFW010000059.1 GCA_025923455.1 Nitrososphaeraceae archaeon | reverse complement strand
AAATTTGCTTCTTGTGTCTTTCGATAAGTTGGCCGATCATACTAAGTTGATAAACAAGATCCTGGACGTCATAAAAAAAATGACAAGTCTTTGACTTGGTATCGTGAAAAGGTAACTGAATTTGCATTAATTCTAAAAATTCTTTCACACGACAAGACAAAATTGGATGTATGACCGTATGCAGTGAAGGGACGATAATTGATCTCCAGTATGCCTTATACTTTCCATTAAACCAGAAAATTATTTTGGACTGACAAGAATTTCATCCACTCTTTTCTTTTCCCATCTCATCAGGTAAATTATTCCACCTACCAAAAGAATCTCGACTGACTTAGCCAAAATCCCTGCAATATCAATATTTTCTGCTTTGTTGTCTGGTGACAATGGGGGTGCTACAATGACTGAATATGCATAAAGCCCAATGAGAACGGAGGTTCCAATCAACCCAAATAGATTCAGGGCCGCTCTTTTTCTGTATTGACTCAAAATAAATTTTCTATTATTACCTGAGTATGATTCGGCAGTAAAATTGATCAAGATGTACAGTATTCCATATGCTACTTGAGCTCCAGCAGCGGCCATTAGGAATACAGAATAGTAGATTTGAAGAGATCCATGTTCGGGAAAGATAGCCAAGTGTACTAAACCCCCAGCTATTGCAAGGAGCATAATGACGTATTTCAGAGTTTCTTTTTCTGGTACCATTCTTGAACCGGATTGCTCCTTTCTGCTCTTCAAATAAGTTCTACCCAGCACTAAACCCAGAACTATGATGGGGATCAGTATGGAAACGACTAGGAGGGAATTTCTAACTAATCCCCAGGAATCAGAAATTGAAACATTGAATATTACCCGTTGACAATTACAATCTGATATGCTAGACAGAATCGATCTTGGTGCATCTAGTTGATTGTGATTTACCATTTTGTCGTCGTTGGCAACACTGAGTACTATTTCATATCCTCCTGGATTAGGGAATACATAATATAGATTAAAATCTCCAATATCTCGTACAGTCCAAGGGAATCCTTTCACTCTTTCACCGGTACTTTCTTGATATATCTCTACCATTGTCTCAATATCATAAACGTCATTTCCATCGAAATCCTGTATGCTGAAAGTTATCTGTGTTGGTTCGTCCGGTGCTGCGTATTCGGGATCTAAAGCCATATATGGATAATATTTTCCTATTCCATCTCGATTTGATCCACCATTGTAATGAGGAGTATGCGAGAGATGTGCATATGAAATAAAATGAGGAATAAAGGTTGATAATGATATGAAAATTAAGATTGATATCAAAACATATTGCATTTTCATATTATTGATATGAGTTCTTACGTAATAGGTTCATATAAGTCGTACTCGCAATTAGGAGTTGCGACAGACACCATGGACTTTGCGTATAATTGACTTTTGATTCTGATAGATGGTTCTAAAAGAGTATAATGAATAAGAAAAATTTATTTCAGCAATCATTTGAATCATTTCTTTATACTTGGGCAAAACGATAAGCGCATATGAATGTTTGAAGAACTTTCCTCACAAGAAGTTTAGAAATAATCAGGATAGTGTTATTAAACAAATTTGTGAAGCTTTCAATACCGGTTATAAACACATTATTCTCGAAGCACCTACTGGGTTTGGGAAAAGTGCAATTGCCATAACTATTGCGCGAACTCTTGGATCAAGCTACATATGTACTGCTACAAAGGATCTCCAAACTCAATACTCCCATGACTATCAATTTCTAAAAGTTGCCAAAGGGAAAAGCAACTTTTTATGCAGAGTGAAGGAAGATTTCGTAGAAAGCGGTAAATATCTTTGCCCATCCTGTAACTCAAAAACAGAAATTGAGTGCAAACATACATCTTGTGAATACGGACCATGTTTGTCTGATGAATCAATGGAAGGATCGGGTTGCAAATACAGAACTTTCATAAACGATTACAAAATTGACAACAAAGGAAAGGAAAATGAACGAATTTTCATTAGTGGAGATAGAATACAAAATTATCAAAATGAATATTCAAATTGGATTCATTTGCAAAATTTTAATAATCCTCGTGAGTGGAATCCCTGTTACTACTTCGATCAGTTATTTCAAGCGTTAAGAGCTAGCCACTCGATATTTAATTATTCCATTTTTCTATCGTTACTGTCAAACAAGAATATGATGCAACAGAAAGACTTACTCGTATTGGACGAAGCACATCTACTTGAAACTGAAATAGTAAAATTCAGAGGACTTTCAATCTCAAAGAAACGATGGCGTCGATATATTCACGATTTTAAAATGATCGATCATGGGTATAATATGCATGGGTGGCTGGAATTTTTGATTGATTTGGAGCGAACTATTCTAGTTTTAATTGGGTATGAATCTCTGGTACACTCACTAGTAAAGGAGCGAAAAGTAAAGTATGGATATGATTCTACTAACAAATCTAAAGCTAGAAGTAAGAGAATTGTGCGTGCATCGGAGCTATTTGAAGATGACGCGAGCCTTGAATTAAATATTAGATCTGAAAATGGAAAAAATCTTGATGTTGATAAGGAATTACTAATTGATATTGTACAAGATATCGACAAACTCACAAGAACTATTAATAACATACTTTCGAACCCGAACAATTGGATTGTTTCAGAAGTGCAAAAAGAAAACTACGATGTTACTCGGGTTGAGCTCAAACCATTGGATCCTTCTAAATACATAAAAGCAATAGTCGAAAAATGCCCAAAAACACTTATCATGAGTGCTACTATTTTGAATAACAGAACGTTTGAAAGAAATTTGGGTCTAAGTTCTGAAGATAATAGTACTAAATTTATACAAATACAATCAGATTTTCCAGTAGAGAATAGGCCAATATTTCCTCTTAGCGTAGAATATCTCAATTTTAGTAATTTACAGCAGATGGACGTAAAGTCAAAGATATCGCGGGCCATTGACAATATTATGTATATCCATGGTAATGACAAAGGAATAATTCATACAAGTTCTTATGAACAGCTAAATTTTATCAAGGACAATCTTTCTAAAACTAATTCAAGGAGGCTGATTTTGACAGATCCCGAAATTGAAAGGGACGAAGTTATAAGAGAACATGCTGAAAGCATGAAACCCACTGTGCTTATTTCCCCATCACTTCATACCGGACTTGACTTGAAGGATCACTTGTCCAGATTTCAAATTATTACAAAAGTCCCTTATCCAAATGTAGCCGACAAATGGACTTCAGAGAAAAGGAAAATTAACAAAGAGTGGTATTATTGGCAAACTGCACTAAGATTAGTCCAAGCATATGGTAGATCCATAAGATCTAAGGATGATTGGGCCAAAACATACGTTTTGGATTCTGCATTTAACTACTTTGTCAAAGTAAATAATAACATACTTCCAAAATGGTTCTTATCCGCGATACGAAATTAGCAAAGTATTTAGCTTTGGTAGGATTCTAACATCTTCCAACTATGTCAAGTTAATGGGGATCGCTATAAAAAAAGCGCTGAATTGATTTTCCTTGCTTTATATAGAGATATTGAACATCGTACCTCCTGATTCTATTGTTTATTAAGATGTGTAACCATAATATAGATATCCAGTTACAGGAATCAAAGTGATTGATCGGAAGGTTGTTAGTTCTAAGTGGTTAAGGAATGTCTAGTAGCCATTATAGATGATGAATTAGATATTGTTAATCTATTTCGTGATGCATTGAGCAAGATAAAAGAATTGTCAATATTCACTTTTACAGATCCTATCGTTGCACTTGAACATATCCGGATGAATAAAAGCAAATATGCAGTTGTTGTTTCAGACTTAAGAATGCCGGGTATAAATGGAATGGATTTGGTTTACAAAATAAAAAAAGAGAATCCCTTAGTAAGAACGTTACTTATGACTGCTTTTGAGGTGGATGATAGAGTATTTGAGGAATATGTCGAGAATAAGATTATAGATGGTTTTCTACAGAAACCATTAAAATTAAGGGATCTTGAATCAGAAGTTCATAAACAATTTGATATTTACAAGAAATCAAAATCAATAAAATAATGACATGATGAATCTGTGAATAAATTAATAGTCTTTAGTATCAAAAGAATTCATGCTCAATCCATTGTACTATTATTATTAAGATGAAAATCTAATAAATGGTTTTTGTCAGATATGGTTAGTTGACGATAATTGATGATGATGAACTCAAGATGTCTATCCTTAGTGCTTCAGCAGATAAGGAAATGTTGAAAATATTGGATTTATCAATGTACAGTTCCAAATCTGTTAATGACATACTCCGAGAAAGTGACATAAGTTACCCGACCGTATATAGAAAAATCAAATGGCTATTAGATAAGGAATTATTAGTTGTAGACAAAATTAATATCGCCAGAGGGGAAAAAATATACCACATTTCGAAGTGTTCTCAAAATCGTTGTCATTAGATATAAGCAAAACGAAATTATTGTAGATGCAGAAAATAATGTTGATTTGATTGGAAAGTTAGGAAGACATTTTTTTCAATACATCATACAATGTAAAGGATTATTTCGTTTGTATCGCAAACTATGGGTCAGCTTGAAAACAATCACACTGCAACATTAGATGATGATCCAGTCCAAGGTAACAATACGATTATTCTTAACACATCTGAAATCAACGGGATGTATAGATAGGTCAACAGTTCAGGGGGGATTAATCCCATTTTAGATATTACAAAAGGTAATGAATACCAAATCAAGATAAATAATCCCACTGATGAAGAACATGAGTTAATCATTGAAAATGAAAAGAATCCAAAAGTAGGCGGTAGTGAATATATTGAACTTGGAAAGAACACTGAGTTTGAGTTTAAAACAATGAATGCTGATGAATTAAATTACTGTTGTGAATATCATCCTGAGACAATGAGAGGAATTATCAAAGTAATTGAGCCCACACAGTAAATAGTGCAAAATCCTAGGTTCCTTAACCGTCTTTTTTATTACATGGAAATATTCTTACAGATTCATATATTAGAAAGGCGTTGACCCTAATCTATGGTTAATTTTCATACATCAAAGAAAATCAATTCGCCTGTTTCGGAGGTTTGGAGAATTTTATCAGACACTGATAGGGAACCAGAATTTTGGCGCGGAACAAAATCGATCAAAAATATTAGTAAATCAGGCAATACTGTGGAACGAGAAGTAATTATAGCTTTCAAGAATTCGGTTTGTAAAGAAATAGTTACAATAGAACCAATGAAGTCTGTTACGACAGTTATCACAGAAGGGCCTCTGTTAGGGAAAAAAACTATTGTAATAAACGCCGACGGTGAGAAGGCTAGTGTTGTTGACGTTGAATGGGATATTCGACTATCTGGATTCATGGGCATATTTTCAAAGATGGTCAAAAAACATATTCTTGAGGGTACAAATGACACATTGGATAGTATATCAAAGGCTGTAGAAAAATAGGTATCTAATATGAAGAAACTGATTTAATTGGATGTTAAATTAATCTATTAATGTTAGCCTAATGAAACATTTATAAATATTTCTAACTTATTTATATTAGGTAAATATTATATTTGTCTCATCCTCAGGCTATCGTACTTGTAGGTGTAATTATTTCGATTTTGACTCTCGGCGTCGTAACAGTGTTAGGTTCTGCAAAGGATGAAAATAGTACCTCCAACACAAAACAATTTGGTGGACATACTCCAGGATATGGTACCTATCAAACTACCGGAAGCGTTCTGGATCCTACTTCACTACCAACCGATCCAAAAAACTCTGTTGTAGACCCCATGAAATTCCTTCGTGAATTTAACCATGGCAGGGTTTCTCATTCTGCCGATGGCAGTACCATAAGAGAGTTTACAGTTATCGCTTCAGACCAAAGCACAAGAGAAATTTCACCAGGTGTAAATTATAATGTATGGACGTTCAATAACACTGTACCTGGACCAACATTACGTGCAACAGAAGGAGATTTGATTCGAATAAATTTCATCAACAACGGTTCGGGGTTTCATACTATGCATTTTCATGGGATCCATCCCTCTGAAATGGATGGCGTTTTCGAAGGAATAGCGCCAGGAGGTAAATTCACTTATGAGTTTATCGCAGAGCCTTTTGGAGTATTTCCTTATCATTGTCATATTCAACCACTTGAAGAGCATATTACGCATGGGCTTTATGGCACATTAATTATAGATCCCAAGAAACCTCGTGCGAATGCAGATGAAATGGTAATGATGATGAACGGCTATGATACTGATTTTGATACCGAGAACAACTTCTATACCGTTAATGGGATTCCATATTATTACATGCATCATCCAATCAAAATTGAAGAGGGAAAATTAATTAGAATTTATCTCGTAAACATGCTCGAATTTGATCCACTTAATAATTTCCATTTGCATGCAAACCTGTTCAATTTCTACAAAACTGGTACCAGCTTAGTGCCTGATGAGTATACGGATATTGTGACGATGAACCAAGGTGAGCGAGGAATTTTGGAATTCTCATATAAATTTCCAGGAAAATATATGTTCCATGCTCATAAGACCGAATTCGCTGAAAAGGGATGGATGGGATCCTTTTTGGTAACAGAGCCTGAAAATGCTGTAAATGCTTCCAGCTTCACCAATATCACTACAGCGATAACAAACCCGACCAATGGAGGTTTATCATAATGGAAAGAGAAACAGGTATAATTAAGGATAGTATTTCAAAAAAGAAAATAGTGTTTTTTGGTATAGTTCCCTTTGCGATACTAAGTATGATGATCGTACTGATATTGTCATATCCGAGCTTGTTTTTTAGCGGCCAGTTTATAGTGGTTCCAGAAATCTCAATTGAAAAGGTAGAATTTGAACCATTGAAAATAATTGCTACGGTAAGTAATACTGGTCATTCTGAAGTATCGATTGTACAGGCTGATGTAAACGATAGAATTCATTCAGCAGCCATGGAACCTGATAACACGCTTGAGAGATTTGAAAGTGCGAGAGTTATTATCCCCTTTTCATGGAATGAAGGACAACCGTATGGAATAGGACTCACCACTGATGATGGAACCCGATTTGAAAAAACTATACAATTTGCAACACTTACCCCTCAACCAACCCTAAAACAAGCATCAAACTTTGCGCTAATAGGAACGTATGTTGGAGTAATACCAGTAATGATAGGGCTTTTGTGGTATCCGTTTATTAGAAAACTAAGTCTCAATAAATACAATTTCTTTCTGAGTTTTACTCTCGGCTTACTTGTATTTCTGGGCATGGATGCCCTCCTTGAGGGAAATGAAATAGTAGTAAGAGACATTTCATCTGCATTTCATGGTCAGATGCTCCTTATTATGGTAGCAATACTTTCGTTAGTATCTCTAATTTACATATCATCTAAATTGATGAAAAATGCACGGGCAAAAAGTTCGGAACCAGAGTATCCAGTATATACAGAAGTTTCAAAGGAAGATGGCTCAAATGTATCGTCTGTGCAGTCCTCAAGACAACACCTCATAATAAGACCTGTGGCATTATCTATGATGATTGCAATAGGTATCGGATTACACAATTTTGGAGAGGGATTGGCCATCGGCGCTGCAGTTCTATTGGGTGAAGTTGCACTGAGTTCTTTTCTAATTCTGGGTTTCACATTACATAATACTACCGAAGGTCTGGCAATAGTTGCACCAATGGCAAGGAACAAGAAATTGGCCATTGCAAAATTAATTCTTATGGGATTGATAGCAGGCGTACCAACTATAATAGGATCATGGATAGGTGGATTCTTGTATTCTCCACTTGCAACAATAATTTTCCTTGGCATCGGAGCTGGTGCCATATTTCAGGTGGTTTACTCTGTGGGATCCTGGATGTATTACAATAACAATAAAGTTCTCGCTAGTTTGCCAATTGTTTCAGGGTTCATGCTCGGAATATTCATAATGTATATTACGGGGTTGTTGGTATGACAAAGGAATTAATATTCATGTTGCAATTTGGAGGAAGAGTATTCTAGCAAAATGAAAAATGACTCTGATGTTCCAAACAGGAGACTTGAATTTATCCGAGAAGCAAATGTTACTAAGAAAGAGGAACGTACGGATAGAATGGAGGATTACCTTGAAGTAATCTACGAACTTATTAAACAAAAAGGATATGTTACTATGGTTGATATCTCTAACTATCTGAACGTGAGTTCTCCAAGCGTTACCAAAATGATTCAAAGGTTAGATGAAAGCGGATACTTGGACTACGAAAAATACCGTGGAATAAGACTTACTGACGACGGGATTAAAATAGCAAAGAGTATACATAACAGACATGAGATTTTGGCA
>JAICFW010000058.1 GCA_025923455.1 Nitrososphaeraceae archaeon | reverse complement strand
AGAACGAGCAGGATTCATTGAAGCACCAGAAATAAGTCCAAAGAAAAAAATGTCCAATCCAACTATACCGCCAATAGCAATACCACTAAAACCCTTCAATCCCTTTGTAAGAACAACTGCGTATATTACCGCCATCAACAGTGCAGAAGCCAAAACCTCAATGCCGAAAATGAGAGGAAGAGAAAAGTTGTAGTCTGGAGAATTAGCTCCTAGATTGGCTTCAACACCTATCGCATATTTAACAAAAATACTCGCAATTAATGCACCTGTTAATTCCGCAACAAGATACCATATTAGCAAATTCTTTTTCAAGTGTCCTGTG
The DNA here is from genome assembly GCA_025923455.1 of Nitrososphaeraceae archaeon. Classification (GTDB taxonomy): domain Archaea; phylum Thermoproteota; class Nitrososphaeria; order Nitrososphaerales; family Nitrososphaeraceae; genus TA-21. The sequence goes on along the minus strand of JAICFW010000058.1, from coordinate 49,198 downwards.
ATTAAGTAACCAATTGTAACAGCGGGATTAAAATGCGCCATTGATATTTTACTAAAAAGGTAAACACATATTGCTACGCCGACAAAAGGAGCAAACGCTATAAATGAAATTCCGAAAATTCCTCCTAGCTTTGCATCAATAACAACTGAACCCGTAGCGGAAACTACTACAATGAATGTGCCAATAAGTTCCGCAAGAAATTTTTTTTGAGTAATGGATAATTTACTTGTGAATTTTGATACTTGCGACAAGTTCTTTTACTCGCTGTTCAATTTCATCTCTTATCTCCCTCACTTTTTCAGAAGATTTACCTTTGGGGTCTTCCAAATTCCAATCCAAAACATTTGGCAAAAATAGTGTCGGGCATGAATCCTTCTCCATGCAACCCATATTCACAGCTTTGAAAGAGTTTCGCATCATATCCTCTGTAATTTCCTTAGATTTTTGATTAGTGATATCGATACCAACTTCCCTCATGACATCAATAACAACAGGATTAATTTGCGATACTGGCTTTGTTCCAGCACTAACTGCTCTGTATCCTTCTGGAGGACTATTGTTAAAGAAGCCCTCAGCCATTTGACTTCTACCAGCGTTTTCCACACACACAAAAAGGATTATCCTTTCTGATTCTAATTTAGGCTTGCCAAATGATATTTTCATTTTGTCATTGCTCCGACAATTATGCTTGATATATTTCTTCCACCAGTCTTATCTTCCTTCATGTATAACTGTTCATTTAAAACTCTGACATTCTCAAAACCCGCTTCCTTTATGCTGTTAATGTAATTTTTCTTTGTTAATGCTCCGTCAATGCAACTACACCAATTTTCAGCATTAACTGATTCTCCCTCAACCTCTTTACTTGTAACTAAATCTGAAATTATTATCCTTCCCTTACCTTCTTTCTTCAGGATGCGATAAACTTCTTTGAATGCTTTAACTTTATCAGAAGCCAAGTTGATAACACAATTACTGATAGCAACGTCCACTGTATTATCATCAACTGGAATGTTATTTTCAACGTCTCCTTTTCGAAACTCAACATTGGTAAATCCATTCTCTTTTGCCGCAGAGGTTGCTTTATCTAGCATTTCATCAGTAAAGTCTATTCCAATTACTTTACCATTTTCCTTAACCTCTCTGGATGCCAAGAATGCATCTATTCCAGCACCTGAGCCTAAATCTACTACAATTTCTCCAGCCTTTAAATTAGCGAAATTAAGTGGAGCTCCACAACCCAGACCAAGTATTGATGACTGTGGTATAGAATCTAATAGCTTGACATTGTAGCCGACAGAAATCGATGAGACTTGTGGATTGGGTTCAGAAGAGCTGCAGCATTCTGGACCGCAACAACGCTCTGGGTTACCTTCCAAGGCAATTTTGCCATATCGTTCTTTAATTTTTGCCTTCAATGTTTCTTGTTTCATGTCATTATTGTTTACTACAGAAACTATTTAAATTGTCGAGGATACTTTAGTAAACAGAGAGACATGTCGGAAACAAATGGACAGAAAGTAAACCAACTTCCAATATATCAGGATGGGTGTAATTTTGAGGGATATAACGCAGCTATTCTGATGAAGGAAACCGCTAAAGTTCGGAAGTTAATTACTAAAAGGGGAACTTTAGAGATGTTAATACCTCTTTGTTGTTCTTCCCAGCCAGTAAGATATAAGGAATTTAGAAAATTACTGAAAGGGTTTAGCAGTAAGACACTGGCTCGTAGATTAAAGGAACTGGAAGAAGGTAAAATTTTGGAAAGACTAGCATATAACGAGATACCTCCAAGAGTAGAATACAAGCTTACTCCTAAGGGACAGGAACTGGTAGAATCTGTTATTAACTTAATGCAGTGGATGAGAAAATGGTCTGATTCTAAACCTTGATGTGAAACAATATATTTTCTTTTCAAGCTATCTGATTCTCTCTTCGATAATTGACAAAATTTTAAGTATATTGAGAACAAAAAGTAAATACCAAGTTGACAGAACCCGAATACATGAAGTGTCCGAATCCCACTGAACCTTATTATAAATTATAAGTTAAATCATTGGGTCAAGAAATCATGTCAAATATGATTCATAAACTACCAGCTCCATTTCAAAAACAAAATTAATCCTGTGACCAATTCTTAATCATCTTTATTTTCATTTTCGAGTGTTTCTCATTTGCTTATAATGATCAAATATTATAGACATCAGAATCGGATGTAATAGAACAGGTTTACAAGAACCTACACCAGCAACATTATACAATCTTGAAATGGACATCATTTCATCAAACGTTTTTCTTTCACGTTTGTCCAATTGATCTCTAAATATTTTCCACTTCCTTCTTTCTCTTTCAGAAGCAATTCGATATGAAGGTACAGTTCGGCCCATAATTTCAATACCTTACATCGTAATTTAAGATCAAAATGACTACCAAGGGAAGGAGGGACATGCGAATATAGTTGGACAAGAGATAAAACTCAAGTAGTAGCTAAGATAATATTTGAAAATGACTAATGTGGGTTTATTTATAGTTACAACCTTGCTTGTTTTTACAGTTCTTATTTCAAATCAAGTATATGGTTTGCCTCAGAATTATGAAAATCTAAACGCTGATGATATTAGGCTGTATCAAACGTGCTTAAGGGCCCAGACCACTAGTGAAGCCTTATGTGATCAAATGATGAATACTTTACAATTGACGACATTGCAAATGTTTCAGGAATATCTACAGAATAACACCATAAAATAATATTTGGAACTTTTACTATCTGCTCATTGTCCGTACGTGATATAAACAAAATAGTTTTTTAATCTTTAAAATTAATGCAATGACATTTCAGACAAATACCATATTTTCCGTTCTCTAATATGTGGAACTCTCTAGTGTGATGACATAGTTGACATTCATCAGATTGGTTTTCCAATTTGAGATATTAATTAAAACCTTGTTATAACCTTTTTATTTTATTATCTTAAAATTTGATAAAATTTCCTATCCAGTATTTTTACTTCATCATGCAATATGTCTACTTCAATTATGTCATGAGTTCTACTTCATTTTGATAAAAGAATAACAATTTTACAAAAATTTTAGAATTGTTCACGTAGAAACTAGAATCGTATTCTCATTTTAGAGAATGTTAGTTTGAATTTAATAAGCATGATATTATTCGCTGGTTCGTAATGATTGAACTTATTAATCCATTATTTACAACACTGATCTTGGTAATCTCAGTAACAGTCAATGGTTCAAATGCGACGACTGTCTCGGAAGAAGATTATTGTTATGATCAAGTTGGAGATGCTAAATATTGCTATGCACGAAGGTATGGAAAAGCGATGACATGGCAGAAAGTCCTTGTTACAACGAAAATTTGGAATAGAAACGATAAATAATTTCGTGAATGGCGTAAAACGATAAGTCCTCTTAGGATTGGATAGTCGAGTACTACTTGTCAATAGTACATGGTCAGGACATAAGACATATCCTGATAAACTTGTAAATAGTATGTTGATCCAACGATGATTACAATTAATCGTCATAAACGATCGACCGAGCAGATTAATTGAGCGGATTGATCATCATGGTAGAAACAAGAAAAAGGTTAACAATAATGATTCTTGATGACGAAGAGGACATTCTAACCCTTTATAGCGACTATCTTTCTAGAAAAGGTCATCGAGTAATTAGGACGTATATTAACTCCGAAACTATATTGGACGATATTGATATCGAGCGTCCTAATGCTTATATTATAGATTATCGGTTACCAGGTAACAGGAACGGAATTGAAGTCGCATCGGAAATCCTAAAGAAATTTCCATCGTCATGTATAATGTTCATTACTGCTTTTGAATTTTTAGATCATGAAATATCAAAGCATGAGGTTTTTTACGACAAAAATATTGACATTTTGATTAAACCCGTGAAACTAAGGCAAATTGAAGATTCTTTATTAAGTCTAGTACATAACGAGATTTTCTGAAATTGCCGAAATATCTATTTCGACTATTTAATCTTGTCTGGACTGTTTTTCTGAATATTTGAATGCTATTTATCAACAGTAATTCCATCGGGATGTATTCTAGTCATTAGAATATATAGACAAGTAGCAACAATTGCGACCTGGAGTCCTGCCACAACTGAATCCAATATGCCTACGGGCTCTATACCCAAATTGGAAATCCCTATTGTTCGGGATGAAGCATATGCTCCTAATAATATGAAAGAACCAACTATTGCTATTATATACGGACTTTTACTGTTCTTCTTGTCTAGTATCATCCATAGCCCTGTTGCAGCATAGCCGATTCCAGCTCCAATTGAAAGTGATAATTCTAATATGCGGCGCTGTTTTTCAAACATTTCCTGATGTTGTGTTCTATCTCCTTGTTCGCGTTCAATCTGATTTGATTCACTTGCGTTTTGCGCCAGAACCTGTTCTTCTTGTAGATGTTGTTCTGATGTTTCATTTGTTTCACTGTGTGTTTCAAGTTCTTCCTGGCTTTCACTGTGTCCGGATTCATTAACAACTTCTTCTTGTCCTTTAACTGGCTGCAAAATGTGTTTTTCGTCGCTTTCGATACTTTCTCCAAAAATTGCAACCAAAAAATATAGTGATGATGCTGAGAACATAAAAAATGTAATTATGTAGACTAAAAGTGATCTCAACTAACGAGAATTAATAGTCTATATTCATAAACGTTATGAGAATTAAATGCTAACGGCAGAATTGCATGCTAGAGCTGAGAAGGTAAATTAATATTTGTCGTTACTTGCTGTGAAACGCGAATCTAATCTTGCTTTTTCGGCCTAGGGTGAACAGCTATCTTACTCTTCTGTTTCTCTTTATTTTTATCTTTAATGTCACCTTTTATTTTGATCAGACCTACGGTCAAACCACGTTAAAAGAAAGGGTGCTTAACAAGGGGACAGACCATCCCGAAGTCTCAGATTCCAGCCTCAAAGTTGAGGAGGTAGCTGAAGGGTTGCAGGTACCTACAACCATGGCTTTCCTAGGTCCTGATGACTTTCTTGTTTTGGAAAAGGACAAAGGAACCGTAATGAGGGTTAATAGAGGGATAGTTACAGATTTGCCTCTTCTTGATGTGGATGTAGCAAATTCTATTGAAAGGGGAATGTGTGGAATCGCAGTTTCCCAAAATGATTTCAAAACAAATGTTTACCTCTACTTTACCGAAATTGAGGGTAATGATGGAAGTGATAGGGCAGGTAAAACCCCAATAGGAAATCGCCTTTACAAATATGAATTAGTTGATAATAGACTTGTAAATCCCGTACTTCTTTTGGATTTGCCTGCAGATCCTGGACCAAGACATAACGGAGGAGCAATAGAAATCGGTCCTGACAACAACATTTACGTTCCGGTAGGTGACATTGACGGGTCATTTAAAGCCGATTTTGAAGCAACACAAGCTCAAAACTTTGATGATGGAATAGTTGCGGATGGACGCAGTGGTATTTTAAGAATAACACAAGGTGGAAAGCCTGTAGGTGAAGGAATATTAGGAGATTCCATGCCTTTGCGATTGTATTACGCCTATGGCATTAGGAACAGTTTTGGACTCGATTTTGATCCCATAACAGGCTTCCTATGGGACACAGAGAATGGACCAGCGGATGGAGATGAAATAAACCTAGTAAATCCAGGATTCAATAGCGGTTGGCAACAAATGTATGGTTTTTCAGCCTCACAAAAAAAATTTAATACTAATGATCTGATAACATTCGATGGTAACGGAAGATATTATGATCCCAAATTAGTTTGGATAAAAAGCGCAGGATTGACGTCAATAGTATTTCTAGATTCTGATAAATTAGGACCTCAATATGAGAACGACATGTTTGTTGGAGACGTTCACAATGGTCGTATTTATCACTTTGAATTAAACGAAGCGAGAAATGACCTCATACTTCCCCCAGCACTTGCAGATAGATATATTCGGAACCCGATCACCTCTGGAGCAGAGGAGATTATATTCGGAGCAGGATTTGGTGGGATAACTGACCTCACTGTTGGACCAGATGGTTACTTGTATGTAGTATCTATTGGACAAGGCAAGGTTTTCAGAATACTGCCCGAATAAAATTGCATATTGTTTATTTGTAAGATAAGTTGGAAACTATAATGGTGCATGAGAGAAATTTGGTTTGTATCTTCCAAGTAAAATAGAGTTACCAACTACAGTTACAGAACTCATAGCCATTGCCAGTGCTGCCAACATTGGTAACCATCCAAATATTCCGACTCCGAGTAGCGGAACTAATACACCTCCAGCAATTGGTATCAATCCTGTATTATATGCAAAAGCCCAGAAAAGATTCTGTTTAATCTTGGAAACTGTTCTCCTACCTAGCTCGAGTGCTATGGATACGTCTCTAACGTCACCTTTTATTAGTATAATACCACCAGTTTCTTTTGCGACATCTGTCCCTGATCCAATAGCTATTCCCAAGTCAGCTCTAGCTAATGCTGGTGCATCATTAATTCCGTCTCCTACCATGGCTACTATTTTCTTCTCCGACATGAGTTTTGCGATTACTTTTTCTTTTTGTTGTGGTATAACTTGGGACATAACATTTTTGATTCCTAATTCAGCTGCTATATGATTTGCTGTTCTCTCATTGTCTCCTGTAAGCAGTATGACCTCTTTCCCATCAGATTTTAAGGACCACACAGCAGTCTTGGCAGTATTTTTTAATGTATCAGCAAGAGCTAAAATTCCAGAAAGTTTAGAATCTATTGATACCAAGACAGCAGTCTTGCCCTCATTTTCGAATTCGCTCAACTTTGACTCAACATCTTGAGAAATTGAAATCTTATTATCAACCATAAGTTTCCTTGTTCCTACCATAAATACATGGTTTTGATACTTCGCAATTAATCCATGCCCTGCAATTGATTCGGCTAATTCTGGACTTGGAATCGCATTGTCTTCTTTTGCTTTCCTTACAATTGCCTGTCCTAATGGATGTTCAGAGCCCGATTCTGCAATAGCAGCCAATCGCAGCAATTCCTTTTCTCCAATTTTGGATTCAGATATAGCATAAATATCGGTAACAGATGGTTTTCCTTCTGTTAGTGTTCCAGTCTTGTCAAATACTATTGTTTGTACTTTACTTGCAATCTCCAGATATTCTCCACCCTTGAATAGTATACCGTACTCAGAAGCCTTAGCGGAGCCCATCATCAATGCAGCTGGCGTGGCAATTCCCAAGGCACAAGGACAGGCAATAATGATTACTGAAACGAAAGCTAAAAGACTATATGTGAAACCTATGTTTCCCACAAAATACCAACCTAGCCCTACGCCGATCGCAGTGATAACTATTGCAGGAACAAAATATTTTGCAACCTGATCTACTGTCCTTTGCATTTGAGCTTTGCCGGTCCGAGCTTCTTCAACAAGATTTATTATCTGTGAGAGTACTGTATCTTGTCCGACCTTTGCAGCTTTAATCTTTAACAAGCCTGTCTTGTTCATAGTTGTGCCAATAACGTCTTCACCTTTTGTTTTATCAACAGGAATACTCTCTCCGGTAATAGGGGATTCGTCCAATGAGGATGCACCCTCTATTATTAGTCCGTCGGTGGGAATACTCTCACCAGGTCTAACTATCAATATATCCCCTTCCCTAATTTGCTCAATAGGAATTTCAGTTTCCGTTTCGAGGATTTGTCCAGAAGGACTAGTTGTTGGTCGCAATACGTTAGCCATACGTGGCTGCAAATCAAGTAATTTTCTTACTGCGATAGAAGCTCTTTCTTTTGTTCTTGTTTCTAGCAATCTACCCATAAGTATCAAAGTAATAATTACAGCAGCAGTTTCAAAATAAACTGCTTTAAATGGAAAGAGATCTGGAGTGATTGTTACTGCAGCGCTATACAGATATGCTGCCGAAGTTCCTATTGCTATAAGTGTATCCATGTTTGATGCTCTTGCCTTAACCCCGTCCCAAAAGCCCTTATAGAATCTCCAGCCAATCCAAAATTGTAAAGGGGTAGCTAATACCAACATAATATAACTTGAGTTATGCATCAAGTCCATAGGAAGAAATTGACCGAATTGGGTAGGAAGCATGTGAGGCAAGCTCAAAATTAATATAGGTATTGTTAGGCCAATGCTTATCGCCACGTGAATTTTTAATTTCTTGAGCTCCTTTTCTGGCTCTATGAATTCATGCAGACATTGATTACTGCAAAACAAATACTCTTTACCTTTCGTACTGTATCTGATTGAATCAAGTTTTTCTTCCACAAACATGCCACATATGGGATCTTTTGCCAATATCTTATAGTAAACTAGACCAAATATAACAATTGAACTTTACAAATGTAAAATTTTAAGACGCGTATGTGTTATTAAACGTCTATTTTTAGGAAAATCGAATATATCGATTTTTTCGTGCTCAGGAAATGGCAGTTTGTGACACTAAAAATGGACCGGTGACAACAGTCCAGGTCGTCTCCATATCAATGAAAAGGCGTTTAATTGCTAGATATTCAGACGTTTTTAAGTAATACTTCTGATGCTTTTGCCACTAAACAGGTCAGTCCAGGTTGGAAATAAGTACCCAAAGATAACAAGAATCCAAAAGTACTGTCAAAAACACTTTGAACTGATAATAAATGAAAAGGGAAGCGTACTTTAAACTTCGTGATTTTATTCAAGAAATCGGGCAACAGGTATCTAAGGAGGTATTTAATTTCGAACACATTGACATACACTTACATCTAAGTGGGTTCCGAAAATGCATTGTGTTTCCACCCCAGGACATGCATCCACCCCAGGGCCTGCAGTGATTGGATGCCTGTTGCATCCATCTTTGCAACTCGGAACAAATCCTGCAGGTCTCCCAGAGACTTCCCACACAGGGAAAATATCGCTAAACGAAATAATAATATTAAGCACATGACAGTCGCATAGACAATTTTCAAGGTGATACTAATACTTTGTACAGATGTATGTAAGTTTTTCACCCACTTCAATAAACATTCTACATGTTTGCTATTTGTTTCACTCGCTTGTAACACTCAAAAATAATAGATATTAGGAAAGAAGGCAGAAGTGAAAAAGACATCCATAAATCAAAGTAATTTAGTCTTTATCTATTTTTATCTTGTAATTCTTCTAATGAACCGATAATATCGGCACTTCCGGACGGAATACAATAATGGAAAATATCACTGTACCTTTTATCCACAGCCTATCGCAATGTGCCTCATGGCCATGCAAGCCGCCTCTCTCCACGCCCTTCACAAAACTCTCCGGAGTTCCTCTTCCGTCAAACAATAGAATAGATACATTATTTGGCGCCGAAACTCGTGAAGAGGCTATGAAATTACACCCACGAGGGTCAAGTGGTGTGTTAGAAACTACGACATTATCATTTGGGGAAGCACCTGGTACATTACAACTAATTGGTCTATATCTATTAATATCTTCGGCACGTATAGGATTAGGGAAATCTTTTTGGCATGAACTGAATATCAGTTTCGCGGGTTCCTCTGTGGGTGCTGTGGTGAGATTGTCTAACCCCAAATCTGCTCCAAAAGATCTCTTGGGAGGTACGCTTGTAACGGTATCATTTTCTTCCTCATCCGTCGGCTCTGTCTCATCATCTTCCATTGTTTCTTCCTCTTCTGCATCATCGTTTATTGTTGGTTCTTCTTCTGTTCCAATATCGGGCCGTGTACTAAATTTAGAAACATCACTTGTACTTTGTCCTTTCGAATATTCGCCGGTAAATACAAGACTTACTGCTAGAAGAAACATTAAAGGAGATACTAGTCCGTATTTGATGATTCTATTCGTTGAATAGGTTAATAGCGTATATGCATAAAAGTATTTTTCTATGGAATGAAGGTAGAATGAATTACCTCGCGTCAGTTTGTTTGAAAGTGAATATCATTCCAAAAATATTAAAGAAAATTTTCTTGAAGATCGAAGACCAAATTATACGCTCCCTCTCCTAAAAGCACTTTGTATTCTAAATCCTTGAATTGCTAAATTGAACCACGTCTATAGAACAACTATTATCCGACGAATTTATTAAATGGTAACAAATATTTGATGATGTGACCCTTCCGAAAGGATACAAGCCGTCTGGTGAGAAAATTAAGTCATACAAGGATCACCTAAAGTTAATAGGCTTGATAGTGGCGATAGGGTCGATTGTCGCCTTTGGTACGTTAATAGGATTGCTTCTTGATCGTTAATTTATCCGCCGACTTTTACCTTCCAGGTCACAAGGGTAACATTCAAACCTCCAAAGTTTTTATAAAAGACAAGATGAATACTATTCGTGCAAAGATCTGCTGTTTTTGCTTCTAGCGTTATATTGTTAGTTCCATTTCTTTATTTTGCTTCATCCATACCTGATGCTTGTGCTGTACCGCCGTCACGAGGATGGTGGGATAGTAAGAATTGCTCAGGCGGAGATACTTCAATGACTTGTTGCTGGAGAGAGAATGTTCCTGGCCAAACTCTCGGAGAGAGGTATTGCCAAACATGCACTATACAAAAGGATGCTGATGGTTCATTTTCGGTAGTCAGTTGTGAAGATCCAGAACTGCAGTATATAACTACTCCTGATTCCCAGGAAGATAACGGAGTTTTACAGGATCCATCAACAGGCTCAAGTTCAAGTCCAAAAGCGGGGGGATTTCTTGAGAATCTAAAAAACAAATTGGCCCTTTCTCAATCTAATAACAGCAGTACCAGTAGTAACAATACCTTGGCACAGTTGCAATCAGATGTCGAGGATGAGGCAAAAGAAAATGGCACAGAAGAGGAACAGGATGAAAGTGAAGAAACTGAAACTGGTGAAGATGAGTGAAAGTTTCGGTTACTGTTTAAAGAGATTTTAGAATACTGATGGGCCCTGAATCGTAGTAGATAGGTTGGCCCATCAGCGATGTAAGACGCTTTGACGTTACTCAATTATGAACAATAAAATATTAAAAAGTTAAAACCTGATTGGGAGATAGGACGGGACTAAATAAAAAAGGTCCTTCTTTAACTTTGTAAGAGGGAGGTAACTGTATTAGTAACGACAAAATCTTATCTTTAAGTGGTTCCATTCTTTTGTAGAATAATTCTAAATCATTTTCCACATTTTTGAATTTCTTATCATGTGTTATTATTTTAGGAAATTTGGCTGTAAATCTAAAATTATCAGGAGTTCTTTTATCCCAATTTTTTACCATTAATTCACTTGGAATATTGTAAAAAGTGGAATCTATTTCTACATAGTTAAAAATTTGAGAATAATACGGCAGCCATGCCCTATTCTCCATATTTTGAGGGTAAAAGGGACCCTGCCAAGAAGTATAACTCCAGCCGCTACAACCGATGTAAAGTTTCAAGACTAACAGTAAACTTTACTTTTTTCAATATAAAAAAAGATAGGGATTTAGCTTTGTATGAGAGATATCACTAATGATATTATGGTATATACTTTACAAATGTAAAATTTAATATTTGACTCTGCACCCTTCAATCATCATGCCAGTTGAACTTGATGACTATGACATATCAATACTAAAGTCGCTATTTGAGGATGGACGTAAGTCTTTTCGTCAGATTTCGCGTGAAACTAGTATTACAACTCCTACCGTCAAAGCAAGATTTGAAAGACTGGTAAATGTAGGTTTCATCCAACGAGTCGTACCAGTACTTGATTTTGGAAAAGTTGCAAAAGTAAATGCTAATACTAATTTTGGAATACAAGATAAGAATTATCATAATGATAATAGTATTCAACAATTCAAGAAATTAAAAAAGGGTTTGAAGATAGTCTTAGACTGTGATTTTTGTCATGGAATTATTGCCGGAGTTCCACAAGTTTTCAAGTTTGCTAATTATGAACGGTTCTTCTGCTGCACTTCATGCAGATCTGAGTATAAAAGAAAATTTGGTGGAAGAATACAATCAATCATAGAAAAGCATGTAGAGTAGAACAAGATTTCATCATTGGAAATAATATGACCCCACCACAATAGTTGCGGTAATTCGTTAGCCCTCATTAATTCCTATTGACTTCCAACATTTAGATTGAATAAAATTAGTAACTAACAGACGATATCCATAGTTATTATTTAAGCCTAGACTATCTCTTTCATTTCAGAAATTATTTTTTTAAGGTCTTGCTTATCTGAGAGAATATTTTGCCAGGGACCATCGCTCCTAATAATTTTCGAGATAGTTAATATATTATAATCAGTCGGAAAGATGGAATCCAATTTTTTCCAAGAAATAGGCATTGAAACGGTTGCCGTTGGAGTAGGACGTAAGGAGTAAACAGACGCTATTGTTTTGCCCCTCGCATTTTGATTATAGTCGAAAAATACTTTGCCTTTCCTCTTTGAAGTATTCCATTCCGTTGTAACTTTGTTTGGAAATTTTGAAACCATCATTTTGGCCATTACCTCAGCAAAATTCTTGGTTTGTTCATAGGGATAAGTATTGGAAATAGGAACATAAATATGCAATCCTGACTTTCCCGATGTTTTTACATAGCAGTGGATTTTCAGCCCTTCTAAAATATCTCTTAATTCATAAGCAATTTCTACTGCGGCTTTAAACCCGGCTGCGTTGTATTCTGGTTCCTGCCCTTTTTTTTCTTTACCAGAATAGATGTACGGATCTAGATCAAAAACAATAAAGTCAGGAAAATTAAGTCCACATTTTTCTTCAAACATTTGAGTGGAGGTGCTGCACTTGTCAAACTCTTTAATTCTACTGTACCACGGATGCATCTCAATACATCCCAAATTCGCTATCCAAAGAAGACTCTCCATGTTGTTACAAATAATGTAGTTAATACTATCTCCTCTTTGTTCAGAATGAATTTTTGCTGTAGTTACAAAGTCTGGCTTTTTCTTATCCCAATCTTTTTGATAGAATGAATTACCGCTGATTCCATTTGGATAACGGCTAAGGGAAAGAGGTCTATCTTTTAAATGTGGTAATATCCAGGCGCTAATGCGCTCATAATATTCTATTAGATCCCTCTTCAGAAACCTGGGATGATCCTTCGTGGCCTTCCAGTATATCTTATCGGGATTTGTTAACTTTACTTTATTGGCACTGGTAATACTAGTGCTATTTTCACTCTTTTTATTGATTCTAATTTGAGAACTGTCAGTAGGATTGTCCGCTTCAGTAATGCACTCTTCGGGTCTTTTGTCTTCGCGAATTCTTAAGAAGACGGGTGCCCTCAATATTCCATCCTTGGTCCACTCGCCAAATTTTACTTCGGCAATATTTATCGGCTTCAGCCAGGTCGTTTTACGATTGAGGTAGGGAACTTTATCTACCGGAGGAGATGCAATTTCGTAGCCTTTGATCCTGGCATATACAGTTTCAAGAGTTTCATCATCAAAGCCAGTCCCTACATGCCCCGCAAACTTTAATTTTCTTTCTTGCGTAGAGTATACAGCCAGCACGAGCGATCCAAAATATCTGCCTCTAGCGCCTTCTCCTTTTGTATAACCTACAATTACACAGTCTTGCGTCTTGGTGTTCTTTATTTTCAACCAATCTTTGGACCTTATACCCTCTGTGTACATACTATCTTTATGTTTGGCTACTATTCCTTCAAGGCCTAATTTCTTACTATTCTCAAACACCTGCACTCCTTTTTCTTCAATATAGTCGGATATTCTAATTGATTTATTTATCCTTACTATACTTAATAACGTTCTTCGCCTTTTGATATAACCTAGGGATTTAACATCCTTGCCATCTTTATACAGTACATCAAAAATGTAATAGGTCGCAGGAGTTTCTACAGAAAGAGCCATTATCTCTCTACTATTTTGAACATGCATTCTGTGTTGATGGGCGTGAAAATCTGGGACGCCTTCCTGATTTAGGACAACTATCTCACCGTCTACTACGACAGACTCACATTCTTTCAGCGAGAGTTTTAAGTCGTTTAATATTTCAGGATATTTATCTGTAATATCGTTACCATTTCTCGACTGAATCTTAAAATTCTTTCTATTCTTGAACACAATTGCCCTTACACCGTCCCATTTAATTTCAAATACCCAATTTTTGCGATTAAAGGCTTTTTCAAATGGCGAAGCGAGCATAGGTTTTATTCTTTGAAAACTTATTGTTTGTTTATCGTTCTTAGAATCAATAGAAGATGTGAGATTATTAGTCTTGAGTTTCCTTTTATTTCTCTTGTTAATGCTTTCATTTTCAATGTCCGAATTCGACCTGCTAGTCAAGACGGAATCTGGTTGTTCGGTTGTTACATCTTGGCTTGATGCGTATTGATCTTTCGATTTAATCAACAACCATTGATTATCCCTCTTAGTTTTGACCAAAGAAAACAGACCCTTTAGTTTGTTCCCAAAGAGTTCAACTGAGATTTTTCCTTTTTCCATTTGCTGTAAAAGGTTCTCTTTACTGGTATAACTTCCAGTGTCCCACACTATCACCGTACCAGCGCCGTAATTTCCGGGTTCTATTGTTCCTTCGAAGTGTAGATAGTCTAGAGGATGATCTTCGACCAATACTGCCAGTCTCTTGATGGTGGAATCCATTGAAGGTCCTTTGGGTACCGCCCAAGATTTTAGAACACCATCCTCAGATTCCAGTCTAAAGTCATAGTGAAGGTGAGACGCATCATGTTTCTGGACAACAAAATCTCTTAATTTCGTACTTTTCTCACTAGGGTTTATTACTCCCTTGGGTTCACTCGTTTTTTCAAAGTCTCTTTTCTTATTATAACTGACCAGCGCCGTGTTAGGTTTTCTCGTTTCACTCACTCCTTCTGGCGATCCACAATTGTACTTGCAATACAAAATAAAAATAGGTGAACTTGTCGGTCTGCACCATTTTAAAAGTCATGCGCCATATTAGCATCAGAAAGAGAAAAGTAATCTTAATTAGTTTTTAAGTGATTAGTTATTGCCTTATAGAAAGGTGAGTTAGGGTATTCATATGTCCATTATAAAGAAATATTGTGCATTTTCTCTGTTAGTATCAAGAATAGATTGTATGTAAATAGTTTTTAAACCAATATTGACACACTTCTATTTGTATTTAAATTAATGGCTTCTGATTTCGATATTTGCCGGTGTGGCCATCTTGCTGGGAAACATGCCAAAAGTATAGGCCCGAAGACATACCTTAATTGTTGGTGTGGATGTCCTGAGTTTACTCTTAAAGAATAAGATCAGATTTTGTTTTATTTTGATCAGGTCGCAGATATGGAGAAACGTACTAAGCAAAAGTGATTTTATAAAAACGGACGACCGAGGATGAATAAGATACAGATATTGGGATGCTCGTAGGTTTCATAGTTAGTGGAATAGGTACACTTGTCGGATCAAACTGGAACTTTAATAATTTAATGGCGGAAGGAGGACCTTATTCGTATACGGTTGGTATAATTGGCCTTGTTATGGTCGTGGCGGGCGCTTATCTTCTATCTTATGAGAAAACACGAACTTCTTGATTCGCATCATAAATCAAACGCGATTAAATTAATTTATCCATAATTTATCCAAGTCCTTCTTACCTCCACCCTATTTTGTAATTTGGACAGTTTTTGTTTTTACACTTCCAATTATGATCTACAGCGCGATGACATTTCAAACATATAGGGCCAGGAGGTCCACTTGGTCCGAATGGTCCGAATGGTCTTGACATAGCATAATTGACAGTCTCACCTAAATAAAGATTTTAAGAACGTTCTTTCTTTTCTATACCCCTCCACTTATCGGTGATACAGATCTCAAAAAGAGGATTGAATTAATTAACTGGGTTCTAGAAAATATGAAAAATCCGAATGTGGAAATTTGTAGTCTTATTGAATCTAGGATGAATGAAACTATACAGGAAATAAAGAAGAAAGATTCTATATTTGAATCCGATATTTTAGATAGCGAATTGCGGATTTTGGATTGGGTATTCTATCAAGTATGTAAAGATCAAATCAAAAGAATGTGACTAGGCTAGTCGCGTCTATAGATCTCGGCCTCTTCTTTAGTAACTTCAAACCGTAGTTTGTCGCCATCAAAACTGTTCACTTTACTTTTAGGTAAATAAAACTTGTCCTTATCAACGATCCCTTTTTTAGTTATTACTTGTTCCCCGCTTACCTCTTGAACCTCTCCCAAATCGAAGTCATTTATACCACGTGCTTCTTTTTTGATGACATTCTTCCAGTCTATTGTTTCTTCCATATTTCGATTATTTGCAATATTAAATTTAACAATTTGTTTGCACGCCGACACATTTAATTCTCATGTTACCATAAATGAAACACTTCCGGAGTCTTGCGAACCGGCTGAAGCGTTAAATAACTTGTTGTAGTGAGTTTATCATGAATGAAGAAGAAAAGGCTTTTGATAAAGTAAAAAAGGGCTTTAAGGAAGCCGGAGAGGGAGTTAAGGACGTAGTTGGCGGCACTGCACAGGGAGTTAAGGAAGCAGTTGATGACACTGCAGAAAGAGTAACAGATTCTGACTCTTATACAGCTAACGAAGACGCTGGAAACAGACAATATAATGAATCTGGAGGCAAAGAACCGATGAATCCGGAAGATATTGCTTCACATGAGCCTACCGCCGTAAAGAGAGATAAGAACCAGGGGACTTCAGGCGATCCCCTCTAATCTTTCCTTTTTTGTTCACTTTTTTATAATTTATTGAGCATAGTTTTTCCAACAAGAACACCAATCCCAACTTCCATTACTGGTGGGCCTGAAGAGCGGTCGGATGGCCCATCGGGTTTCGGTCGTTGCTTAATTCGCTGAATTTTTTTATAATATGTTGCTCATATGTATATAACGCAAACGAACTCACCATATAACCGCCGATGGGGGCTTCATAGAATTCTATTGGATCAAAACCCCATCGGTGTATATTATTATATTTGAACACCTGAACACTATAAGCAATTGAAAGAAATAGAAAATGAGAATTTCTGACTATTGATATTAAACTATGTTGTCATATTTTAGTAATGAGAATTCTTAATGTCTTTTTGATTATCTCCACGTTTATCGGTACGATCGTATTAACTGGAATTGTATCCGCTGCTACACCAAGTATTTATTGTTACGATCAAGATATGGAGGGCTTCATTTGTTTTGAAACCAAAAAGGTTTGCGAAAATGAGCAGAAAAATGATTTATTAGCAGAAAGTAAATGCTATAATTCCACAGAGTAGGAAATTTTTTATAATATTTTTACGATATTTTATCAACTTTCAAACAAACTGATGGGAGGCTCAGTTCCATGCTTCCAAATTGCTTCCCCTCAGAGTTAATTATTTAAATTAACTTTAATGAGACTGTACAACGTTTAATTAGTATTATAACAATTGATAATGGTTGAACATAACAGTACTATTTGTTGCTATGGCTATCATTTTTGGCTCTATGTCGATACCGAATAACGCATATTCTGATTCACATGAGTATTGTTATGATGAAGATCAGGAAGGTTACGTTTGTTTTGATACGCACAAGATGTGCGAAAAGGAACAGAAAAATGATCTATCGGCCGACGGTAAATGCTATAAAGATTAGTTAATTATTTATTTCACTTATTCTCAAAAAATTATTCCTTCTTTCAAAGCCTGGTTGGGAGGAAGGATCATTTTTATGCATCAATCCCAATCCCAGCCAGGTTTTAACTTTTTTATAATTTAGTGAGGAATTACTATTACGCAAATGAAGAACTCAGACTGCGTGGGCCAACAATATTCTATCGCTACCATTCAGGGCCTACACAGTTTTCGATAAATTTAATGGTTTAATATCATAATAATGGGTATAGTAGCCATAACATAGATTGCTGTATTTTCATTAAATAACGTACATTCAATAATTTCTCAACATAGTCAAATATCGTCTAAATGAATCACATTCACTAAATCTATTACGAGCAATCAATTATCAGTATTGTGTATAACAAAGAATTATGCAGAGGATGTGGAAATTATTTAGTTCCTAGTGCCACCTGCAATACTTGTATGGAATATGTTCATTGGACTTGTAACAAATGTAATGTGATTGACGATGTATTTCACTCGCATGATTATTGCAGAATTTCGTATAACAAAAAGGAAATCGATTCAGATTATGAGGCGTTTATTGACAAGTGTGCATCACTTTTGATTGAATATTAGGAACGGAATATTGTTTTGGTTCAAGCACCTGCATACCTCTCGTTTATTGAAAATAGATAGTAAAGAACTAACTAGTTTAATCACTTACATAAAATATATAACCAATATTTTAAGCTATTAAGAGTAAATGAGTGATCAAGAAAATGGTGTTAAGGAAGTTGTGAAAGAATTTACAGAGGCCGATAATGCTATCAAGACCGTATTCTCAAAAGTGGATCCTCTTTTAGTTGTCCGATTGATTTTTGATGAAAAGGCAAATAGAGAGAATATTTATACTCTGGAAATGATTCTCAAACCCGATCAAGATACTGAACAAATAAGAGAGAGAGTGATTAACGTTACCGGTATGGCTCCAGGTTTTTATCTAAAGGGAACGAAAATGATAGTTAGTCATAGCCTTGATCTTAATTTATTGAAGCGTATTAATGACTTGGACTTTGTCATAACCATCAAGGGGAGTCCATATAGTGCAGGTGGTTCTTCCGACTTTTAGCTGTATCGTCACTATGACTTAATAAAGTGAACTATTAATTAGTTATAGTCACTGAACCACGTGCCCATGTACCAACTGAACCATCACTCAATTTTATGTATACTTCCAACAAATATTTTCCTGAATCTATTTCATCCGTGTTAAGGTAAACGTTACCATTTCTTCTATCCTTGTCAAGGAACTCTTTATCTCTAGCTTGAATCTTTCCTTTTCCTCCAATAACTTTTACTCTAAAATCATCCGCATCCAACTTAAACCCACCCTTATTTTTGCTAAACGGCAGTTCGTACTTAACATCATTTGTATTTAGAACTCGTAGTACCAAGTTCTTTTCATCATCGTCAAATTTTATATGTATGCGAGGTACATCAACTATAGATTTTGATTTCTTTATAGTCGTTATCGTTTCAGTAATTATTTTCTTATCCACATCTAGTGTGTTGGGATGTACGATTATCTTGTCAAAATTGTCTATGCTTATTTTTACGTTTTTAATATTATTTTCGATATTATTTGTTATTTGAATAAGGGTTTGCTCTATGTCATTTCCTTGTGCTATTTGAGTTCCTATTTGCTGGGTTGCAATATCTATTTCATCAATTTCTCCGTTTGAGTATTCCTGCGCAAGTTTCTTAATTGCAATTGCTGCTGGACTATTTGGATTATTCGCTACCAACTGTGAGATTTGGTTTACTATTAGTCATTTGTTCATTTTCCGATTTTGCAGTAACATTGGTTAGCCCAAGAGTAGCAGCTGCAACAGTCTCTAATCTTTGATCAATATCAGAAGTAACTCCTTGTTGTGATTGTGAAATAACATCCCCATCATCTTCGAATGCTAACTCAGAAGTATTGTCTACTGGTGGTGCTTCTGTCTCAGTTGTTGTGGTTTCATTTCCAAACTCATTTTCTACATCGTCTTGTTCGGAGAGTAATGATTCATTTCCAGTATCAATGGATTCATCTTCTGAGAGTAATGATTCATTTCCTAGTGGAGATGTGAAATTGTCAAAGCCTTCAACACCAGCCTCACCGGGATTTATCAAGCTCGTCCCATTTAGAAAGGATCCTGTCTCATTTGCTAGTACTTCAGGTCCTAGTTGTGACATAATCTCGTTATCAGTACCAATATCGCCTTCCTCATCCTGGGCATGGATATATGTCAGATTGGTAAAAGTTACCGTTGTTACTAATAGCAGTAATGCAAAGACCACTTCATGTAAGACACTATTTTTCTTCATAGAAATTCTAACAATTAGCAAAATAGTTTATTAACATGCACATTAAGACTGAATGTTATATATCAATGATACTTACCCAAGTAACTAAACTATCAAATAGAGCTATATAGTGAAAAGAATCAATTCTTAATTGTTTCCTCGAATTTTATATTGCATTTATAATACTCTCTCCTTTTACTCACTTGATGGATGATGGAGGATGGAGAATTTTAACCCTTAAATCACATGTTGCCCTAAATAGTGTATGAGTGGAATTACAAACTGGGACGACGTTTTGAAAAAGGAAGCTAGGGGTATTGATGATTATGATTTGGGCGAAGTGCATGACTTGGATGCAGATACTGTGGTAACAAAAAGAGGAATTGTTGATAAAGACAAATTCTACTTGCCTAAAAACAGAGCGGTGCGATTCGATGGACATAAAGTTTGGTTTAATGTTACTAAAGATGAGGCAAAGGCCTTCAAGAAAGATTAGTCTGGTATAAATCGCATTAGTTATTTATACTGTCTAATTTTTATTTTTCTTTTTAAAAAGCTAGACGAAAAGTATCCTCAATTAGCACATCCTTTTTTACTGATAATTTGGTTTCTATCTGATGTAATCAGCGTACAGGGATATACAAATCCAAGATTCTTTTCCGCTCTTTATCGCTAATGGATTTAGGCTTGACATTTTCAACTAGAGAAATATAACCTAAGTTTTGGAAATCCTCATCCGACATCGCTACTATTGCACAGGTTGGACATATTTGAACACCAGATTCAGGATCAACCTCAGCATCACATAATAAACAAGTCAATTTTTAGTAAAGTCCTCGTCCACATATTATTATATTGAACATCAAATATAACGCTTTACAAAATTTGAAATTATAACGGACGTCTCCGTTTCCGTAACTAGGATTTTAGACTATGTGTCCTAATATCTGGTGTACCTTTCTTATATGTAATTGATACAATGTCTTCTTTGTCATAGGGGCAATTGTGAAGTATCCTAGGAATTTTATCAGAAGCTCCTAATACACAGTTTCCGTTGGCATCCTTGATTACAACTCGTGCATCACTCACACTATCACTTTCGAATGATTTGAACAAAGGAAAACCAAACATGACCTGTAATCCAAAAAATATACCTACAATGGCAATACCTGCATATATGAGCATCTTTTTACCGTAATCCTCGTATTCCATAATTTGCATACTAAATCATATAGTATATTTAATCCTGTCAGTTTCATTATCAAGTTATTTGCGTTTGAATTTCAACAATAAGTGTGGGCTTTTTTATATTTATTTACTTCCTCTCGGTTTCGATGCTGGCCTTGAGAGCCTCAAGAAGATCCTTGGTGGGTTTTGCTACCTTTGGAGCGGACGAAACAAACTTTCTTCCCTTACTCTTTGCCTCTATGAGCTTCCTTAGTTCTTGAACATAAGTGTCGGAATAATCTCCAATATCAAACTCTTTGCTGCGATACTTTTGTACTAGTATCTTGCCGAGCGAAATTTCTTGTGGATCTAATTTTGCTTTTGTGTTTCCCATTTCGGGGATTTCATCCACAGGCTTCATATCGTCTAGATAATTCAGGACGTGCATAACAAGACCTCTTTGATAAGGTCTCAAAGCTATCACGTTTTCCCTGTCCTTTAGAACAACTTTGCCGATGGCCACCAAGTTATTTTCATTTAATATTTTTACTAAGAGTACATAGGCCTTTTCGTTTCCTTTTTTCGGATCAATAGCCACATAGTAGCTGTTATCTATTAAGATTGGATCAAGTTCTTTGTATTCTATAAATTCCTTAATATCAATTGAATGAGTTGTTTTTAATTTTACCTTGTTAAGTTCTTCCTTTTCAAATACGATGTAGTTGTCTTTTTCAATTTCGTAACCTTTTTTTATCTCTGAAAATGGAACCTCTCTTTCTTCCTCCGGACACCATTTCTTGTATCTAATCCTATGTCCGTTTTGGCATAATTGATTGAAAACATATTCCTTGTTATTTGTTGCTGAATATAGTTTAACTGGTATATTTACAAGTCCAAACGAGATACTACCTTGCCATAAGCTTCTAGCTGGCATGTATTATTACTGTGGTCAACAAAGATTATAAGAGCTAGGATTCAGATGTAATGGTTTAAGACCAACAATCAATTTCAAACAAGCCTTATGTAACCAAATATCTATCTCAGTAATAATACTAGATTTTTTTATTGTTCATGATGAAAGGACTGGAACGATGAAAGTTCACGGAGATAATGGAGGCTGAATTTCTCTCACACTCAAGTCCCTAAAATTCCATGTCATATTGTCAGATCTAAATATTGCTAGAGCTCCTCCATTTGTTATTATGTGATCTTTAGCCTTACCGCAGTTTGCGCCGTAAAATAAAGGATCTGGTTCATTAGCGTACCATCCACCACTATCAATCAAATCGGTAACCTTTATCCAATGATTATTTGCTCTGTCATCAAGATAAGATTCCATCTTTACTGCGGTATCATTGTTCATATTGTAGACAACAACTTTCCAACCAATCCATCTGCCAATAATGGGTTCTGTAACTTGTGTTTCGGCTCGTTTGCTGGTATATCCTCCCGTATGCCATATCTCCTTGACCCAAGAAACCGTACCGTTGATATCGATTTCTCCCTTAAGAGCTGTTCCTTCACAAGGAACTGTACTATTATGCCTTCCTCCTCTGATCGACCAGACCAGCGAATCATTTGGATTGTTGGATGGAATTATTTTGGCATATCCGGTCATCTCGACATTCTTCCATTCTTTGGATCCTGGAAGTCTACCGACTTCCATTCTCACTTCCCCAACGTACGTGCCATTCTCAAGTCTTCCATTTATCTGCCATGAACCATCTAATTGCCTAGTAATATTTGACCCAGGATTAAACCCTGGGTCCTCAACAGGCTTGTTCATGTCAATAAACCATTCCCTTCCCCCTAATTTAGTAGGATATATTTCCAATATTCCAAACTTGTCTAACTTTGTGAGAGACTCAGAAGATATCCTTGCAATTGCAACTTGATAGAAAATGGTCGCAATAATAATTATCAATGGAACTATTGTAATGACTAACTTTCTTTTACTTCCCATCTGTCCCTCAACGCTTGTTAATATATGATTTTTACTTCTGTGGTCTATTAAACGTTAAACGTCTTCTAAATATGAGACTTATTTCTTGCAGGGATCTCACAATGGATTATTATCTCGTGTCTATTCTATTCTCAATGATTCTAAAATATGCTTGACTGTAGGAAGATAGGTATCAAATTTGGCGCTTTCGACACTATATTGAAAAACATAAATCTTGTTGTCAATTACTGTCCAAGAATGCAATATCTCAAATGAAATAGGATTACCCATATTTGGTAATGTTGAAAATACAAGCTGATGGCCTGGTCGCCCAGCGAGACTAATAGGATCAGAACTTGAGATCATAATTTGGCCGGTCTGATTAAGGGAGCTTATTGTCATATTAGTAAACTCCTTGAGAGGTATATTTTGCTCATAGCTCATTACAGCGATAGTAAATCTAGCTGGAATTGGATCGGATAGGTTTTGCAATGGAGCATAAAATGCAGCAATTTGATTATATTCTGGTAAACCACTTGAGGAAAATGTCCAATTTGAAGGGAACAACATAATGATTCCATGTTGGGGATTCTTATAAGCAATTTCGTTTATGGTATTTCTATCAGTAACATTTGATTCAAGTTGATAACCAAAATTAGTCTTATTCATGCTTGGTACTGCCTGTTCTGCAGCAAGAACTGTCTGTGGTGTAATTTCTATTTGAAATGCGGCGCTAGCCCACATACAGGCACAGACACAGATCAATAATAATCCTTCAAAAAAGAGTTTCATACTATAATTATCGAGAATCAACAAATGCGTCCTTTAATTGTTTCTATTACCTCCATAATGTATCAATTTTACATCAATTAATTACACATCCGATAAACTGAGAGGTTCTAATTTTAGGCACAGATGTTCGATAACACTAGATGTATAATATAGAAAATTAATCAAGAAAATATTTGCCTAAATTATTATTAAAAACTATTTAAATTTTAATGTATATAATATCATATTGGAAACTATGAAATGTGACTATTGTAGAAAACATATTCATTCGTTAAATCAATTTCTAGATATGTTTGTCTGTAATAATTGTTATCACAGATTAATATCACATGTGTTCTATCCAGGAAAAATCAACTCTTAGGGTCGAACAGTCGATTAAAATCATGTTATCATAAAAAATCTGATATCCCAGAAGAAATCATTTCATTTGCTTATAAGAATAACTTGTTGGTCCTATTCTGTTGTTGGGCTTAAGCGGTATAAAATAGGTTTTCTAATTTTTATCATCTTAACCAATTGTACTATGCTCCAACCAATCAATTTCGAGTGTTGTAAATATTATCCCCAGATACATTTAGAATTTAACGGGAGCTTTTATTAAATATGTGAGCGTTAAATATAGTGTATAAATTGGTGGCGGATGAAAAGCGTTCATTTAATACTGATATAACTGATGGAAATGAATTAAATGAAATTGAGAAGATTGAGAAAATATTAAACTCCGATGAAAAAGTATTGCTTGTGGCCAGGGAATCAAGATTAATGCCTGGTGGCTCAGCTTTAACACCAAATACTGTTATAGCAACTGACAAACGAGTGATTATAAGAGATCCTTATATGTTGGGCTTAAAATCGGAACTTATTGATATTCCGTACGACGTTATAACTAGCGTTAAATTACAGAAGGGAATTCTTACCTC
Source organism: Nitrososphaeraceae archaeon (assembly GCA_025923455.1). Taxonomy (GTDB): domain Archaea; phylum Thermoproteota; class Nitrososphaeria; order Nitrososphaerales; family Nitrososphaeraceae; genus TA-21. The sequence goes on along the minus strand of JAICFW010000058.1, from coordinate 24,485 downwards.
AACTATATTATTTGAGGCTCCGACGTTGGTAAACAAGAGCAAGTTAGGATTAATGGATGAAAATATTAGCGGGGAAGACGATCATGGAGCTGTAATTGAAGCGCTCCCCAAAGACAAGGCTGAAGAGCTTTTAGAAATAATAAGGCGACGAATGAAACATAATGGCACCGGTGAAGCAACAAGCAGTATAGACACTATTTCAATCGCTGATGAAATTGAGAAACTTTCTAGATTAAAACAGAAGGGGATCTTGAGTGAATCTGAATTTCAGAAAATGAAGCAACAACTTTCAGAAAAAATGTAGCTGTGTAAACTTACCCATTACCTCCAGTCTTTAACGGGCCGTAGTAAATTATGAATTCTTAGACTAGTACGACAAGCTATCTTCTATTATACACCAAGTAGTTCACGTGTTTATATCCCAGTCGTGGATATCTTTTTGAAATTCCTTTAGCCCTTTCTTAGTTATGTGTACTTCGGTGCCTATAATTTTGATGAAACCTTTTTCCTTTGCATACCCTTTGATAATAGAAAGCTTGTCATTCTCCGTAAAGCCATCCTTCAAAATTCCAAAGTTAAAGAAAACCAAGAGATTGAATGTGGTTGGCAAATTATTTTCCCTAGCATTCACATAATTTTCCCATAACTCTTCCATGAAATTCCAAATAATGTTTTTTCTATCTTGTTCTGAAACCCTAGTTAATGCCAATATCTTACACTTACACAATATTACATTTAGAAGTTCATCACTAAACAGCGAACTGGCTCCCTTCTCCAGAGTATCGCTTGTGATAATGAAATCATCAAAGCAAATGAACTTGGATATCCAAGTCAATGTAGAATGCCTAAAGACGGCTTCTCATCGAGCTTGAAAATAGGGCAGCACTTTTTTTGTAAATAATCTGATGAATTCAATCTCGTCTGGGCTGGTGCTGTGAATATATATCTGTGTAAATCCTGCTTGAAAATATTTTTCGATTGGAGCAATTAGATCCTCAATAGAAGTAACTATTATTGTTGATTTTTTCTGTTCTTCATCAGAAACTTCTTGTTTTGCTTTTTGTTCCAAAATCCTTGGATCACTTATATCAGTATCAAATGCGTCTTCAATTTGCGTAGTACGCCAGAACTCGGACGCTTTGAAAGCTTTTTCATAGTCCTCGGAGTAAGAGATTTTCGGTTTAGCTATTTTTTGGAGTGAAACAGGGTCCTTGTCCACTTCCAACGCTGCATTATCAAATATATCGAATACTTCTTTGGCTCCTTCAGGTTTCGAAGTCGTAATCAAGCCATCAGTGTGTTTAGCGGCAGTTTTAATTGCCTTTGAACCTGAACCTGCCATATATAGTGGAATATTAGTCGTGGGAGGAGTATACAATTTTGCTTTTTTTATTTTGAAATATTTACCATTGAACGTTACAAACCCATCATTATCTATACTAGTTTGATGTTTGTTATGAATAGTAGAATCAGTATTTGAAAATTTTTCTGAATTATTCAAACTTTTAGTCGTGTTCTTATTCCATAATATTCTTATAATTTGAATAGCTTCAGTTGCCCTTTCAACTCTAATCTCTGCAGAAGGCCAATCAAATCCTAATGGTACTTCGTTCATTGCTTCACCTGAACCCACACCTAGTCCAATTCGCCCTGGGTATAATACATCCAATGACGCAAATGCTTGTGCAATTATTCCAGGATTGTATCGATATGCAGCTGCAGTAACCCCAGTTATAAATTTCATTTTTTTTGTTCTTTCAGCAGCAGCTGAGATCCATACCCATGTGAAGTTTCCACGACCATTAGTGTGAGACCAAGGATGAAAATGATCGCTAGTAAGCGTTGTTTCAAACCCTCCTTTTTCGGCTTCTTGCACAAAATTAATCAGTTCTTGCATTGAATACTGTTCTTGTGATGCCCAATATCCTAAATGTCTCATATTCTAATAAAGTCATTTAATATTTATAAACGAGTTACAATATGAAAGGTTTATGAAGTAATTTTTAAAACATTACCATTTAAAGTAATTATAATTACGTCTATAATGATTAACCTATTACCGCCTCAAATTTCATTAGAATTAAAAAATTAAGCTTTGTGTTATTATTTAACCAACCCCAGTGGGCTCTTCTTTATTCTGGTGTTCCAGTTTCATATGCTGTTGCTTTTCTTGTTGAGTGGCAAACATAATCCCACATAGATGACATTTTAGATTATCGCTACCAGATATTTCTTGTGCCATTCAAATGCCCCTCCATTTTTCAAGGTGGTGTAGAACATGTATAATATTTGTCTCCATCACTTAAATGTCTTACCTATACGAATTCCATGGTGGATTAGTTATTCTATGATGAGTTTGACTGTAAGGCAATAAGTTATTTAAAAGGCTCATCAGATCGAGATCTAGTGAAATCGTTTTAAATTTTGTTGTGCACAACTAATCAGTGAAGAAATTTCGGTTTTTGGCTCCGTTCACCGAAAGTACCAAATACATCAACAATAATGGAACGGATGCCAAACACGGGGCTGGCAAATCCCTTTCATAATACAGTCAAGAGATTACAGATTAGAATTTTATTTTCTAAAAAATTGCAATAATATCAACTGTAGAGTTACCAATAATATTATCAAATTCGCTTTTTGCTTTATCGGTTAGGTTTTTTACTTCTGGAAGATTACTGATTTTCTCTGCACCCTTCTTCACACCACTAAAGAATGTTTCCCAACCTAATCCAACCACTGCCAAAACAATTAGAATAGCTAATATAAGAACGATCCATCCTATCAATTAAAAATAATTCGGATAGAGTATGCTTTAAACTTTGATTTTTAAAATTGATAATCTGGAGAGCATTTATTTTAACTTCAGTCAGATTTATTTATCTGTTAACATTCATGTCAAATTTGCAGTACGATTAGATGCTATAATGAATTCCATTACTACATTCGCCCGGTTCAACGGAGTAACAAACACAACCGTCCTTTAACATTATATTTCGAAATGATATAGGATAAGCTGCCCCGGAGTTATCATTATTTGGTATCAATGAATTATGAGGAACAAAAGTAATTGACTCAGGATCGGTCTTGTCTAAAAATCCAAACATAAGCTGAGATACTTCTACATTATATCTGATTGAATAAGGGAAATTACCTGTTTTGTTCCACCACTCAATTCCGGTAAATTGATTACCCCCAACATAATCAAAATTCATTTTATCAAGAGGAAAATCAAAGATTTCTGTGTCCCCATTGATCTGATCAGTAAGACTATATCTAATCAGTCTGTTTTTCTTGTACATCATTATCATTCGCAGGAATGAATGACCAACTATTGGTAATACTTTTTTGAATCTATATCTATTAATGCCCTGGAAAATTGCCTCAAAATAATCTTGATTATCAAACTGACATATCAAATTCAACTCAATAGGATTATTGCGAATATTGAACAATTCCAGTAAGTATAGCATCCATGATTTATCAGGAATATGATTTCCTATATCGGCAACTATCTTGATGATGTCTGATATAGCTGCGACGCCACCAGGAAATAACGGATTTCCCTGTCTCTTATCCAATATGCGACAAAATGAGCCTACCCAATAATGCAATATGTATAAAATAACTTCATATCTAATTAAGATTATACTAATACGTGCTCGACGGACCCCAGTAATATAATAATGACGCTAGTTTGGTATCCTAAAAAGTACCTAGTATAACATGCTAGTGATATGGTCTTTTACCTTAGATATCAGTAGATTATTCATCTGAATTATCAGTTCTGGTCCATGGAAACCTTTTTCCAATGATCTTATTCCAATTTATTTTTACCAGCAAATATAACGTAACCAGTACTCCAGCGCCACTGAGAATTATGGCTATGATAAGGGCAGTAGGATTGCTTGTGTTTGTAAATTGTGAAATAATGCTTTGAACAAATGGCCGTCCCAGTAATACTCCGAGCCACACTATAAACTCGTTATATAAGAAAACTCCAGCAAATACTGAAACGGCAAACTTCCATGGGTTGTATTTAGAAAGTCCCAATGTGATATAGATGAAATTTTCAGAAAATGGAATTATTGGGGCAACAAATGCTCCTATCCATCCATATTTGCCTAGGAGTTTTTGAAGTGACAATGTTCTTCCTTTTGATTTTTTGAAAATGTAATTGCGTCCAGAGTACGCAAGATAAAATATGATCATTTTTGCGGCAACAGCACCAACCGTTCCAGAAAGAGAGATGATATGTGGATCCAGATTCTTATTAAAAGCTGCTATGAGAGGAAGTGGGAAGTAAGGTATTGGTAGAAAGAACAATATACTGATGATAAAGCTCACTAATAAAATACCAAGATACCCAAAGTAATCGTATAACAATATTAGCTCATCAAGAGTGATCAAGACAGGTAGACTAAGTTAAAATAATATATTAAAATGTTATAAAATTTGAATCAAATTTACGGTACAAACAAATCAAATAGTATTTGAAAAGTTATCGCTTAATTAAAAACCTGCCAAACCATTGATTTGAAAAAATCTCATTGAAGAACCGTAGAAAATTGTATATAGAATAATCATCCACTTAATGCTGATATAAGACTTGTTCTTTGACGCAATATCTGAAGTATTATTTCATGAAATACCAAAGTCACCTATTGTCAGGTCTCAAGTATTATTGAATATAGATCGATTTGAAATAGGACAGAGCTATGTAACGGCCAAAATACAAAACAGATATGCTGAAAACGTCACAGTAAACATTCAGGGAGGTCGCCCTGGCATAGAACTTCAAGAGAGTCTTTTTAAAATAAAAAATCCCGAAAATCAAATCCCTTTGCAATTTGCGTATCTAAAGGCAACTCTAATCGAGACAGAAAAAATATTTGTGAGAAAGCTTCCAGTTGTTGGTTTAAGAGATTGGTTATTAATTTACGAAGATACGTTGGTTGAGCTATCGGTAAAAGATGCTTATGACGAGTTGGAAATTGTAGTTATTTAAGGAAGACATGACAACGACATGGAATCATTTAGTAAGTTGGTTATGAATTCAATAGCATATTTGATCGGAAATTATTAAAGTGAACAAATTAAAATATTTTCATGAGCTTGATACTTGAAGTAGTATTAATCAAAACTTAAAAAAAGTGGTTAGTGACCACCACAGCCACAACTATGTTCTGCTCCATGATTATGAGCACTTGCATTTTCAGAACATGTAGGACAAAGTGGACTATTATTTTCAGACATGAATGTAATCCCGCAGGAGCTACATTTTAGTTTTTGAATTCCTTCCATAAATTGTAAAAACCCGATACTATAATTAATGTCTTTCTTGAAATACAGATCTTCTTGTACATCTTGAACATCGTATTTGTTTAATGTCGAGTTTACGTTTTAATAATATGAACATCTGAAACCAAATTAGGGTAAAAAGAACGAAAGTAAGTTATATTCCCTGTCAATTATTTAGAATTGATTGAAACAATTTGTAGTTATTCCTAAATTCAAAGAGAATACTAATGAAATAGCGTACTTTGAGCCTAGGATTGTCAAGATTGTCAAAGGTGAATCAATAACTTGGATCAATCTAGATACAAAGGTACATAACTTGACTTCAGGGGATGCGAACTCTACTTTGCCAAGTCCTTTCTTTCAAACTGGAAGCATGCTGCCGGGGGAATCTACAACTGTTAAGATCGATAGTAATCAACAAAGTATACCATATTACTGCACTATGCATCCTTCTGAAAGAGGCGTGATTGGGATGTTACCTAAATCCGAGGATCAGATGACAGAAGACGAGAAGGCTAGATTTTTAGACGGCCTAAACTTGTCAATATCCGACAATGCAAATCAAAAAATATTAACTCGTCTTCAAAGACAACTGGACCCAGCAATTATTGAATATCTGAGTGACCCTCATGCAATCCTAATCCAGAATAAAGTAATGACCATTGTCTTTTGGGATATCAGTAATTTTTCAAAATTGACTGAAATCTTTAAAGACCATCCGGAGCTCATTGCGGTATTTCTCAACGAATATCTTGGCGTAGCCGTTCCAATTATACATGAATATGGTGGAATAATTGATAAATTCATTGGGGATGGCATACTAGCATATTTTGGATTCAAGGAAACGGATGATGACGGTTCAATTGGTGCATCGAATGCGATTGTCGCAGCTCTAAAAATCAAGAAGGCATTCCAATTTTTTAAAAAAAATTGGTTGGATATTTGGAGTACGGTTACTAATTTTGATACAAATATAGATATAAAATGCGGGATTAATACTGGCTCTGTCTTAGTTGGACTCATGGGAAGTCAAGAAAGAGATCAGTTTACAGTGATAGGAACTCATGTGAATTTGGCAAGCAGGATGGAAGGGATATCCGAAGCCGATCAAATCGTTATATCGCAATATACAAAGGAAAAGGTTTCACAAAAATTCAATATGGAAACTATTCAAATAAAAGAAGAAAAAATAAAAGCTTTTGAAGACATTACTGAATATTACGTAGTCATGGGTCAAAACTAGAGTTTCTCGACAATAGAGCGTATAACAGTCCTTATTTACAAACAATACAATTTTCAGAAAAAGGTAATCATATTATGAAGCCATATAAAATCGCAACTCTTTCATTAATGCTTGCAAGAGTAGTATATACAATCAATTGGTTTAACATTGCTTCTATCTTCTACCTAGTCGCTTCCGATTTTAAAGAAGATATCGCCATGCTTGGAATAATAAGTGCCAGCTTTCTCATTGGTGTAGGTCTGTTCCAAGTACCTGCAGGAATCATTGCTGCAAAGTATGGTCCTAGAAAGATTGCCATCTATGGAATCATGATTGCCTCATCTGCAGCATTAGTAACTGGATTAGCTAGTAATACTTCGCAAATCACCCTGTTGAGATTCATAATTGGTTTAGGAATGGCATGTTTCTTTGGTCCAAGCGTTATCCTAGTTTCGAAATATTTAGGAAAGGAATCGGAAGGACTGGGTATTGGATTACTAAATTCAGCCCATGCCTTGGGCGGAATTATTGGATTATTTGGTTGGGTGATATTGGCGGAACAATTTGGTTGGAGATCGACACTTATTTTGAGTGGCGGGTTGGGAATATCTACTGCCATTATTCTAGGCAGTACACTACTAAGGGATGCCGATGAAATAAGGAATGAGTTTAAGATTAAGGTATCTCGTGTTTTTAGCACTCTATTTAACAAATCATTAATAGTCCTTGGAATCACATTGCTAGGATTTCAAGCAGGATCGAGTATGATTTTGACTTTTAGTGTATTCTACTTTGTAGATCATTTAAAGATTAATCCAATTGATGCCGGGTTGATAGGAAGCCTAAGTCTAATTGTTGCCCTTGTCTCATCTCCATTTTTCGGGAAACTCTACGACAAGATTGGGAATGCAAGGAATTTACTGTTGATTTCAGGTATCATTAGTGCGTCCAGTTTGGTGGGTTTTGCTACCGATTCACTATATGTTATTACGGCATCGATCCTTATAACAGGATTTTTCTTATCTGCAGGTTTTGTAATAGTATATGCAAAAGCAAAAGAAATCAACAAGGCACAACCTCAGTATCAGACCCTTGCCGTAAGTTTCGTAAATGGTGTTTCGTTATTCGGGGTCTTCTGGGTTCCGGTCTTATTTTCCAGTATAGTGAGCGGCCTGGGATATGAGATGGCTTGGTTATTAGGAGCCTTGGTTATTATTCTACTGATACTTCCAGTAGTTAGGTTAAAATGAATAAATTATTTGGTATCAAGATCAAATATTCTAAACTATCACTTAATTAAAATCAATTCTGCATAATATACTGTTAATATATGTCGAGTTTGAATAAAATGTTCAAATGATATTCTATGAGTAAAATGGTGAATATCTGAATGAACTGGAGTAATAAAACTGGAAATTATCGGTATATTGTCCTATTTATCATGGTCGGCGTATTTGTCCTTCCGATTTTACAGCAATCGGCATTTTCTCACCATGGCAAGGAAATAGTTCTAAAATTAAATGATGCCCAATTTTATTTACCACTGGGCAAGAACGTCCAGGTGATCAAGTTAACTACCACATATTCGGTTACAGATCCTGCGACGGTAGATAAACAAATCAGTGGGACGATGAAAATTTATACAGCTAATGGAACTTTAATGAAAACGACGTCAATTCCCAATGGATTCAAAGCTGAAAAGAATGGTTTTCAGCAATTTGTTACCAGTTTACCAAATAGTACTATTCAATCCATTACTACCGTTGTATTATTTACTGATTTGAACAAGACAGCTGCACTATCTAATTCCATTACAAACAATATAGTTCTAAATAAAACACAATAATATTCCTCTCAGACTTCCATCATTCAAACATTGGTAATGATAATAGAAAAACCTCATTTTCAATCAAGACCCTTTGATAATTAGGAGTACTTAAAATAATTTTTCTTAGAATAAAATTATAGAATGATTACCGCAGAGATAAGTCTCGTTCCTGTTGGCTCTCGTTCAGGAACAAGCATGAGTAAGGAAATAGCTCTAGCTTTTGACGCAATTAGTGGGATCAAAGATCTGAGAGCAACCCTTACTCCACTTGGAACTCAAATTCAATCAAATAGTATGGTGGATATTCTGAATGCAATAAATATTGCACATGAGGCAGTTAAATCGTCAGGAATAAAGAGAATAATTTCAATTGTGCATATTGATGAAAGATTGGATAAAGAACAAAATCTTGATCAAAAGGTTGATTCTGTCATCAACAAATTGAAGTGAGATTCATACTTGTTTAACAACATAGCCTGACTAACAGTTGGTTTGTTGTTTGATTTACAGATGAATTGTACTCTTAGCAGTTGTGGAAAGTCTTACTCCAATCGCTTTATTACTTGGGTGAGAGCACCTACAGATACGACTTGATGGATAGTGTTCTGAAAGCTTGTGACGACATGTACGATAATCACAAATTGGCTCTTCTGCATTACCCACTATATTTACAAAATGATCAGAATATCCAAACATGTTAATGATACTACAACATAACATAATACCATTTCCAGAGTTCTTTTTTGGTCAATAAACCATTTGTTTTAATTACCATTCTTGGATATTATTTTCAGCACTTTGGTGTTCCTTTTCTTACAAACTATTATAGATTGTCAAACATCCTTTTGCAATAGTATCAGAATTTTGATAACTGTAACGGCTGTTTACTATATACCATCAGGTTAATTTTGGTCTTTTTTGACGAAAGCTGATGATAAGATATCAAGATTTGTAAAATGAAGAATTGCAAACCGAATCAAATTTAAGTGTAAAGAAATAAGAAGAATTGAATGTTCAAACGACTGGGCGCTGCTATTCTTTTAGTTGAGGATTTAGAAAAAAGTGTAAACTTCTACAGGGATATTCTTGAACTTAAAATAAAAAACCAGTCACCAGATTGGGTTGAATTTCAAAATGAAGCTCAAGGTGCTGTATTAGCATTACATCCTGCGCGCATAAAACAGAAAGGATTTTCAAATATGCTAGTAGGATTCAATGTCAATAACCTGGAATATGTTTGTAAAAAGCTCGAAGGAAAAGGGGTCAAATTCCATAAGAGGATTACCGAGGAATCTTTCGGAAAACATGCAATTATTGAGGATCCGGAAGGGCATCTAATATCAGTTGTAGAAATTCCACCAAAAGAGGAATTGGGTCAAATTCCATATTATCATGGATTTGCTCCCGTAGAAGGCTTGATGTAATGTTATAATTTTTAGCAACATTTACCAAGTTACTTTAGCTTTTTAAAGGATTGATTTCTAGATGAAACCTAAAACAAGAACTGGATGTTTGGGAACATTAAAAAGAAAAAGTAATCAGATATTATATTAGATAAAAATTAATATTTGGAGTATTTTTGTAAGATTCCAAGATACATAATAATAGTTAAAGTTCCAGTCTTAAGCCCAATCAATCATGATATAATAATAATAAGTTTGTTGTATTATTACTATAGATGAGCGAATTTGCCTTTTTCCGATTCAAAAGCGCTAACATGCTTACCGATGATGAAGAAAGAGACAGAGAAGAGATTATTAGACTAACAGAGCAGGTGCTTGATTTAAAAGGCATAGAATGTGATGCTAAAATCGCCAAGATCTCCGAGGATCAATTGAGGGAGATACTTGAAGAAGTCAGAAGACTGCTAAGGAAAAAGAAAAAGACTTACATTGATTCAACTGATATTAATTTGAATGAAAAAGACAAAGATATTGAAAATGATGAGGGAGAAAGTCCTTACATTAGGTAGAAGATGAATTAAAATGGATATGGATAACCTTACAAACCGCTGGCTTGCAACTTTAGGTATAGGAGTATTGATTTTCGGTCTTGCATTATTTGTCTTGAAAGTTCCTGTACGTACTATGCTCATTTTCTTTGCAATTGGAATACCTGTCGTATTTCTATGGCTGTATGCTGACGAAAGATCTCGCAGAGAAAAGAAAGAAATGGAACAGCTGGGGAAAATTCAACAACAGCCCTGTATTTGTACAGTATGTAAACATGAACAGGCAGCAGTTTGTATAGAACAAAAGTGTCCGTGTTGCATTATCATGAAAGGGGATAGTATTATAGGACATTCAATAAATCCCCTTCAATAATTACTGCGCACAATTATGAAATCATTTATGAAAATTATGAGAAATTTAATGCTTCGATGTTACTCTTGAATAATACCTCTCTTTTAAGGTATCATCATATAATTTGGAAAGTATCCAGAGAAGTGCCAAACTGACACTAATGGTCTCTAAATAAGTATTCATCTTTAATTCGCACATGATTAATAGATTTGAAAACAATGTGTAAAATAGAAGTCTCCATAAATAAGAATAAATAAACAGAGTACAAAAACAGAGGTTACGACAAGCTGTGGCTAATGCAGTCCCCAAAACGCATTGATATTACTTGGAGCTCATTAGACATCAATTAATAAATTATTAGCGCAAAATCTGGATGTCTTATTCTTCAAGATCCAAAAATATTCCAGATTAACTTCATTAGCAACAAATACTTAAAAATGAATCAAGTTTAAAGTAAGATGTGATTTTGTCCACGGAGGATGAACTATTTCAAAGAGGGTTAATCTTAACAGACGACATTGCCAATGATCCAATTCTTGATTTCAATTTGTATGCTAATGCTATAGTCAACATTGTAAGAAACTCACATCCAAAATTTACTATTGGGATTTTCGGCGATTGGGGAACAGGAAAGACCACTTTGATTAATGCTGTTGACAAAGTCCTGCAAACTGATAAAGATTTGATCAGAATAAGACTTGAACCGTGGCGCTATAAACAGGAACAATTCCCGCTGGTTTCATTGTTAAAAAGCATTGCATTTTCGTTACCGTCTGAGAAACAATTTCAAGTTTTGAAACGGAAGTTGGAAACAAGTGCAATAAATTATCTCAAGAAAACTCCAGATATCCTTACATCAATCATATCCAAGTACGCTTCAGAAGAGGATGAAATTTCAGATGAGATGCTTGATACTTTTAAAAGGGAATTAAATTCAAAGATCCAACTAATAGCAGAATTAGATAGAGATACGGTCTACTTTGATGGTTTGGAAGAGATCAAGAAAGAATTAAGAAACCTCCGGCTAGATAATCCTGCATTCAGGATTATTGTATTTGTAGATGATTTAGATAAATGTCCTCCCAAGAGAGCGCTTGAAATTTTAGAACTCGTAAGAATATTTCATGATATTGAGGGATTTGTTTACATCATTGGAATAAGTCATGATATGATTATCAAGTATAGCAATATTGAAAATAACAAAATGAGTATTGATGGAGAGCATTATATTAAGAAGTTGATTCAAATACCAATTACTTTACCCAAATGGAGTAATCATGATATTGTTAACCTGGTCAAAGATTTAATAAAAAAAGGGATGATCCATGATAAGTTCAAGGACGTAGTAGAAAAAAATATAGATCTAATTTCAGTAGCTATAGACAATAATCCCAGAGAGATCAAAAGATTCTTGAACAACTTTTTTGTGGCGCATGAAATTTTTTCGGGTAAGAAAAATTTTGAGGCAAAAGAATTGATTTTTTCGGGTAAGAAAAATTTTGAGGCAAAAGAATTACTTATAATTCAAGCCATTCATTTACGATGGGCCAAGTTTTATAATATATTGGTAAGATCAGATGAATCATTCTTTAAGGGATTAGATAAGTATCTAAAAATGGATGACGAAACACGCCTAAAGAGTCTGGACCTGTACGAAGGAAAAAATGAGGAGGGAGATATGAAAGTGTGGAAAGTGTTACGGGATTTTAAGACAGACTCTGATTTATGGAGATTTCTAATTCAAAATTCAGATACTTTAAGAAATGTACGGGATTGGAATATCTATAGACATGCTATAGAAACTTCTGTAGAACCAACCAGTAAACATAGAAAAGCAATAAACTACGAAGCTATAAAGTTACTGCAAAGTGGAAAGATTAATGAATTTAATGATAAAAGGGCCAACGAATTTAAGATTTTATCTATGAGAGAAGCGGATTTGAGGGATGCGGATTTGAGGGATGCGGATTTGAGGGATGCGGATTTGAGGGATGCGGATTTGAGGGATGCGGATTTGAGGGATGCGGATCTAATGGGTGCTAACTTAAGCGGAAGTGACATTGATGGTGCTGATTTGATGGGTGCTAACTTAAGCGGTGCTGATTTGATGGGTGCTAACTTAAGCGGTGCAAGATTAGTCGGCACAAACTTAGGAGGTGCTGATCTGGTTGGGGCCCGTCTTTGGGGAGCTAATTTAGTGAGTACTCGTCTTTGGGGAGCTAACCTAAGAGATGCTCATCTGGTAGGTGCAAAGTTAGTGGGCGCTAATCTGGGTGGCGCCAGATTAGTGGGCGCTAATCTGGGTGGCGCCAGACTGGTTGGTGTTGATTTAGGTGGCGCTGACCTTAAGCATACTGAACTTACAAATTCAATCATAATAAACCCAAACTATGAAACATTAACAGTAAATTCCAGCACAGAATTTAACAATGCTACAATTGACGATCCTCAATTTATCGATTATATTACTCAGTATACAAGAAACGTGCCCCAGAAGATTAAAGATAAGAAGAAACTGAGAAGAGAATTGGCTAAGAAAGGAGTTAGCGAAGAGAAAATTGAAGATTTGTTGACAATTTCAAGGCTGCCCGAAGAATAAGCAGATGATCTCTAAATTTGGTATTAGTGACTGCTGGAGATATACTAAATTTTGTGGTATAATTCGCTTTACCCTTCTCTGATTAAGCTAATTTTTGTAGGTATAAAAGGTATTTAACATTCTATCAATGGTAGATAGATATTTAGAATATCTCTCATTATCTGATTTATAAGTTATCAAAAATGCTTTGGTATCTTCCTTAAACCAGATCTGCATTGCTTTTCGCATATTTTGTGTGTTATCGGTTGCCGTAAAGATAATCATATGCGCCGGATGCCCCACAAAAACGGTTTCAACGGATTCCTGAATTTGAAAGTCCGGGTATAGTTTCTTTAGGGTGTTGAGTTGATTCTGTGTTATGGAAGAAAGTGTAGTATTTGATCCTACTTGCATTACCATAATACCAAGATCTGCGGGATTTGTATCAGAATTAATCTCCCTTGGAGCGTGGAATGTAACCGATTTGTCAATGTGTTGTGCTCTATCCCAATCCTGAGGATATTTCATGCTAAATCCAGTAATAATGTCGTCGTAGGTAAGAAACTCTGATTCAACAGCAATTGGAATTATTGGATTTTCGTGAAATAGGGCAAATGCCATATTATGTTCAATATAGTCAATAATCAGAAAGATTGAAAAAATAGCAAGGACTGATAATGCAATCGATAAGCTACTCCGATTTATATTATCGAATATTGATGGCATGTTTTCTAGTATTGATATGTGCATGCACTTAAATATTCTCAATAAAGAAAATAAAAAAATACCTCATGATAAAATATTGTTTCTAAGAATAGGTAAATCGTTGATGAATATGGTAATATTAATTTATGGTAAATAAAATCTCTAAATTATCATAATTATCTAGATTTAAGTCTCTTTACCAGTTCTATTCTTGCATTAATGAGATTAATTTGCTCTTCGAGTAGCTTCTTGTAGCCTTTAAGTAGCTTTTCTTCGTCGCCATAATTTCTCATTTTAATTTCTGACATGGTATCTTCAAAACCCTTGATCACGTTTTCTACATAGTCTCCAAGTGCCTGGATATCTCTTGCATCCCTCTTAGCTCCCACTATGAACGTTTCTTCGGCCTTATCTCTAATTTCTTGAGCTTTTTTGGAAAGAGAGAAAATAACATCCTTGAACGAAGTGCTGGCGTCTCTTAGGCTGTTTACTATCAAGTCATAATCTTCTATCTTGACATTTGAATTTGTTCTCCTGAATTTTTTTTCCGAGTTTATTGGCCTACTATTGTCTTCTTTCGGAATTTCTGTCGATAACTCTTCATTTTGTAAATTAGATTCTTTATCCGTAATTGATTCATGTGATTTATCTTTTGGGTTGGTTTCATCCTTGAAGTTTCTCTTCATAAATTAATAGTACAATCGCAGGCCAAATATATAACCGTGAGATGGACGTTTGAGTCCTATTCTTACATTTGAGTTACGATTTTTGTCATAATTGGAGAATAGGTGAACACGATTGAATATGAGATCTGGTTTTTTTCGTACCGGGGTACTGTCTTTTAGATTTAAATTATCCTTTTGACTAACGGTTTTCATGTCTGAAGTACAACAAAATACACAACCACAAAGAGATGGACCCCGCGATTCTATATACATAGGTAAGAAACCTCTGATGGCATATGTGACATCTACACTCATTCAACTAGCAAATCAACCATCAGTCACCATAAAGGCCAGAGGGTTGAGCATTGGAAGAGCAGTCGATGTTTCACAGATAATCCTAAAGAGAATGGAAAATGCTGGGTATGCAATAGGCGACGTCAGGATTGGATCAGAAACACTACAAGCAGAAGATGGCAGAACAAGGAATGTCTCTACAATAGAAATTGAAGTAAAGAAAGCATAGGAGCTTTCTCCTTACTTTTTGTTATTATATCTCTTCAGCTTTATAATTGGAAAAAATTGCAGCTCTTTATCTTGCCCATTTAAATCCAGTCACATATTCCCATGAGAGAATAATCTCTCAATTAGCTAGAGATTATCATGTTTATGTTTTCCCAGTAGTTTTTCTAAAGCAAGGCAGAGAAGTAAATACAAGAACCTTTCCATTTTCCTACGAATTAAGAAAAAAGATGCTATTAGGATTGTTCAAAGATCAGGATAATATAGAAATTTTGCCTAATTACAAGTTCATATCTCCATTCATAAAATATCTTCCACCGATTTTTTCACCATTTTCATGGTCTCTGCGAAGTGGAGTCTTGCGTGATATAGAAGAAGACCGATTCATTTCGTATACAGGGGATAAGGCTGAAAGGATAGCTTTGCGATTCTATAATCTGCACCCCATAAAGGCAAAACGGCTCGAAATATCTTCATCGGATGTGAAAGGATTATTGTACCGAGAAGCTTTAGAAAAACTAGGTAAGGATGAGTTTACCATAAATTTGAAAAATGATATGGATCATTCAAATCATAAAGTTAACCTTAGTCAAAATAATAGAAATAAAGCTGGTGAATCTTCGACAGAATCATGGCAAAATATGGTGCCAAGGATCGTTGCAAATATAATTGTGGAAAATTGGAAAATTATAGAAAAATATGCACAATCTAAAGATAAGACTATCAAGATATTTGGAATGAAGTTCCCTGCAGAAGGTATACTCTAATTGTTCTCTATACACAATATTTGAATACTTTTATTATCCAATAATTGATTTGCCATTATGAAGGATAAGGGTGTAGATTTTGTCTGGTTCGATGGACAGTATCTTAAATGGGAGGAGGCCAAAGTTCCGATCTTTGTACATGCTCTTCACTATGGAACAGCAGTCTTTGAAGGCATCCGAGCATATTCGTCTGATGACGACAATTTATACATATTTAGACTCAAGGAACATATGGAAAGACTCCATAAATCAGCTAATGTCTATTCCTTTACAACAAGATTTTCTGCTGATGAACTTTGTAAAGCTACTGTAGAATTAATTCGAAAGAGCTCTATAAGACAATCGTGTTACATACGGCCATTAACATTTGTTGGTCTACATGGAATAGATCTAAACGTAACTAAGAATTCTCCAACACATACGACAATCATAATTTTTCCATTTGCAAAATATTTCAAGGGTGATGGTATCTCTGCATGTATTTCTTCCTGGAGAAGAATTGACGATGAATCCATTCCCCCAATGGCAAAGGCTTCTGGTAATTATCTTAATTCTGTATTAGCTACCCAAGAATGCAGGCGAAATGGATACGATGAATCCATACTGCTTGATAGGAATGGGAATGTCAGTGAAGCTTCTGGAGAGAACATTTTTGTGGTTAGAAATGGAAAACTTCACACCCCCCAGTTAGCAGATTCGATACTGGAAGGGATTACAAGAAATACTGCCATAACGATTGCAAAGGAGTTGGGATATGAAGTTGTTGAGCGTCCCATTTCAAGGACAGAATTATATCTGGCAGATGAGATATTCCTTACAGGAACAGCCGCTGAAATAATTGCAATTACAAAGATCGATGGAAATATAGTTGGAACTGGAAGGGAAGGTTCAATTACAAAAAGTATAAGGGAAAATTACGAAAATATAGTAACTGGAAAATCTGAAAAATTTATGGGATGGCTAACGCCAAGTTGGTAAACAAAAAGAATAGCGGCTTAAAAATTGGAGTAATTGGAGTCGGTGGTTGGGGAAAGAACCATGTCCGGGTTCTTTATAATATGGGAGTCCTAGGAGCTGTTTGTGATCTATCTGCAGAACGCGCGAAAGAAATAGCGGAAAAATACAATATAAAATCTTATTCTTCAATGAATGATTTTTTTTCTAACGAACGTGAATTGGACGCATGCCTTGTGTGTACACCTACTAAATCACACCTGTCAGTAGTAAAGGAGGTAATTGGAAATGGTTGTCACGCATTTGTGGAAAAACCTCTTTCATTTTCATCTAGAGAATGTGAAGAAATGACTGACCTGGCCGACAAAGCAAACGTTGTCCTGACATGTGGATACGTTGAAAGATTTAATCCTGCTGTTCAGGATTTGAAGAACATAATTCAGCAGCAGACATATGGCGATCTTTTGATGATGGAATTCCATAGGGAAAACAGAATGCCCTTACATATCAAAGATGTAGGAGTAATTTATGATACATCAGTACATGATATAGATACTGCAATGTTTCTTTTCGGTAGGGGGCCAAAAATGGTTTTTGCTAGGGCTGGAAAAAAATTTCACTTGTTTGAGGATTTTGCAACAATAATGCTTGGATTTGAGGATCAGAAGGTTGCGATAATTGCATCAAATTGGGTGACACCAAAGAAGGTTAGAACATTTTCTGCCGTATGCACTGAAGGCACAGTTAACGGGGATTTTATTACTCAAGAGATAAGAATTGATCATGGTGATGCTACTATTATTCCCAGAAGACAGCAGTTTCAGGAACCACTTGTCCTAGAATTACAGAGTTTTGTTGAAGTAATTGATGGTAGGAGGAAGCAACCTGTTGTTACCGCCATAGAAGCCACAAATGTGACAAAAGTAGCTGAGGCAGCACTTCTTTCTAGTGAAACCGGTTCACCAATATATTTAGAATTGAAATGAAATAATAAGATGTGCAAACCTAGAAATCATCATGAGACGATCGATGCTGGACATCTTGGCATGTCCTATAGACAAATACTACCCATTGGAATTGATTGAAATTGATACTGCCGAAGATAAAACAATTAATGAAAATGTAATAAAGGAAGGAGTTCTTTTTTGCTCTCAGTGTTCAAGGTTTTATCCTATCATTGAAGAAATTCCAGTCATGTTACCAGACGAACTCCGAGATAAAGAAAAGGATATCCAGTTTTTACAAAAATGGCATGAAAAAATTCCCAGTAAGATCATAAAAAATGGGCATCCTTGGCATTTGTAATTAACTGTGAGAATATGAAGTAACATAAATTGAATATAGATATAGTATGAGTTTAAACATATGAGAAGATGAGGTATGGAAAAACAAAGTAATAATTTAATAAACTTTATTTCAGCAACTGCAAAATTAGGAAAGAATGTAAAAATTTGGCATTTTAGTTACATTGGTAACAACAGTGAGATAGGGGATAATGTTTCAATAGGATCACTCGTTCATATAGATTATAATGTAAAAATTGGGGATAATACAAGAATTGAAGGATCAGTGTATATTCCACCGCTAACTACGATTGGAAAAAATGTATTCATAGGTCCTTGCGCGGCATTTACAAATGATCCTTATCCAATGAGCCCTAAAATGACTGGAGTAGTGGTAGAAGACGGAGCAATAATTGGAGGTAGAGCCGTATTTAAACCCGGGGTAACTGTTGGGAAAAATAGTGTGATTGCAATGGGGGCAGTTGTAACAAAGGATGTGCCTCCTAATGTTGTCGTAATGGGCCACCCAGCAACTATAAGATATTCAAGAGAGGAATATGATCTAAAGAAGAAAAAATGGAATTCCTAGTTACCACATACGATCAAATCAAAACTCTAACATAGAATTATTCAATATTCATTACTTCGGTCCAACATTCATTACAGAAATCTTCATCGTTTACGATTTTTCGTTGAAGATTTACTTCCTTCTCATCGTATGTTTTGAGACACATAACACAAATAGACATCGTATAATATACGTTGTTTTCACATATTAACATTGTGTAAAAATTTTATGATATTTGTTTATTTTTTTTGATTTATTAATCAAATGATTATTTAAGAAATATGAATTAGGAAATTATTTGTTCTTGATTTATATTTATAAAAATTTGTAAACACCATATGGTTCCTAACCTGCCACAATGGGGAATTGATCCAGTTCCTCCAAAACATAGAATTCTTGGAAGTTTTCATTATTTCATTTTGTGGTCCAGTCTCGGTGTTGGATTGCTAGTTTTTTCTGCAGGATCCTTTTTGTCGGACGCTCCCTTTTACCATGCATTGCTTGCAATCATTATTGGTTCAATTGCAGGCTCCGTACTATTATCAATGGCAGGAAAAATAGGAAGCGATCATGCAGTACCATCAATTATTGGGACGCGACCGGCTTTTGGACTGTACGGGTCATATCTAGCTGCTGTACTAAACATAATTCAGCTTATTGGCTGGACTACATTTGAAATTCTGATACTTTCAAAGGCTGCGGAACAATTAACAAATATGAACGTTACTTTTGTATGGAACATTTTATTTGGAATTATTATTACCTTGCTTGGCATTTTTGGACCCCTGTTTGTGGTAAAACAGTGGCTGTCAAAGTTTGCTATATGGATAGTTTATGCTTCATCAGCAATAATTTTGGTTACCTTACTATTTCAAAATCTTCCAAACGTGATGTCTGAAGAAAGCAATGATATGTCATTTTTTGTTGCATTAGATATTGTGATTGCTATGCCTATCTCTTGGATGCCCCTTGTTTCAGATTACAACAGGTTTTCGAAGACTAGCAGAGGTGCCTTTATAGGTACATTGGTAGGATTTTCTATTACAAATATCATTTTTTATGTTGGAGGACTACTATTTGGTGTTGGAGATATTTCCTCTATAATAATATCTATCCAGGCAATCTTCTTTGGTTTTATTCTCTTAGTTATGATTGTCGATGAGATAGATAACGCTTTTGCAGATATATACTCGGCAGCAATTTCTTCGCAAAATATTTTTCACAATCTAAATCAACGACATTTGATTATTGGATTCTCAGCTGTAAGTACTATTTTGGCTATTTTTGTATCTATTGAAGGATATGAACAATTTTTGTTTTTGATAGGGGCCTTATTTATTCCTCTTTTTGGAGTCATTCTAACAGACTATTTTGTAATTAGTCGTGGTAGATACCAGCGTGATATGATGTATGGTAACAAAATAATGAAGATAGGTTATCCTGCTATTGCTGCCTGGTTTGCTGGTGCCTTGACATACTATTTGCTCTCTCAACTTTCACCAATTTTTTTATCGCAATTACCAGCAATAGGTTCTACGATTCCAAGTCTGGTAGTTTCCTCATTACTATATCTGTTGATTACTAAGCTTGTTCTAAAATTTAAGGTCTCCAAGACTCCGGCATAATATCAGCTATCATTTGATGCGATTTGACGTAATTATTCTGGTCGCCTTCAAGTACACTTTCCTTAAATCTAACTTTCATTAATACTAACTAGTTGTCTGCATGTAACGTCCACAAGAATTTTTTTGATGATAATTGCCCTGATTGTAAATTAGAATATGCAGAACTAAAGGGATTAACTCAGTCTAATTCTCAAGATAATGAGAAATCAAAAATAATAGCACATGAATCGAGTAAAAAAACATATAAAGAATTTTCTGAAGAGAGGGCAAAAAAACTTTACGAGGAATTATTGGTACAATATATGAGAACAAAATCAATCAATGAAGTGGAAGCTGCTCGAAGAGCAAGGCAAATTATAAGAAAGCAATGCGCTATTAGAGGAATTGAGGTTTGGAACTGGTTGAAATCAGAATAAACCAATAACGATTTGTGTAAATCTTATCATTCATCCATATTTGATAAATTTTTTAATTGATATCTCGCCCTGTTGATTGTTGATCTATAGTAAATATTTTATTTGTTCATTAGATATCTATATCAATTTCAAATGCCATTGGAAATGATAATAGATGAACTAACCGAATTGATCCATAGAGGTGCCCTCTATGTGTTGATAGGCACCTTCGGATTCTTGAGTATCATCATCGTTAACGGAATAATCAGATCCGGTCGTAAGGGCAAAAGAGATATGAATAAATCATAATTACATATTCCATCGATGATATTAGATTTAACTAGAGAAATAAGTACTGATACCAAAGTTTTTCCAGGTTCACCATTACCTAAATTTATTACTTGGAACAAAATGGATGTGCATAATTATCATTCAGAAGTGATCTTTATGAGTACTCATACAGGTACGCATATGGATGCTCCATCACATTTTGTTACTGGTGTTTCATCAATCGATAAAATACCAATCGACAGATTCATTTCAAGAGCTATTCTCATTAAAATAACCAAGGCAGCAAATGAATTAATAACTGCAAATGAAATAGAAGCATCTAATGTGAGGATGCTGGAGGGTGATTCTATTGTGTTTTCTACTTTGTGGGAGAACGAGATGGACAACGATTATTATTTCAGCCATAGTCCGGGTCTTTCAGAAGATGCCGCAGAATATCTGATAAATAAAAAAGTAAACGCTGTATGTATAGACTCACCCAGCATTGATAGGGGATCGGATAGTAATTTTCCTGTACATAAATTATTATTAAATAAGGAAATCTTAATTGTGGAAAACCTGTGCAATTTGGATGAAATTAACAGCCAAAATTTTACTCTGATAATGATACCATTAAAACTATCAGGAGCCTCCGGATCTCCCATAAGAGCTATCGCTATTGATAATAATTTTTCAGGGAATTGGGAAACAGGATAATACAAAGGTAATCTTTACACGAATTTTTAGCGATAATAGTAGTATAGGATACGCGAATTCTACAACGAGTTTTAATACTCCTTAGAAGTATAATGTAATAGTATGCCAACAGCTTATGTTTTAATAAATTGTGATCTGGGCTCTGAAGAGGAGATATTACAGGAAATTAAAAAGCTCCCTGGAGTAAGTGAAGTAAGTGGTGTATACGGAGTATATGATATAATTGTGAAGATTTCCGCAGATACTATGGACAAACTCAGAGAAACAATAACATGGCATGTTAGAAGAATTGATAAGGTTAGATCCACCCTGACAATGATAGTAATTGAAGGTCAGACAGGAAAGGACAAAAAGAATCAATCAAACATGTTTTGAATGTTCTTAATATTCTGAACAAGTGTAAAAACCTCGTCAGAAGTATTGAAGAAATGAGGCGACGCTCTTACTGCTTTTTTCTTTCCGCCACCAATAATATCCCTCTCTGCAACAATTATTTTATTTTCCTCGAGTCTTGATACAACAACCTTTGAAAGTACCGAGTCTGTGTCAAAAGAAACTATCGATGATCTAAGCTTCTCATCTTCGGGCACAAATATCGAAACACCAGGAATTCTTCTTAACTGCTCAATCATTTCATTGGCCACTTTCATATTCATTCTTCTTATTGTGTCAATACCCATGTGTTGAATGTACCTCAAAGATGATGTAAGGCCGGCAATTCCAGCATAGTTTCTAAAACCAGTTTGAAATTTTTGTGGAGATTCAGCATAGACCAGATTTTTTTCTTCAGTAATAATTGCTGATTCTCCTCCGATATACTTGGGAATCAACAATGGGGCAGATTCTTTTTTGCAATAAAATATACCTATCCCAGAAGGACCGCATATCCACTTGAATCCAGGAAAGGCCAGAAAGTCGCATCCAATTTTTCTTACATTCACGGTAATGGTGCCAACGGATTGAGCAGCATCTATCGAATATAGCAAACTATGTTTCTTTGCAATCTTGCCAATTTCCTCAACGGGCATTATCGCTCCATTATTGTAAAGAACATGACTAAGAGTTATCAGTCTAGAATTTTTGTTCTTTGCGATTTTGTCAATCTTCTCAAGATCGAAGAAGCCGTTTTTATCAATTTTTACCTCTTCTAGTTTTACACCATACTTTTTTGAAACATTAAGCCATGGAAAGTAGTTAGCATAGTGTTCATGAAGACCGCCACGTGCGATAATAATGTCAGATTTTTTCCATTCAAGACCTGATGCAACATAATTCAATCCTTCAGTAGTACTTTGAGTGAAGATTATTTCTTCTGGCTCACAGTTAATGAGACGACACAGAATTTTTCTAAGCTCTTTCATAAGTGATGTAATGTACTCTTGAACAGAGCTTGAGTCAGGTCCTTGTTCTGAGCACCTTACTAGGAAATCGGTGATTGACTTTATTGTAGATAGGGGTGTTGGTGCAAACGATCCGCAGTTCATGTATATCTTTTTTTTCGTAATCGGAAAGTCCTTACGTATCAATTCTATATCGTTTTCCTTTGCTTTATCATAATCCATTATAACCCCTTTTGGTAATTCATTATAATAAAATTATGATTAAGTTGTGAATATTTATAATAAAACTGAAAAAACACTAGATTTTATATGTTAAAGACGTTAATCATTTTTAAATTTTACCTACGTTTTAAGAGGTGTTTGTGTCGCCCAAATGATTTACCCTCCTCCCCTTATAGGTCATTCAGATTTTAAATTAAATAAGATTAATCTGATCTTATGGGTAGAACAGTACCTTCTTATCGAATTGCCACAGAAATTGAAAAAGCAAGATGGAAACCTTTTAGAGAAATGCTGAACAGAAAGGACAAAAAACTCTTTGATGAAATGCTTTGTTATCCACAATTGTATAATTCTGCGGGAAGTAACGCGGTTAGACCTGTGTTATTGGAACCGATTCTTATGTCCATTGTCTTTGAACATTACAAACAATTGGATAAAATGCGAACATCCATCGGAAAGTAAATTTTTTATAATATTTTTTCGTAATAGTAATTTCAGCTCAATTATTTATTTTTCTTTTACTCAATTAGTAATCCTTCTTTTAAGCCTGTTTGGGAGGAAGGATGTTTTTTATCTAGCCGTCCGAATCCCAGGCAGGTTTTAACTTTTTTATATTTTATCATTGCCTAAATAATCAAGAGAAGTACGTTCTAGATGAGGGTTCCATCCGAATTATATACTTGAAATTCGTTAGAAAATAAGGAATGAGAAACGCTAATTTAAAAAATAAAATAATAATTTCAATATCTCTATTGGTTTTTTCTCTAATGTTGTCATCAAGTTTCATCAATTCTAATCATATATTTGCGGCAGGAAAGTTTTCAGTGGACGCTAAAATAGATCTAAAAAGCCTCAGCCATCCTGAGAAACTTAAGGTTGTTGCATCTGCTAACGGAGAGACTGGAACCAAGTATTTGACCGGTGACAATTTGAATTCAAATAGCGCGACTGTGTCTTTTGAATTCAACGAAAAGAACGATATCGTTTCGGTTGGTAGCAGAGATGAGTACTTTGTATGCGCTTATGCCCTCGATCCTATAACAAATCAAATGCAATCTTATTCTTGTGTCGAAGGTAATATCGATAACGATGGTAAGAATAAAATCAGCATAGGCTCAGGCGCTAAGAAAACTTTGTCGACCGGGACATTCCAAACTGTCAGCGGCGGTGAAATAAATAGTCCTGCTATTAATGTCAAGATACCGCTTTCTGATAGAAAAGAT
>JAICFW010000057.1 GCA_025923455.1 Nitrososphaeraceae archaeon | reverse complement strand
TCACTGTTGTAAATGGATAATTCGCAATATTCACAATATTATCTGTAGAGGCCGAAAAAAAAGTAGACTTACCTACATTTGCCTTACCAATTAACCCGATTAGCACTCATAATGATTATTAAGATTCATAATTTAAATTGTATTTTCACATAATAATTGCATTAACACTAAGCAGAACAGACTAAAATGAATTAGGCTTACTGGGAGTATGACTCGGGATCCTTCGTTACTTTGGAAACAGTGGGATTTGAACCTTGCAGGTAAAGGGGGCAGGCAACTCGAATTATAATTTCTGGGGTTGGGTTGATGAATCTTAATTGTTACGGAATGGCACGAATTCGAAAAGAGGTTACATCTTCTTTCTTCAATTCCCCTAAATGGTCTATTATCCTGAAATTATGCAAAGAAGCTTGAGAAAGGTGATCAACCCCGTCTATGATTATCCGAAAGATTTGTCTGAATTTGCATTGAGGCGATATACTCCACTATGGTGACAGCATTTACCAGTGACAACATTTACCAGTGGTATTTTTTCCTCATACACAATCAAGTGAATTGTTCAGGTGTAGCAACCTGCACGTCGGTCCTTGACCGCATATGCCCCTGCCACCTAAGCCACCAACTTCGTATGACGTGTACCCAGTCGTCTCGTGTTTTTTCAAGATGTCTCTGACAAGAAGGATGGAACTTTTGAAACATTTTGTCTATGCGGAAGGAATTTGCACCGTTATCTTGATTCCAAGATGGTCCAGACTTAAGGAAAGGGGTAAATTTTTTATAATATGCTTTGGAATAGTATATCAACTTTCAAACAAACTGGTGGGAGGTCCTTGTCTGTAGTCCTTGATAGGGAAACTATTCGCACCTCCCGTCAGATTTAGATATAAAAATTTTAATACTTTGATCTTGAATATAATCACTCGGATTTCTCCAAAAGGTCGTAAATCCGTTGGATAGGCATAGTGTCTATAGGCGTTCTATGCCCATCCATTTAACTTTTTATAATTTATTGACCAATAACTTTCGTAACACTCATACACTTGTTTTAATGCTATTTGGCCCCATATATGCAATCCATTGTGGCCCATCACATTGTGGCCCATCACATTGTGCTCCATCACATTGTGGCCCATCAGTTGAGGCGCACTTATTATCTATTAATATAATTTATCAATGTTCTTTTTACTTCTACTTCCTTTCAAATAATATAATGCTTAAATCATTCGCAGTTGCAATATAGTCATGCCGATCGATCAAGATTTTCCAAAGAATCAAAAGGTAATAGGAAAGCACAAACATGCGGATGGTGAACACTTTCACTTTGTATGGGGCCCTGGTAGATCAGACGCCGAATCAGCAACAAAGACTGAAGTCCAAGAAGCATACAAGTCAAGGGGAGAAGAATATGTTCCTTTGGGTGTTCATGGTACTATGGTTGCAGTAGATTGGGATTCGTGTTACGCTGATGGTGCGTGTATTGAAGCATGCCCCGTCCAAGTGTTTCAATGGTATAGGACTGAACAAGATGTCCCAGCAATAGAAATGGCCAATGCTGCTAGCCAAGGAACAGGAGAGAACTCTATGAAAGATTTAAGGAAAGACTATACAGACAAATCAGATCCTATTCGGGAACATGATTGTATCTGGTGTATGGCTTGCGTATCTGTTTGTCCTCCGCAAGCAATCAAGGTAGACCAAGCGAACTTGGAATATCATGAAAAGGCAGATGGTACGTTTAATGAAGAACTATCAAAAGGTAGCGCACCTCCACCACATTCACACTGAAAACTCATTGGACGGTCATTTCAATTTGTTATATTCCCCCTCAGAATTGGATTATTTTTATATTTGCTTGTAAATATGTAAACCCGACTGTTTACCCATAGAATCATCATGCAACTGTTTTATATCGATCCTGAGGATCAACATCCAAATGGGCAAGATCAATGAGAAAAGAACGCATGCCTATAGTTCGAGGAGATATCGAAGTAAGAAGTATGCTAAACTTAATAGAAGGAAACGTAATAAGCCTAGGGCCTGACAGATTTCTGAAACTATGCTATTCCGCGCTTTCTTCTTAGCCCCTGAGAATTTATATTATGATTTATGATATTGAAATTATGGATAGAACAAATCCTCTACCGGCCCGAATCTGACTGTGAAAATTTATGGATGTAAGACCAAATTTATTCCCTCATATATCACACAGCTCCAACTCCCTTTTAACCACAGTTAGGACATGCAGTTTCATTATGCTCGTTACCACAATTAATACAAGAGAACGTCAGGGGTTGATATGCCGAACCATTAATACCCGTTCGAGGACCAAAGCCAGAGGAGAATATGGATTTGTACCAATCCTTTATCCCTTCCATACCCGCCTTTCTTAATGCTCTATCGTCTCTGTAGATACCAAGGGAGACGATCACAATTAGGGATACAATGAAAACAGGTTTACTATTTAACCCAAGTCCTTAAACTAAGTAGAAGATCAACGGTTAAGAGATTGAGATTAATAATTTATGCCTAACCGATCTTTATGGCAGTCGACTAAACCTTGGTTCAATCATCCAGTTTATTTTGGTCTTTTTTAGAGTATCTAATTTACGCTCTCTTTTTTTAGAATATTTAGCCCTGATAAAGAATAGTGAAAAGGTTAAATAAGCAAAATACCGGCTGCAATTGGATACATTATTGGTTGATCCGCCATTACTTTAATTTATAGGAGATCATATTTAAACCCGAAGATATATGCTATTGTTGCTGGCCGGAATAATAATCACAGGAACATCGAAATACGAATAGTGCAAATTTTATACACCAGTTTTAACTTAAAATCACCGACTATGGGAATATACCAGATGCAATATCGTCAGCAATCTCGTCACTTTCATTGATTGCATTACTTACATTCGTCCCGGCCCAAGTTGATTCATTTGTATGATTTCTAAACATCACAAGTGTTTCATTTTCGTCTTGTGCGTACACACCGGACTTCAAATTGATAAGGAATAATCCGATGAACAAGAGAGAAGTAACTTCCCAAATTCGATTTTGCTCCACATTATTTTTCTCATTTTATAATATATAAACAGGTTGTGACGGTATTTGAGACAGGCATGAGCATAATGAGAGAAAAAGGTTTGATGGATTGTTTCCGTGTTCATGGTTGTCACTCTCCTGGGCCATCAGTTCTATTTTCCTATTCTCTAAATCCCTTACAAGAGCATTTCATGGATAATCCATTTCATGCTTACAGTAAGGTGGTTTAATCGAGGATAGTGACATTCGTAGTACTCGTCATAGTCGCGGGGCATGCTTATATCATGGTATTATACGTTAATTTTACTTTCGAATATACAAAGTTCTTTAACTACGGTCTTTACGGTTCTTCATTATCATTTCATCATATTCGTTCTCAATTTCTAGTTCCTTAATGGAGAACCTAATTCCTTTGATTCTTTTGCAGGTTCCATCTCCTTTTGGAATACCTGAAGTTCGTCCGCTTCATTTGTTAAGGTTCTAGTTCTACTTACACTTTAGTCAGTATACGACGTCAGAACTTAAAATAGACTAGGCATCTTTAAAGAATTTAAGGTTTAATGTGCACTTTACTTTTATGTGGGGTCTTGGTATCATTTTGATGTATTTGGCGGTTTATCTTGCAGGAAGAAAATACAAAACTAAATGCAGAATATGTGGACGTAATTTCGATAACAATAGAAAAATGGCGATGCACATCAAAACAGATCATAAGTAGTGTGTGCACAAGTTGTTATGACAAGTAATGCATGGATGAGTGATTTGTTATTTTCTGGATGGATTACAGAATTTACTCAATCCCGCCGATGCGAATCTTATTATTCTTTGTAGAGTAACTAGTTATACTACCAATGTAGTGTGATTTACGGGACCTGACCAGTTTCTATCCTATCAGACTCGCACATAAAGCGTTCTGCATTAAAAAGTAACCTCTTATAGTGTAACCCCTTTTTCAATTATCAATTCACGGTCAACGTACCAAAGTAAATGCTAAAACGCTGATGAACTCTTCCGATTAAATACGACCAGTACAGTTTTGAAATATCTATTGATCTAATATCTTGTTTAATTGAATTGAAAGCTATATCAAACATTTCGAACTTGATAAAACTTTTTAGGATATTACCAATTGGAGCAAACAAATCACCTAAGGTGACGAACCTAGAAAAATCTAATTATGGTCAAAAAATTAAGTTGGATTACCGTTACCAATTCTCAATAAATAAACATGATTAAGTTTGCTAGCGACTTCTTGTTCTCCGCCAATACTATTCATTATAAACGTTAGAATTATAAATGCAGCTAAGACTAGGATGAGAAGAAAAATCCTCATCTTAAAGCCCTTCAATTTGATTTTGCTCGTTGAATGATCATTAGAACTGTCTTTCAATTTTCCAGCAATGACTTTCTTAAATGATTTCGGTTTGGCTTTAGCTTTTTTAGAATTGAGTAACGGAGTTTTCTTTAAAATAGACCTATCTACTCGATTCCTCTTTATTTCATACAAAATGACCTGTGTTCCGTCCCTCAATATTTTAGTAAACATGGAAAGGGCTTGACTGTAATTTTCAAATTCTTCCCTATATAATTCAGATTCTACCAGCCAATTTGTTACTATATTCGAGAAATCATCATATTTTTTCAAAAACTACCAGAATCTTATAAGGGTAACTCGCATAAAATTCTTGCCTTCCATATTCCCACAAATTCCTGACTGTTGCTTGATATAAGTATGAATAACCCGCTGTCATGTAGTTAATTTGCAGTTTGAGCTCAAATTCGTTAAATTTCTCTCGTTAGTTCATTACAAAGATTAATAAATTAATGTTTTGAGATATGTATTCACAATAATCTAATACTTCGTCTAAACACAAGACTTAATTTCTTTTATGATCATAAGTCTACCCTTGGCCGGTATTTTTGCAATTGCTAACTGTACCACAGACAAGGAGGCTTTAATGTCATATCTCATTAGTTCCTTACAGATGCTACAACACAGAGGAAAAGCATATTGGAAGATGA
>JAICFW010000056.1 GCA_025923455.1 Nitrososphaeraceae archaeon | reverse complement strand
CAAAAAGTGGATACCGAATTCAAAATAGAAGATGTAGAATCAAAATCCATTTTCTCATTCCCCGATAGTTCAATAGATACAACCAATACTAACAATATTAATCAGCAAGTCCAGGATGGTATCAGTAAACTCTCAAATGACATTCAAAAAAGTAGAGATGATTTGAATAAATCACAAAATGAAATTCTTGGCATTCAACAATCTGTTGACAGGCTACAAGCTGATTCAGGTATTTCATATTTGGTATTATTAACTACCCTTGGTATCAGTATTGCAGCAATAGTGATGGCAGGATATTTGTATTCTTTACTACGAGATAGAAAGCCAGCAAGGCTTGATTAACGTTTTTTTTTGTTTGCAACCAGTAGTCATATATTTTTCTGTTAAAACGAAATGGAATGAATTAAAAATAAGATCATATAAAGATCTTAACACAGAATGTTTATGTCCTTACAAAAAGTATTCTGTTTTAAACATCTTTTAATGTTCCTCGTTTTGCTATGTTTTAGTATAAATATTAGTTCACAATTTACTTCTGGTCACTTCTTTGGAACAACCAAGAATATTGGAAACTACCAAATAGTATTTGCGCCATATCCACCCCTTCCTTTTGCTGGTGATAACTCAACTTTACTAAATTTTAGTATTCTAGATAAGGAAAATCAAAATGTTAATAATATCTTTGCGTCACTCTTAATCAAAAATAGGGAAAATGGTTCAATTATTACGGATATTCCATTCAAGTTCTATGAGCTTAGTGATATTACTATCCCACATACTTTTAAGGAGATTGGAGATTACCAAATTTCATTATTGGTTAGGATAAACGGTGATCCTGTATATTCTCAAAACCCAATTTCTGCAGATTTCGACATTTCAACTACAGACCCAAATCAGATAATACCCACCAATGAGCGAATTTTATACTACTTGGTGCCAGCATTAGTGGTTATAGCTATTATTGTATTATACTTGAAGCGTAAAAATAAAATTTAATCCCATACTTCCAAAAGTTATGAAGTCTTTCCAACATGTAAAACTAATACTATTATCGACAGTGGGAGTACTTTCTTTTTCTGGTTTAGTCCAGGGACATACCTTCACACCAAACGAAGATTCGGTATTTCTTTCTTTGATGGATGATCTAAAGAGCGTCATTTTATCGATAAGAGCAAACGGGGACAACGTGACATTAATAACAGAATATGCAAACGATGCATCTTTGCTTCTTAACAGTTCAACAATGAAGGAAATCAATGAAAAAAATCAACGTCTAGGCACTACTCTATCATCCTCAATAATGAAGTTACGTAATGGAAATGGGGGAATCGGAGAACATGAGGCAATCATGATTAAAGACACTATTGATGAAATCATTTCAGCTAGGATAGACAAATCAGATCTTGAAAATGCAACTATACAATCGCTTGCAATCTCTTTGGATTTGAATAAAATTATTGAATATTATTCTAAAGCATACGACACAACAAGTTCCAAAATGAATATGTCTGAACACAGTGTGATGAAAGAATTGCATTCTCAGAATTCTTCATCGACGTCCAACTCAACAAGTAGTCATAGTAATAATACAATAAATGACATACGATCATATTATCGAGGACTTAACCTTGCAAATGTAACCACAGAGAGGTTTAACACGGAAGTAAAAGAGTTCCTTAACCCCAAAGACATCGAATTTTTGAATACTGCTTTTATTGATCTTAGGACTAGGTTGAGCGAAAAAAGTACAATTAATGATATTAGTGGAATAATTCACGGTCAAATACAACCCACCTTACAAAGAATATTCAAACTTGTATTAGAATAGACCTACGTGAGCCGGTTGGGAATTTGAATTTATGAGATAACTCTTAAAGTGGATGTTCGTCAGTGTGATCTCTTAATTTTTTCGGTTAATTCCTTAGAAGAACTGGTATTGTTATTTTCCCAAGATATTCGAATATAGTATTTCTTTTTAAAGTTAATTGATGCTCATCTGTCAATGTCTTATAGTAAGATGCAGTGTACGAAATGGCAAATATGATAACAGTAACAATAGACCCAATTATGATTTTTTTGTGTTTCATATAATTGTCTATTATTTAGAAACCTTGACGAAATATAGACTGTAGTACATTTTTCAAAGTTATAATCATTTTTTAGCGCAGGAAGAGATTTCGATTGTTGTACCATAATGCTCTTATTATGTTGAACTGCTATCTACCTGAATGATAAAATTACAGTACTATTCTATACCTCTACTGGCATTACTGATTATGATCAGTCCAACCGTGAACAGGTCTGTGTACAGCCATACTTTTTCTGGAGACGAAAGCGCCTCTTTATTGACCAAAATCGAAATGATAAAAATAGAATCAAAACTGGCATTAGACCAATTTTCAAGTGACCCGGCACTAGCAAAAGAACATGCCGAAAACGTAGTGAATCAATTGACCTCAAATGATACTGAAGAGATTTCAGAAAGAAATTCTCGTCTTGCAACTGAGCTCAATAATGCATTGAATAATTTTAGTAACGCTTTTGAATCTGGAACTCAATCACAAACAGAGATTTCAGACAAGGTTACTAGCATAAATGACATAATTGCTGATGTTGTTAACTCTAGGATTGATCAAGAGCAACAAGAAAATGCCACCATGAAGGC
>JAICFW010000055.1 GCA_025923455.1 Nitrososphaeraceae archaeon | reverse complement strand
GATATCCTGTTTGACTCTTGCCGACCTAAAATCTGAAATGGGATCAATAGAATGACAAGACGACGTTATTAATGTAATGAGAATTTCCCTCGATTAAGTGGTTTATTAATATAAGACAAAAATGAAAAATTAATAAAAATCACAGACTTAATTCAAACTTATTGGAAATTAAAAGAATACTTGTGTTCCCCTAGACGGCTCCAAACCATCTTTCAAAGCTAGCATTCACCCTATTGACGTTGCCAAAAAATTTGATGCAGAATTGATTGCTTACACGTTATCGACCCAAGGTATAAGGATCTGGGAATGGCAATTTCACCTAAATCCGCAAGATCAAGGGAAATTAAGGCAAAAATCAGGGAAGAAAGCGAAAAGATTGTAGATAAAGTGAGACAAAATGCAGCTGAAAAGGATGTGAACATCAGCATGGACGTTATTTCTGGTCATACCTCGGTCGTCAGTGATATTGTAGGCTACGCAAAAGTCAACAATGTTGATTTGATTGTTATCGGAAGTAGGGGAATGGCTGGATTCAGAAAACTCGATAGGTAGTGCGGCTAGCGGAGTGCTAAATATGCCCATTGTCCGGTGTTGATAGTGAAATAATTACATTTGGTCGCCTTTTAGGGACTGTTAGTAGAGTAGTGTTGACTTGAGTTTTGATTCTATACGTTTTTCCCTTATTAGCGACAGACACCAAGATAACTTTTTACAATACGATATGATGATAGTATGCGAACAAAGATGATCTCTCTCATAATAAGAATAAAGAGAAATGATAAGTTTGAGGGTAAAAGACTTCACGAGTTGATAATTAGTTTACTTTTGCAAAATAATATTTCTGGTTGCACAGTTTGGTCTGGAGTGGATGGATTTGGGAAACGAAAAAGATCCACAAGTACATCAGAAGATAACATGCCTCTTGTTATAGAAGTTATTGATGAGAAGTTAAACATTGAACCGTTGTTGCCTGAAATAAAAAGAATTATTGGAGGAAATGGCGTAATTACTATTCACGAGGTTAACGCAATTTAATATATTAGTCACACTCTAAAGCGAACAATTACTTCAAATATTATTTAATTTTCAGGCAAATTCACGTCAATCGCTTCCAATAACTGAACGCGAATTATCAATCATGGATTTTATAATATACCTGTGACAGTGTTCGCCTTTCTCACAATAGCACAAAAGTGTTATCGTTTCTCCGTTGTTTGAACGTTGACGCAACTCTTCAATTCTATCAACTGATTCACTTTCTTTCATTTGAGGGTAGAACATAACTGTGTATCTTTTCCAATCTTCCTCAGTCCTTTTGCTGTCCTGCCATTTATTTAGCGTGTCCTCCTTTGGAGCCAAATCTTTAATCCATTCATCGAAACGATCCTTCTTTTGACCCGGGGGCCATTTTCTAGTAATTAAAATCCGGGTCCCATCTGAATCATCTTTAGGTTCATAGATACGCTTAGTTTTAATCATTTTACTTAGTTCATAAGTTGAAGATAAATTCTTCTGTTTTAGTCACTCTTGATTCAATTCAAAATCCTCCATGTCAAAGAATACATCGTCTTCTGTATGTTATTTGCTTAAACTTTTTAGGAACAGTGTGTTTGGTTCTGCTATGTCCTTGAGTTACAGTGGAAAATGTGACAAATGTGGGAAAATACGCCCTGACATACTGATAGAAGTTCATAAGGAAAGAGGAGATGGTGTGCTTACCCCAATGATTTGGTGTCTAGAATGTATACGTCGTGGTTAGTCGAAGCATTAACAAATATCCTTATTTTTTTTTAACATAGTCAAATTGATGATGTTATAACCTTTGAAACAAAGTCTGAGGACATCAAATAAATAATTGTATGAAGTTTGGTCTTTTTTAAGGGAATGTTCTGTAACTCATTGAGTCGTCGTTTCGAATAATGAATCTTCTTATGTTACAGTCTCAAAAAAAACTAGAGGAATATACTCTCGTTGATTTTTACATTTATTATATCTTCAGGAAGAAAGCTAATCGCAGTTGTAATACTGTAGCACCGACACAATAAACGCACTCGGTTGAAAGCTAAATTAAGCCGTTTAGAGCCAGTTGACAGGGGTTTTTTAGTGGCATTTTTTGTGGTTTAAATTTCTAATTCAAATATAACGATAATATTTAGGATTTTGGTAAAGTTCCAAATATGAGCATAAAGAAGATACTGGTAGCAGTCGATGGTTCCAAACCTGCGGCTCATGGTGCCTACAAGGCAATTGAGTTAGCCAAAAATCTTGGAGCAGGTTTGACCATTCTATACATTGTTCGTCCTCCAACCTATCTTGATTTAGGATATGTCAATGTGGGCAGAATGAATGAAATTGAGTCTAAAGAAAAGAAGCACGCACAGCGTCTAGTCGACAAGATTAAAAATAAGGCAATAAAAAATGACATCACTGTTAAAACAGATGTTCTTGTTGGAAATGCATCTGTTGTAAAGGCCATTATACAATACGCTGAAAAAAATAAAATGGATCTGATTGTAACAGGCAGTCGAGGAATGAGCGGTTTTCAAAAGATGCTGTTGGGCAGTGTAGCTAGTGGAGTGGTAACTTATGCTCATTGTCCCGTATTAGTTGTAAAATAATTGATAGCAACTGATTTGGATATTACAGTTATGGCCTATGGATAGAAGAGACATCAATCAAAGATGAAATAGTAAATTTTGGTGGTTTATTGTGTTCACTTGGTTACAATGATTAAAATATTTTTTTTAAATACAAATAGGATTTTGTTCAGTAAAATTGGTGAGCTTAAACGTGCGAATACACATATATTGTTTAAATAAATAGGTAAATCAAGCTGTCATGAGCGGTAATAGTAATAGTGTGAACAAGAAAGTGAAAGTTGCAATAGCCGGTGTCGGAAACTGTGCTTCCGCATTGTTGCAAGGTATTTCATTTTATGGTAATAGTTACCCGAAAGGTAATGAGGGTGA
>JAICFW010000054.1 GCA_025923455.1 Nitrososphaeraceae archaeon | reverse complement strand
AATAGTGCAAAGCAATTTGATACAAGTATTTTAGAGGCAGGAGCAACAGCAGACATTGAAACCACCAACATTAACCCAGGAGAATATCCATTCTATTGCACTGTTCATCCATACATGATGGGCAAACTAGTAGTACAGTAGCGTTGGAAATTACAAATAGAGTTTGATTCAAAAGAACATGAGTGAGAGTCTGTATATCAACTTCAAAATAAAATGCTCCTAACTAAAATTTCCTTTTCTACCCTATCGATACTATTTGCGCTAATCTTTATCGGAGGATATGTTAGTTCATCAGGAGTAGGACTTAGCTGTCCTGACTGGCCTCTTTGTCCAGCAGGTCTTATACCAATGAAGGAGTTTATCATTGAATATTTTCATAGAACTGTAGCTGCTACAACTGGCATAATGGTTTTTGTGACCATGTTTTTTACCTTTAGATCAAAAGAAACATCCAGATCTACAAAAATAGCATCAATGATAGCAGCCGCACTTGTAGTAGGACAAATTACACTTGGCGCATTTGTTATTGTTGAAAAATTGCATGCACTTCTTGTGACAATGCATTTGGGAATGGGGTTAATATTATTTGTCATGATTCTTACTGTGTTCTTGGATGCAAAAGAAATTTCAAAAAAAATTTCACCGAATATGCGCGTAATTAATCCATCAGAGTAAAACATAATACTAATTGGCATAGCACAAGGGATATGTGGAAAGTAATGATGCCAAGGAAAATAGTCTATGGAGCTAATGCCGCAAGTGAATTTCAATATCCCGAAAATTCTCTTGTAATAACTACAACTACTCCCGATATCTATGAGAAATGGTTAAGCTATATGGGACTTAAAAAATACGAAATATACGACAAGATAACACCTGATCCTGCTATTGAAACAATAGAAGAAATAAAGAGAAAATATGAAGGCAAACAAATTTCTGCATATATCGGACTTGGCGGAGGTAGCTCGATGGATGTATGTAAATATCTTGGAAAATTAACCGGGATTCCAAAGATTCTCATTCCAACTACTTTTGGAACTGGTGCCGAAATGACTACATATGCCGTAGTTAGTTTTGATCACAAGAAAAAACTATTACAGGACGAAGCTTTTTTGGCCGATGCTGCCATTGTTGATCCCTATTTTCTTCCTGGAACTCCATTTAATATTATGAGAAATTCTGCGTGCGACGCATTAGCCCAGGCATCCGAAGGATATGATAGCAAATTAGGAAACCCCTTTACCAAACTATTTTGTAAAGAAGCTTTTGAGATACTTGAAGACGCGATTATGAATGACAAGCAAGATCTGTTACCTTACGGTGCTATGCTCTCGGGAATCGGGTTTGGAAACTCTTCGACTACACTGGGACATGCTTTATCTTATGTATTTTCTAACGAGGGAGTTCCTCATGGATATTCACTATCTTCGTGTACTACAGTTGCACATAAATTTAATAAATCAATATACTATGAGAGATTTAAGAAAGTGTGTCAAAAGCTGAAATTTGAGCAACTAACGCTAAAACAATCACTTGATGAAGCCGCAGACGTAATTATGCCTGATAGAGGACATCTTGACAATAATCCAATTGAAGTTACCAAGCAAGATATAGTACATTGTTTAGATGAAATAGTAAACAAAAATCCATTGCAGTAATTTATTATCATATGCAGTAACAGAATTGCCTTGCATAGTTGGGAATGTTAGAATAATAGGATCTGGAATTACATTTTTTCACACAAACTTGTAATTAAGATGTTTGATATTTGATAAATTAAAGTTTAAAGAAAGATGCTTCAAGACAATTCACAGCTGATAGACTACTTAACTAATCACCCTATTGCGCAATCATCTTTTCAATTGAGGTAGCTGGTTAGTGGATTCCAAATCCCTTCAATTTTAGTTGTTATATGTGGACATCCAGAGTCAATTTGGACTGATTAATATTATGATCGGGGTGTCAAAGATCAGCTTAAACTCTATTTCTGTATATAGTAGAGGCGATTAAGAAACCTTTAAATCCAGTTTAGCAAATCCTGAATCTTACATTGACTACGATCGATAAGAGCATGCAAATTAATGCTCCTATTAGCGAAGTTTTTACCTATTTTGCAAGACCTGAACACATGGCAGATCAATTTCCTGAGAATATGGGTTTGAATGTAATACCTATTGAAGTAAAAAATGGATTTGGAGTTGGGACAATATTCAGAATAAGCGGAGATTTCGATGGAAAGAGACTAGAGTGGGATTGTGAGACAACAGAATACATTCCTCACCGCAAAATCGTGGCCAAAATGATTGAAGGACCGTTTAAGAGATGGATAATCACAGTAAATTTTGAACCAATAGGAGAAAAGGAAACCAAAACAAGCATAAAAGTAGATTATGATATGCCGATGGGGCCATTGGGAGGATTTATCGACAAAATAAAACTCAAGAAAATAGCTGAACGAGGAATTGAAAACGGCTTGTATAGAGTAAAAGCACTTCTAGAAGGGACAGGTTCAATACCAGTTTACATAACTCTCGATGCATATCGAGAAATTCTCAAAGAAAAAGAAAAAGCAAAACTTTCAGTGTCAGAAACCATCATCAAAATAATAAAAGATAATCAAGTTCAGAAAGTTGCTCAGCCATAGAACTTAACCTGGTTATCAATATCCGTTTTTCCAGACCTTTTCATAATTCTTGCAAGTGCCTGAAGTAGACTTTTCTAATGGCACTCAAGTTTAATTTAAATACCACAACCTAAACACACAACTTTTATGGGTTCGTAGCTCAGCCAGGTAGAGCGTCTGGCTCTTAACCAGTCTAATTAGGGTTAAAATGTCGTGGGTCCGAATCCCACCGAACCCGTGTGAAATTCCACCTGGTTCCCACCGAACGTACTTGTATCCTTATAATATTAGTAACACAATGCTATTTCATTTAGTAAATCATTCGTTTGCCAATTTCACTCTGTAGAAAATTGTGATTAGTTTAATTGTTTAGAAATCATTTTTTAACTTCCTTGGATTTTATTTCTTCTAAAACTTGCACCAAATAATCTTTAGCATCCTGTTCTGTAAGAGAAGATGATATTCCTGTTTCACTCATAGCATTTTCGCTATATTCTCTTGTCAATTTTGTTACTCTGTTTTCTATTTCTTTAACAGCGTCTGATTTTCCAATTATAGTTTCTGCCCT
Source organism: Nitrososphaeraceae archaeon (assembly GCA_025923455.1). Taxonomy (GTDB): domain Archaea; phylum Thermoproteota; class Nitrososphaeria; order Nitrososphaerales; family Nitrososphaeraceae; genus TA-21. The sequence continues at coordinate 141 of JAICFW010000054.1, read as the reverse complement.
TCCGATACTGTCCAATAATTTTGATTCACTTTTTGCTAGATCTTTTATAGATTCACGCAGTTTTGTATCATGCGATGCAGATAACGCTGAAGAATAAATTCCTACTAGAATAAGGTAGCAAGACAATCCTACGAACGCTGT